>JBEKBA010000056.1:0-18572 GCA_050015635.1 Verrucomicrobiota bacterium
CTGGATTCAAAATGAGTCACTACCGAACCTTGAAAACAACCTAATTCAAATTTTATCCAGACAATTCCGGACGGTTTGCGCGAGCTTGTCCGCCTCAAACGGCTTGATGAGAAAATTGATACCCTCTTCCAGAATAAAATCTTTGTCGGCGATGCCAGCGCTGTAACCGCTGGCGTAGAGAACTTTCAACTTTGGGTTGTCATTTCGAAGCCGCTGGGACAGTTCTCTTCCGGTCATTCCACCGGGCATCACCAAATCAGTCAGTAATAAACGGATTTCACCACGGTATTGTTTCCAGACCTCCAGAGCTTCGACGCCGGCGGGCGCTTCCAGCACAAGATAGCCGAGGCGCGCCAAGGAGCTCCGCACTGAGGCGCGCACAGAGGAATCATCCTCAACCAGCAAAATCGTTTCGTTGCCGCCGCAGACGGATGCCAGTGACGACCGGATGGTTTTTTTGTCTGAAGGCTGGGTCAGAAGTGGCATATAAACCCGGAAGGTTGTTCCCTGGC
Organism: Verrucomicrobiota bacterium; assembly: GCA_050015635.1. Lineage (GTDB taxonomy): Bacteria > Verrucomicrobiota > Verrucomicrobiia > Limisphaerales > UBA11358 > UBA11358. The sequence goes on from JBEKBA010000056.1 coordinate 513, forward strand.
CGACTTCGCTATACACGTTGATCCAGCCTTGATGTTGCTGGACGATGCCGAAGACGGTGGCCAAGCCGAGGCCGGTGCCTTTGCCGACATCCTTGGTGGTGAAGAATGGCTCGAAAATTCGAGGGAGAATTTCTGGCGGGATTCCGCCGCCGGTGTCGGTCACACTCACACAGGCATACGAACCGGGCCGGGCTTGGGAAATTTGCCCCGCAGTGATTTCATCAAACTTGACAGCAGAAGTTTCAATGATGAGCTGGCCGCCTTTGGTCATGGCGTCGTGGGCATTAACCGTCAGATTCAGAAGGATTTGATCAATCGCGTTCGCATCGGCATGAATCAACAATCGCTGCGGAGAAAACTTAAATTGCATCTGGACATCCTCGGTGAGAACGCGTTGCAGCATTTTGGCGATGTTGGTGACGGCCTCGTTCAAGTCAAGGTCGTGCAGTTGTAGCGCCTGTTTGCGGCTGAATAACAGCAGTTGGCGGGTGAGATTGGCCGCACGCCGGGTGGCCTTCTCAATCTCACCGGCCATGTCCAGTTGTTTAAGCGAGAGGTTTTGCTCGGACTTCAATAGCCCTGCCTGTAGTTGAATTACTGCCAGAATGTTGTTGAAATCATGCGCCACGCCGCCGGCCAGCTGGCCGATGGATTCCATCTTTTGCACCTGACGTAATTGTTCCTCCAACTTCCGGCGTTCGGTGATTTCCACGAAAATTACGCCAATGCCATCGGGTCTGCCGTCCTTTCCAAAAATTGGGAAGAACGACTCCATCCAATGGCGCAGCACGCCAGGCTGGCTGGGAGTTTCACCCGACAGTTCCACGTTCAGCATCGGCTCACCCGTTGCGAGCACCTTCTGAAGCAACGGTTCGACCACCGGCGCAAGTTTGGGCAGCACTTCCCGGACGGTTTTGCCCAGATGATCTTTGATGGACACGCCATTGATTTTGGCCACCGTGTCGTTGATTTGCACAAAGCGCAGGTTCGCGTCCAAAAGCACAAGACCTGCCGGTGCGTTGGTGAAGAAGGCAGTCAGCCGCTGCTCGCTCAATGCCATTTTGGCTTCAGCTTCCTTGACGGCCGTGATATTGCGGCCAATCCCGACGAGGCCGATGATGTTGCCGGCAGCGTCGCGCCAGGGAACTTTGGTCGTGAGCAGCCAGAATTCTTCACCGTTGGGCATGACCGCCTTTTCCTCGCGGTTGACGATCTTCTGGCCTTTCTGAAGCACCAATTGATCATCCTGAAAAAATTTCTCGGCAATTTCTTTTGGAAAGAGATCGAAATCGGTTTTGCCCAAGGCTTCAGCTTCGGTTTTGCAACCTAAATTCCTCGCGTCGGCCAGATTGACCAGCACTTTTCGAGCGGCAGCATCCTTGGCGTAAATCGCATCGGGCAGGTTTTCAATCACCGTCCGCAACAAGTCACGCTCGTAGGCTGGTTCGGCCTGAGTTTGTTTGCGGTCGGTGGTGTCATGGGCATTGTCCAAAATGGAGACATCCGAATCCGCAACTACTGCTACGCAATCTTTTGTAGTCCCATTTATCACGGTTCTGATAGCCGCAATAAATATGCCGTTTGAACACTCGTTGCTGTCAGTCGCCGGGAAATGGCCGGTTAAAGACATGGGGAACTGCCTTTCAGCCGCCGAGGTAGGCGCTTTTGATTTGTGGATTCTGGCGCAACGCGGCGGAATCGCCTGACAACACAACTTTGCCGGTCTCCAAAACGTAGCCGAAATGGGAAATTTCCAAAGCCAGGTTGGCATTCTGCTCCACCAGTAAAATCGCGATGCCTTCCTCCCGGTTGATCTCCACAATTTTCTCGAAAATGGTTTTGACCAGCAGCGGCGCGAGTCCAAGCGACGGCTCGTCCAGCATCAGGAATTTCGGTTTGCCCATCAGCGCCCGGCCGATCGCCAGCATTTGTTGCTCGCCGCCGGAAAGCGTTCCGGCGGTTTGTTTCTCGCGTTCCTGCAATCGCGGAAACAAGGCGAAGACGTGCTCCAGTTCGCGCCGGACAATTTGCTTGTCCCTCTGCAAATACGCGCCGAGCAACAAATTTTCCATCACTGTCAGGTTCGCAAAAATCATCCGGCCTTCCGGCACGTGCGAAAGACCAAGTTTGACGATTTGATGCGGCGGTAGATTGGCAATGTTGCGACCTTCGTAAAAAATTTCGCCGGACTTTATTTTGAGCAGCCCTGAAACCGCCTTGAGCGTCGTCGTTTTGCCCGCGCCATTCGCGCCAATCAAAGTCACAATGCCGCCGGCTTTCACGGACAATGAAATTCCCCGCAACGCGGTGATCGCGCCGTAGCCGGCCGATAAATTTTTTATTTCGAGCACGACTTTTGACAACCGGGGATGGCGGCGAATAATTTCACCAGCCTTTGTTTCCTTGTTTTTTCGGCGGTCATTTTATGGGTTCCCCGCCGAGATACGCCTCGATTACTTTTGGATTCGCGCGGACTTCGGCGGGTGCGCCTTCGGCGATTTTAACGCCATAATCCAAAACGGCGATGCGCTCGCAAATGCCCATGACCACCTGCATGTCATGTTCGACGAGCAGCACGGAAATATGAAACTTGTCCTTGATGAATTGAATCAGCCGCATCAAATCCGTTTTTTCGCTCGCGTTCATGCCGGCGGCGGGTTCGTCGAGCAGTAAAAGTTTTGGCTTCGTGGCAAGGGCACGGACGATTTCCAACCGCCGCTGGTCGCCGTAACTTAAACTTTTTGCCGGAATGTCGCGGAATTTTCCAAGCTGAAAAATTTCCAGCAATTCCAAAACCTGCGCGGCGATTTCCCTTTCCTCGTCCCAAAACGCACGTCCGCGCCAGAGCGCGTGGCGAAGGTCGCCGCGCAAATGCAGATGAAATACGGCGCGGACGTTGTCAAAAACCGTCAGCGACGCGAACAGCCGGATGTTTTGGAACGTGCGCGCGATGCCGCGGGCGGTGAGGCGGTGGGTCTTGCAGTTGATTGTGGATTGTCCGTCGAAAAAAAATTCGCCGCCCGTCGGTTGATAAATTCCGGTGATGAGGTTGAACACGGTGGTTTTGCCCGCGCCGTTTGGACCGATGAGGCCGACGAGTTCGTTGCGCCCGATTTGCAAATCCAGATTCGATACGGCGGTCAATCCCCCGAAACGAATCGTCACGCGTTCGGCGCGCAACAGGACATTTTCCGTGGAAGCGGTTGCTGTCATTGCGTCGCGCTTTTGATTCTGCCGCGCCGGTTAAAATTAAAAAGTCCCTGCGGCCTCGTCAGCATGAGCACAATGAGCAGGAGGGAATAAATAATCATGCGGTATTGTGCCACCGGTCGCAGGATTTCCGGCAAAATTGTCAACAAAATCGCGGCAAGAATCACGCCGGGCGTGTTGCCCATGCCACCGAGGATGACCATCACGACAATGGCGATGGATTCCATGAAATTGAATCCGCCGGGCGTGAGAAATTGTTTGGAGTGCGCGTAAAGTCCGCCCGCAATTCCGGCGAAAAACGCGCCGATGACAAACGCGGTGACTTTGTATTTGGTTGTGTTGACGCCCATGGCTTCGGCGGCGACTTCGTCATCGCGAACGGCAATAAAGCCGCGTCCGTAAGTCGAATGGACGAGCGAGGTCACGACGTAAACCGTCACGGCGGCAAAACTGAACGTCCAGAAGAAATTTGTCCAGCCGTGCATGACGCTGTAGCCGCGCGCCGCGCCCACGGCATTCATGTTTTGGAAAATGACGCGGATGATTTCGCCAAAGCCGAGCGTGACAATGGCCAGATAATCGCCGCGCAGACGCAACGTCGGCAAACCCACGAGCAGTCCGACCATCGCCGCGAGCAATCCACCCGCCAGCAGCGCGCCCAAAAAAACCGCGCCGGCTGCGAATGAATTTAATTCGTTGAATTGATTCGTGATGACCGCCGCCGTGTAACCACCCACCGCCATGAAGCCGGCGTGGCCCAGTGAAAACTGGCCGGTGTAGCCGTTGATCAAATTCAGGCTGACCGCGAGAATGATGTTGATGCCGACGTCGTAGGCGATGAAGAGCCAGTAGGAATTGATGTGACTTGCGCCGAGCGAAACCAGAAAACTTAACGCGATGGCGATGAGTAGAAAAAGTTTGGCTCGTTTGAAAATCATACCTTCTCGATTTCCTTTTTGCCGAGCAGTCCGGACGGTTTGATGAGCAGGATTAAAATCAAAATGCCGAACGCAATCGCGTCGCGGTAGGTCGAGGAAATGTAGCCGGCTACGAGCGTTTCAGTGACGCCGATGATGAGTCCCCCGAGCGCCGCGCCGGGCAGATTCCCGATGCCGCCCAGAACCGCCGCGACAAACGCCTTCAAACCGGGCAAAATTCCCATGAGCGGATCAATCGCCGGATAATTGACGGCAAACAAAATTCCCGCCGCCGCCGCCAGCGCCGAACCGAGTCCGAACGTGAACGAGATGACAACATCAGTGTTGATGCCCATGAGTGCCGCCGCTTCGGGATTGAACGCCAGCGCGCGCATCGCCATGCCGATTTTTGTTTTCTGCACAATGAACCGCAATGCCACCAGTAGCACCAGCGTCACCACGAGCACGACGATTTGATTGCTTGTGACACTCAAGCCGCCGGCGTGCGTAATGGCATAAGTGGGAATGAGCGCTGGAAAACTTTTCGGCGCGGCCCCAAAAACAAGTTGTCCGGTGTATTCAAGAAACAGCGAAACGCCAATGGCCGTGATGAGCACGGTCAGTTTCGGACTGCGCCGCAACGGACGATACGCAAGCTTTTCAATCACGATGCCGGTCGCCGCGCAGATCGCCATCGCAATCCCCATCACGACGAGGCCGCTCCCGATGGATGGCGTCGGGAAAATCATCGCGATTTTCGGCGTGAGATAAAATCCGGCGAAGGCACCGAGCATGAAAATGTCGCCGTGTGCGAAATTGATGAAGCGCAGAATCCCGTAAACCATCGTGTAGCCCAGCGCGATGAGCGCGAGGATGGAGCCAAGCGCCAGGCCGTTGATGAGTTGCTGAAGAAATTCGCTCACGGCGAAATCGTTTCGACGTATTGGAACTGGCCGTTCTTAATGGCCAAAATCACGGCGGGTTTGGAGGCGTTGCGATTCGCGTCAATCGTGATCCTGCCGGTGACGCCGGGAAAATCCTTCGTCGCCGCGAGCGCGTCGCGGACTTTTGCGCCGTCGGTCGTTCCGGCGACTTTCATCGCCGCTGCCAGAATCATCGCCGAATCGTAGCCGAGCGCGGCCATGGCATCGGGCGTTTCATTGTATCTGGCTTGGAATTCTTTCACGAATTTTTGCACGGCGGGCGATGTGTCCTGCGGCGAATAGTGCGTGGAAAAATAACAACCCTCCAAAGCCGCGCCGCCGATGGGCACGAGTGCGGAGGATTCCCACCCGTCGCCGCCGAACAGCGGCACCGTGATGCCAAGCTGCCGTGCCTGCAATGCGATCAGTCCGACCTCGGTGTAATAGCCCGGAACAAAAATGCCATCGGGATTTTGCGCCTTGATGGCCGTCAATTGCGCGCTGAAATCCTTGTCACCGTGGCTGTAATTTTCCTCCGCGACGATTTTTCCGCCGGCGGCGATGAAACCCTGCTTGAAAAATTTTGCCAGCCCCACGCTGTAATCGCTGCTCGCCTCCTTCAAAATCGCCGCCGTTTTCAACTGGAGCGTGTTGCGCGCAAAATTCGCCATGACCGTGCCCTGAAACGGATCAATGAAACATACGCGGAAAATGTAATCACCAACTTCAGTGACCTTCGGGTTCGTGGATGATGGTGAAATCATCGGGATTTTATTTTCCTGGCAGATAGGCGCGGCTTCCAGCGAACGCGACGATGCGACTTCGCCGAGCATCGCCACCACCCCGTCGCGCGAAATTAATTTCCGCACGACTGTTGCCGGCTGGCCGGCCTGCGACTGGTCGTCTTCCATGTCCAGTTCAAGCTTTTTGCCGAGCACGCCGCCCGCCGCGTTGAGATCGTCAATCGCCAGCGCCGTGCCTTCGTGCGACGACTGGCCGAACGTCGCCTCGCTACCCGTCATGGACGCGAACTCGCCGACCTTGATGACGTCGCTGCCCGCGCTGGATTCGGACGACGATTTATTGCAACCGGTGAAAAACAGGGAAACTCCGATGCCGATCAGAGCCGGAAATTGTCCGCGCCAGATTTTCATAATTGCTCCCATAGTTTGCATGATGGTTTTTGTGCGCCGTCCTGCGCGTTCACTGCAGCCTAGAAAATCCACAGCTAACTTTCAACCTTGTTTCCGGGGCAACCATTCTCGACAAATTAGAAAAGGGAAATACTGGCAATGTAACCGCGAGGAAACATTAAAAGGGTTGTTTGGACGGTGAGAATAAGCGCTGGCAGCGACGTTGCAGTCGTGCTGCAACCCGTTCCGCAGCGGCGCGGCATCAGGAGAGTTCGCCGGCAGGGTGGGTAATGCGTCATTTTCAATGGCAGGGACGCCCGCGCTGCGACGTCGGGGCAACAGTATGCTGCCTTGCGACTCCGACCAAACTTCACCGGGATAAATCGGAATGTGACATTTACGGACTTCTTCCGCCAAATCTTTGCCGGTGTCCGTATCCAGGCACTTCCATTTTTTCAACGTCGCGTAATCCGTCAACGTGACGGGGAAATTTTTGCGCCGCCTTTCTGCATGCTAAAATTCCAGCTTCCAACCGGCTCTATATTTGGAAGGGGATTTATTGTTCCTGCCGGGACGGGCTGTCTCCTTCCGCAGGTCACTTCGAGGGCGTCTAACAACTGGCGTGCTTTAAACGGCTTCCAAAGCGCCACACACCCCGATTGTTTGATGAACTGGATAATCTTCGGATTGTCCTGTTGTCCGGTAATGAAGATGAATCGCTGGCACAAATGCGGGCGGGAGCGCTGAACCGCCAGATAAAACATATCACCGGGAAAGTTTGGCATCACCATGTCACACACGATGGCATCAAAGTCGGTGGTGAGTATCTGCTGCACCCCTTCCGTGCCGGTTGGTACAGCCGTGACACGGTAACCGAACCATTCAAGCGTATCCTTCAACGTATCAACAAAGACGGCATCATCCTCCAGAACCAGAACGGTTTTGTGTTTAGTCTCCAGGAGATCGTCGGGGATTTCGTATATCCTCGGCTCCGGCTCGGGCAGGTTTGGTTCTTGCATTTTTCAGGCGGCGGCTAAGGTTGCTAATCGGCCACAGGTTGCACAACCACATGACTATAGGCCAATTGCCCCGCTCCGGCAAGACATAAATTCACCATCATCCAGATGCCTGCCATTTCTGCAATATGGACAACGTCGCTATGATGGCTAATGCCGCTCCAAATCAAGACCACGCTGGAGTGGGTCATCGAGGAAAATTAATCTATTGATCGTGGTAACCACGAAGGCGGAACTGCAAGCGCCAATCGGCGCCGGTGCCGGCTGGTTAGGAAACATGATGGCAGGGAGCACGTGCGGGGGGACTCTGTTAAGCTCTCTGACTGCTTGACCGCCTTCGGATACACAAGACCGCCGCCAGCCCGCTTACAAGCGTCAAGATTCCCGGTTCAGGGACGGTCTGAACCGCAATGTCTGTTCCACCAATATCGGTTGCGATAAGCGTGTTGACCCCGTTCGCACCGAACTCCACTAGGGCGTCACTAACAGTATCATTGTTATTATCAGTCAACGACCCAAAAGAAACAAAAAGATTACCATCCGCATCAAAAGCAAGACCGCCGGGCGGGTCTGGGTAGTCTTCTACAGGTCCGCCAAGGTTATAAGGAGCGGGATAGTCCCACGAGTTCACTAGCAAACCGCCGTTTCCAGTGAGAAAAGCCGGGCCATCGACAACACCGTAGTAAACATTCCCGGCACCGTAAACCGCAATCCCCGATATGGCTGCAGGACTTCCACCGGGATAAGCTATTGGGTTCCCGTTGGAATCTAATTCTATAACCGTTGAAAGCCCGTTGTAGTTTTGTCCACTGCCGGTGGCTGCATAAATATTCCCTACATTGTCACTGGTAAGAAAACCGAGACTGTAGTAAGTGTTTATTGGTACTGAAGTAAATGCGGAGACATTTTCACTTGAATTGATTTTTGAGATTGTCCCGTTGCCCAGGTCGGAAACATAAACATTTCCGTACGGGTCACAAGCAACACCCATAGGATTAATAAAGCCCGAAGCATAGGTGGACACGTTTCCGGCTGAATTGATTTGCGAAACCGTTCCGTTGCCTGAATTTGCAACGTAAAGATTGCCGTAACTATCCAAAGCCAGACCTTCAGGATTGTCCAACCCGAAGGCAAAGGTGGATTCGTTCCCAGTCGCCGAATCAATTTCCGAAACAGTGCCCGCACCCGGGTCGGACACGTAAATAATATCGTCCTGGGCATGGGCAAGTGAACCGACGAACATCGTTTGAATCAGCAGTGTGGGCAGTAACGCGACAACGATTTTTTTCATAAATGTAAGATTTCCCCCCTTGAGCTGCCATGTCATAATCAACATGGCAACGGTTTAACTTACAATTATCGGCGACACCGCACCGCCGACATTCTGATTGAGTGCAATTTATCTCAACCTGCTTTTTTGTAAAGCATAAGATTCAGATTCCAACGACAAAACGGGCTTTTGTTGCAAGTGTTTATTTGAATTCGCCCGTCAACACGCTGACGTGCCGGACAAAAGATCAAAGACGGAATCCACGGCTGTAAATCGTCTTTCAGAAAGCCGGGGGCGATTTTCTCTCAAAACTTGACGCTTTCCGGCCTCCATTTACGATGCACGGCATGAATCCCCACCGCATAAGACCAAAGGTTGGAAATCCTTCATTCTGTAAAATAATAAGGGCCGTACTCGTCGTTCTCTTGGCAGGTCTGTGCGTGGGTGCCGCGCTGGCCCAGACCGATGACAACCCGCTCCCGCATCTTGTGACCAAGGACGGACGCCATGCCTTGATCGTGGACGGCGCGCCCTTCCTGATCCTTGGGGCACAGTGCCACAATTCCAGCGCTTGGCCGGTGACGCTGCCCAAAGTCTGGCCGGCGATTGATTACCTTCACGCCAATACCCTTGAGATACCGGTCTATTGGGAACAGTTCGAACCGGAACCGGGCAAGTTCGACACGTCCGTCGTTGACACAATCATCAGGCAGGCGCGCGGGCACAACGTGCGGTTGGTGTTGCTCTGGTTCGGCACCTGGAAAAATGGTAGTTCGCATTACATGCCCCTCTGGATGAAAAGCCAGCCGGACAAATACCCCCGCATCATTGGCAGGGACGGCCGCCGCGTGGATTCGCCGTCGCCGCACGCGCCGGCCACGCTGGACGCGGACATCCATGCCTTCCGCGCGCTGATGCGCCACCTCAAAGCGAAGGACACCCGGCACACCGTCATCATGGTGCAGGTTGAAAACGAGCCTGGCTCCTGGGGCAGCGTCCGCGATTTTTCACCTGAGGCGCAGAAGCTTTTCGCGTCGCCCGTCCCGGCGGAACTGTTGAAGGCAATGGGCGCAAACGCTCCGGTCGGCGGCGATTGGCTCAAAGTCTTCGGTGCCAACGCCGACGAATACTTTCACGCCTGGCACGTCGCGCGTTTCATCGGCCAGGTCGCCGCCGCCGGCAAGGCGGAATATCCGCTACCCATGTACGTCAATGTCGCGTTGCGCGACCCGTTGACTCCGGGTCCGGCCAACACCTACGAAAGTGGCGGTGCGACTGACAACGTGCTCTGGATCTGGAAAGCCGCCGCTCCGGCCATTGATCTTCTCGCGCCCGACATTTATCTGGACGACAGCGCCCGCTACCGCAAGGTGCTGGAACTTTACAGCCGGCCGGACAACGCGCTGTTTGTGCCCGAGTCTCGCGGCAATCCGGAGGAGTCCCGGATGTGTTTTGCCGCGCTGGGACGTGGAGCCATTGGCTGGACGACTTTCGGTCTCGACTACACCGTCATTGCGGAACAACCGCTTGGCGCACCGAGATTGACTGAGGAATCGCTTGCCCCTTTCGCGTTGAACTGCAGGATTCTGGGACCGATCATGCGCGAAGCCGCACGCTTCAATTTCGAAGGCAGTCTCCAGGCGGTTGCCGAGGAGAAAGGTGAAGTCTCGCAAACGCTGGATTTTGGCAACTGGCAGGCCACCGTCGGTTACGGGGTGTCTCCGCAAGGTTACGGCGGCATCCCGCGCGGAAATCCCGAGCCGGTTGGTCGTGCGCTGATCGCGAAAATCGGAGAAAACCAGTTTTTGGTAACGGGCGCGTTTTGCCGGGTTGATTTCAAGGCGGCATCCGGAGGACAACGCAATTTCCTGCGCGTCGAAGAGGGCGGCTACCAGAAGGGAATCTTTCGTCCGGTCCGCATCTGGAACGGTGACGAAACTGACTGGGGCCTCAATTTCAGTTCAGCCCCGCAAGTCGTGCACGTCTTGCTGGGCACCTACTGACCTTGTCTCAAATGAAAATCACGCGTTTGACTTGCTCTCACAAATCCGGTTGGGCTTCTAGCGCCAGTTCTTTGAGAGGCTGTTCAAGCAACTCTGCCAAAACTTCGATGATCAGTTCGTGGTCGGCGCGCTGCGGTAGTCCGGAAACAGTAATCGTGCCGATACAATCTGTGCCGTGCAATTTGATTGGAAAGCACCCACCGTGCGGGGCATAGTCACGGGCATCCACCCCGATTTGTTCGGTGAGGGTTTTCTGCTGTTTACGCAATTGCAAGCCAATCGCATAGGAACTGCGGTGAAAATGCAGCACTACGTTGCGTTTACGGCGTATCCAATCGATGTTATCGGGCGTAGTGCCTGGCATGGCTGTGAAAAACAAGGGGTGTCCATTCACTTGGATATCGATCGCTATGGACAGGCCGCGAGACGCTGCAACGGCTCTAATACGTGTCCCCACAGCCCATGCAGTGTTGGCGTCAAAACTACGGAATAGGAGTCGTTCTTCCTGCCGGGCGACGCGCTCTATTTCTTGTTCGATAGTCACTTGATGCTTTCTTTATGCTGACGGTCTGGAAATCGCCATCTCAACCGCGACCATGATTCGCACAGCGAACGGCTCTTGTGTGGGAACACCCACCCAATAGGAACCCAAAGCACCATCCGGCGTTGGCTCCAATAACCAGTTAGGCAGCAAGTCAAACATCGTCCGAATCAACTCCATTTCTTACCCAGTTCGTCGAGTCCGGCTTTCTTCAGGTCATCCGGGGTCATGACAATACGAAACTCAACGTCAGCCTGAAAGGTCAGAAACCACGGTTCTGCCAACGCCGGAATTTTTGAGGCTTCGGGCAAATCAACGATGAGTACCGCTCCGCGATGACCATTCTGCTCGGTGAAGTAAACGGCCTCTGGCTTACTCGCCTCCAAAATCCGATTCAACTTTGAACCCACGGTGCCATCCTTCATGGCGGCGTTGAATTGCTGATGTGGGATTTTGACATTCATTAGTATCTTCATCATTGTTCCTTTAGTTGTGTGCTTATGGTGTAAATGCGCAGTGCCGCCTGACGACGGGTATTGTCCTATCACTGGGTTGTTTGTCAAATTTCTTTTAGAAGCTCCTCGATAGTCCATTGATGGTCAGCGAGTCCACAAGCCTGCGCGGGAGTCTGTGCGACTCTCGAATGAACGCGACAGAAATTGAAATGCGCGATGAACAAGGCAACCGAGTGTTTAAGATTCGCCAACTTCTTACTGTGTATCTTGTAGGACAATTAAAAACTCTCCTTTGTCAATTCGGCCTGTGTGATTATAGACCCTCGCTTGAACGGCTCTAAAGGCAGGCAAACTTGCTCGAATTAAGTTTCCTGCGTGGATAATGCCGTTAGCTTGTTCGACATTTGAAAGTTGATCGGCGGGAATTAGAGAAACATCAAGCGGATTGCCGCTGGTGACGCGCAGTTCAATCGTCAAAGTTCCTGAATATGGAACTGTCAATTGTATTTTCTGCCAGTGATGTGCAGGAAGACTCACCTGTGAATTATTTAATTCAATCGGCGCAGCCGGAACGGAATGTTTTTCAAATGTGTAAATGCCAGCTACAACGATGAAAAATAGCACCACGCCGAATAATCCTCCGATGACAGCAATCCCAAGCGGCCTCCCCAACTTTGGCAGTTTATTTTCGTCGGCAACGTTCAGGTTAGCTAACAATAAAGTTGTAACCATGCTCAATAAACAATAACCAGCGAAATAATATAATCCACGACACGGGATAGCTTTCGTTGCTTGTAGGGTTGTCAGGGCAAAACAAGCCAAAAAAACAGCGGCCACAAAAACGTCCGCCATTGACCATTTGCCGATGGAATGTAGGAATTTGGTAATTTTTGAATTAATTGACGGGGATTTGGTCGTGATTGCTATAAGGGTCAGAGATGTTTTTGCAAATGGGGTAATTATGCTGAATGTCGTGATTAAAATTCCGATAATCCAGTGACCCGATGAGAATAGCCCCGTAATTACTGAAAATATGCTTCGCACTTCGTGTTGCAAAACAAAGGTTAAGGATATGCTTGGGACGTTGGGTGTTGTGATAATTATCATTGCTGGGGCGGCTATTCCGACCACAAAGAAGATTGTCGAAACGCTACTGAGTGCGAAAAGAACATTACGCGTTCGGAAACTACCATGAACGAATATCGTTGTGACTATGTAGATAAGGCTGAAACTAAATAAAAACCAAGACCACCAAGCTGCAATTGATGCCTCATATTTTAACGATTGTGCCAATTGTGGAATTTCTGTTTCAAGGTCGGGTGACAATTTTCGCGGTGAGGACAAACCAAGGTATTGGTGAATTGATGGGGAAATCAATGGCCCAATTATCGGATGTTGCAAATTTAAGCGTGTCAAAGTTTGAGCATTTTCACTGTTCAAAATTTGGTCGAAATAACGCGTTGCCGCACTTGTATGCTCAATCGTTTGCCACGCTACCATGCCCGCTATGAATAAATAGAAGAGCGCAAAAATGCGCGGCCAATTTCTCTTATTATCGGAAAGGATGGGATTCACGCCGTTTTGGATTTTACAAGCGAATGAGCGGGCGGCAAGAAAGTTATCGTGCGGTATCTACGCGGGATTTTCGGGCGTCTCCGGCGCGAGATTTATCCGGCGCTGGTGTACAGCGCGGCGAATTTTATTTCACAAAGTGCAGGCTTTGAGCAGCGCGGCTTTGACTTTTTTCAAATCCGTTTCCGGCACGACGCCAAGTCTTTTTTCAAATCGCACGGATGGCAGCGAACCGATGGCCTGCACGTTGGCGACGGATTCGGGTTCGAGAAACGGCAGATGGTCGGGCGGCACTTCGAGTTCGCTCCCGCGATTCTGCCGCGTGACGGGAATGTGGATAATGAGCGAACGCGGGGCGTCAAGATGGTCGGCGATGCCAAGAACGTTTTGGGATGTCACCAAGGACAGTGGGGTACAATCGCAGAAAACACTTGTGAACATTGGTGATAGTCACGTTCTGACACTGTGTGGCACCAGCAGTCACGAAATGGAAAATGGCGGGAGTGGCGGGGCTCGAACCCGTAACCTCTGCCGTGACAGGGCAGCGCTCTAACCAATTGAGCTACACCCCCGCAAGGGGGATGGGCAACCTAAAAGAAGGTTTCGAGAGCGTCAAGTTTTGGTTCGATATTTTAGCGGTTCCGAAAATTCGGGCAGCAGACGCCAAGGAGGTGGGGGTGGGGAACCCCGCTGAAGAAACGTGCTGCTACCCGAATGTTCATAATGTGACGATTTTGCAACGATTTGTCAACAGCTTATCGTCCGCTGCTTCCACGCTCATCTCTTGTCTTTACGCCGCCGACTTTTCTCTTAAAGTGCGCTGGTGATCGAACTCGAAGCCGTCAATTTATTCCGCGACCTGAAACGCGACGAACAGAAGGTGTTGCACTCCATCACGCAAGCGCGCCAATTCGCCGCCGGCCGCGAAATTTTCCGCCAAGGCGATCCGGGCGACGGCGTGTATTTTGTCAAAAGCGGACAGGTGGAAATTTCCGGCATGGTCGGCGCGAACACCCGGCGCGTTTTTTCCCAACTCGGCCCGGGGGAAATTTTCGGCGAAATGGCCGTGGTCGAGCATCGTCCGCGCTCGGCCACCGCCAAGGCGTTGAATGACACGGAACTTTATTTCATCCCCCGCGATGAAATGCTCAAGTTGATTCGCCGTTCGCCTGATTTGACGTTCAATTTGTTGAAACAAGTCAGCCACCGCCTGCGCGAGTTCGACCAGCTGCATCTTCGCGAAGTCATTCAAGCCGAACGTCTCGCCGTGGTCGGCAATTTTGCGCGCGCCATCGTTCACGACCTGAAAAATCCGCTGACGGTCATCGCCCTCTCTGCTGAAATGTTTGAGTTGCCCGGGGTCCGCCCGGAGTTGCTCGCGCAGGCGCAGTCCCGCATCCGCAAGCAGGTAGAGCGCATCAACGATATGGTCAGCGATATTCTCATTTTCACCCAGGGCGCATCGGTGAAGGCGAAAATCAAACCTGCCGACTACCGCGCGTTCGTTCCCGGTTTGCTGGCCGACCTCCGCGCCGAGGCGGAACTCAAAAACGTGCGCGTCGAATTGCAGAACGAGCCACCCGCCGTGCGCGCACAGTTCGACCCCAAGCTTCTCGGCCGCGTTTTTCACAATCTCGTCAACAACGCGACCGACGCGATGCCCAACGGCGGAAAAATTTTCCTGCGCTTTCGTTGCAACGATAAAGAAATCATCACCGAAATCGAGGATACCGGCCCCGGCATCGCGCCGGAAATTGTCGACAAACTTTTTCAAGATTTCGCCACGTTTGGCAAGGAACACGGCACCGGCCTCGGCCTTTCCATCTGCAAAAAAATCATCGAAGACCACAAGGGCCGGATTTGGGCGTGCAACGAGCCGGATCGCGGCGCAATTTTTTGTTTCGCACTGCCGTTGGCAAAATGACCGTTGAGCCGTAAAATCGTTTTACCGTGAACCGCATCCGCCTGCTTTCCGAGCAAGTCGCCAACCAGATCGCCGCCGGCGAAGTGGTCGAACGCCCCGCGAGCGTCGTCAAGGAGCTCGTCGAAAACGCCCTTGATGCCGGCGCGAAAAAAATCTCCATCGAAATTTCCGGCGGCGGACGCGGCCTCGTTCGCGTGACCGACGACGGTACCGGCATGAGTCGCGACGACGCGTTGCTCTGTCTCGAACGCCACGCCACCAGCAAGATTCAGCGCGCGGAAGATTTGTCCGCGATTGTTACGATGGGTTTTCGCGGCGAGGCATTGCCCAGCATTGCCAGCGTCAGCCGCTTCACGCTCACCACGCGCGAACGCGACGGCCATTCGCCCGAAGGCACGCAAATCATCGTCAACGGCGGAAAAATTCTTGAAGTCAAAGCCGCCGGCAGTGCGCCCGGCACGAGCATTGAAGTGCGGCAACTTTTTTTTAACCTGCCCGCGCGCCGGAAATTTCTGCGCACCGAGGAAACCGAGGCCGCGCACATTCAACATTATCTCACGCTTGCCGCACTCGCGTTTCCCGAGACAGCTTTCACGTTTCAAAAAGATGGACGACTCATCTGGCAACTGCCCGCGGTGAAATCAGGCGCGGTTACTTCCAGCCGCATCGAAGCCTTGCACGAACGCCTCCGTGCCTTGCTTGGTGACGAAAAACTTTTGCCGGTGAATTTTACCGCATCGTCCGACGGAAACGATTCCGCGCCGGAAGAAACGGACATTTTTGAAAATGCCTCGCCGGAAAAATCCGAAATCTCAAATCCGAAATCTCAAATCCGCATCTGGGGTTTGACCGGCTCACCCGGCGTTTCGCGAGCGACGCGGGAGAGCCAGCATCTGTTCGTCAACCGCCGCCCGGTCGAAAATCGCGGACTGAACTACGCGCTCATCGAAGGTTACCACACGTCGCTGATGAAAGGCCGCCACCCGGTCTGCTGCCTGTTTCTCGAAATTGATCCTGCCGCCGTGGACGTAAACATCCATCCCACCAAGCGCGAGGTAAAATTCCACCGCGAGTTTGAGATCCTCAAATTCACCGCCCAGGCCGTGCGTGATGCGCTGCTTGCGTTTCACACCAAGCCGGAAAAGCCGGAACCGTTTTCAACAGCCAAGAGGCCAAACGCGCCAAGTGAATTAAAATTTGCGCCGGAAATTTCCGCGCCGGCACTGCCGAATTTTCCCGAAAAACTGAAACCTTCACCGGCGGTTGAACCGCAAAAAACTCCAACCCGACAGCCGCCATTGCGAATGGCTTTTTCGCCGTCAACCGGTTCCACCGCACCGGTTCAATCCGAAATCCGAAATCCGAAATCCGAAATTTCCCGATTCGCGCCATCCGCGAAGTCCGCGGACAGTTTCCCGTCTTCTTCCGTTCCGCTTTTAAATGTCCCTTTGCGCCTCGTCGGTGTCGTCGGCCGGCTTTACGTCGTGCTGGAGTCCGACCGCGGACTCGTGCTGTTGGACCAGCACGCGGCGCACGAACGGATTTTGTTCGAGCAGATGCTGAACCGCCTCGAACAAAATGGTTCCGCGCCGTCGCAAAAATTGTTGCTGCCGGAAACCATCGAACTGCCGCCGCGCGATGCGAATTTTTTGCGTGAACAACTCGCCGCGCTCACGCGGCTCGGCGTCGGCTTGAGCGAATTTGGTGAACGGACGTTTCTGCTCGATGCTCTGCCGCCGTTTGTCAAGGTCGGCAACGCGCGCCGGTTTGTATTCGACCTTGTGGACGAATTGCGCGCCGCCGGACGCGAGGTGAATCTTGCGCGCCTCGGCGAGCACACTGTGGCCAAGACCGTCTGCCGTCACGCGGTGAAGGCCAACGACCCGCTCGCCGGCGCGGAACTGGAAAATCTCGTCGAGGATCTGCGCCGCTGCGCGATGCCCTACACCTGTCCGCACGGTCGCCCGACGCTGATTGAAATGAATTACCGCGAACTGGAGAAAAAATTTGGAGACGCAGTAAATTATGAATCCCATCGTTCTTCAACTTGCCAATGGGAATTTGTTCTTTGTCGGTTTGGTTATGATTATTGTCGCCTTGTTTTTGCGATTTTGGTTTGAAGGTCGTATTCTCGGTTTGGTTTTAAGAATGGGCTATATCGCGGGAATTGTTTTTGTAATTTTTTCGGCTACGCCACTGTCCATTTGGTTTTATTGCTTGTGGTTTGGTCTTTGCATGGCTACCGCGTTGGTTGTTTTCAGCAACAAATTTTCATTTCAAAGAAAAATGCTGCTGTCATTTATCGTTTCGCTTTGCTCACTTGTCATGTGTTTGGTTGAACTTCCTTATCACCTTTCGCCGACAATTAAAGCTTCACCAAAACAAACTTTTTTTGTCGTCGGAGACTCCATCAGCGCAGGCATATCTGCAAAAGAGCGAACCTGGCCGGATGTTTTAGCCGACATTTCGCATTTCAAAGTTATCAATCTCGCAAAACTAGGCGCAACCGTTGAAACGGCTATGAATCAAATCGTGAGCATTGTTGGAAGCAACTCTTTAGTTTTGGTTGAAATTGGGGGTAATGATCTTCTCGGCCATACTGACAGCAAAACTTTCTACGTCCAACTCAACCAGCTTCTTGGCAAGTTAACTGCTAAAAATAATCAAGTCGTCATGTTTGAACTTCCACTTTTTCCATTCTGTAATGCTTTCGGAAAAGCCCAAAGGAATCTCGCCAAGAAATATAATGTGACATTGATACCGAAGCATTACATGACTGATGTGTTTGGTTTGAAAGGCGGCACTTTGGATGGACTACATTTATCTCAAAAAGGGCATGATGCTTTAGCGAATTCGCTCTATAACCTCCTCAAAACAAATTAAACCGTCGAACCAGATGGATTCATCCTGTCAGCAAAAAATTGAAGCGCCTGTTTCGGATGAGGTTTGCCCCACATCGTCGGACAAAAACATTGGCGAGTATCCCGTCATGCCCCGTAAAACTCGGTTTTTAATTTGATAAAATGAGCGCATGGACAAAGTTAAATCGAAGTTTCTCCGGCTGCTTTGGCTGGCATCGAATCCGTCATTCCAGTC
>JBEKBA010000057.1:0-17133 GCA_050015635.1 Verrucomicrobiota bacterium
CCTGGAGCAAAACACGCCGGTCGGTGCAACGGCTCGCATCATAAACGTCGTAGCATATTATCTCTGACACTTACGACTCCTTGCCGTTGTTCTGTCAAGAGGTGCTCGGCGTGACGCTTACGGATAAGGGGCTTTGCATCTGTTTATGAATTGCATCGCAGGCCAAAATAATTTCGCTCACGGATGGATTGTAAGTCCTCCAGTCGCAATCGTCCCGACACCACCTCATCCTAAGTTCTGTAATGAAGTGTCCGCGAATCAGAGAAGATTCCACGCCAACAACGGATATGCTGCCGACATCAAACGCATCCTTGTTTTTATCCCAATATGAAGCCGCAGCCAAGCAGCGCATCATTTTTTCCAAAGCCTCCGAACCATAACGAGCCTGAAAATAGTCCAACAACTCCGCCTGGCAATCTATCCCCTGTTCGGCTGGCTTGGTTATGCGCCCGACTGACAGAAAATCATTTTGGAAATCGTCAAACGGATAACGGATTCCTAGAGCCGAACGGATTATTGATTCCTCACGGCGGGATTCATCTTGCATACGAAGCCATCATCAAACACCACCCCAAACCACCCGTCAACCCAGCAAATCCCTAATGGATAGGCAATGAATGAATCATGGAAGCAATGCGAATGAATTTGATTTTCACTATTTTCGGCCAAAAATCCCCGCGCGGCGTTGCTGAACAATTTTGGTGACAAATTCGAATCAAGCTCATTCGAATCAGAACACGACAAAACGCGCATTTTTACGAATCATTTCAATTCCTCATCGCATAAAAACCCAATAACGAAGCGCAATCTAATGCACCATGACCTTCTGCATTCGCAATTTGCTTGTTTTCAAGTACTTGTGTATTTGATTAACCAATTTAATTCTTCTTGAATTCCCGAAAAAAACCGTTAGGATGAAGCGGCGTCGGTCTTCTGGTGTTCGCAATCTCCTGAAGTTCAATGGGCGAGTGGACATTTTCGCAGAGTCGGCGTGGACTTATTCGGCAAGTGCCTTGGTAATTATCTCTGAACCAAAGCGGGCATTGCAGGTCTTATACTTATGTTGAATCGAAAAACAGCGGCGCCCAAAAGCGCCACGCGTCGCAACACGCAAAACGCCAAAGCTAAAACGGCTCCGGCGAGGCGACGGTTTATTATTTCCAGCAACGCAAGAAAATCCATGGATAAACCGGAAGCGAATGGAAAATCCAGGCATACCGCCAGTTCCATCGCCGAAGCGGAGAAGCGTTTGCAAAACGGCCACGCGAGTGCGCCGACGGCGCCCGCACAGCCGTCTGTAGATTTGACCGAGACGATCAAGACGCTTTTACACCTTGCGCAAGAACACGGTTACATCACTTACGACGACATCAATGACGTTCTGCCGGACAATTTGAGCCCCGACGACCTCGACGCATTGCTGACGAAGCTGCGCGGTCTCGACGTGGAAATCGTCATGGATCAAGCTGAGGCCGAACGGGCCGAACGGGCCAAGCAGCCGGAACAGCCGCAGCAGCAGGAAGAAGCCGACGAAGACGCGCGTCTGGAAATTCTCGACGACCCGGTTCGAATGTATATGAACCAGATGGGCAAAGTTCCATTGCTCACACGCGAACAGGAAGTCGAGATTTGCAAACGCATCGAGGAAGCTGAAATCGCGATGAAGGCGATCATTTACGGCCTTGGTTTTACGGCAAAGGAACACATCGCCATCGCGGAAAAATTATTATCCGAACCGCCGAAGGAGCGTTTTGACCGTGTCGTCGTGGACAAAAAAGTCGCCAACCGCGACGGACATTTGCGCGAGTTGCGAAAGCTCATCAAAAAAATGCGCGCGTTCGACCAAAAAGTGGATGAAAAATATTTTTCATGGCAGAAATCCCTGCAAAAAAGCCGCAAGGAAAAGATGCAGCGTGAATTGAAAAAAATGAGCGTGAAATTGCAAGAGTTTTTCACGAAGTTTTACTACAAGCAAAAAATTGTTGAGGAAATGATTGTCGTCGCCGGCAACATCCACGAAAAATTCCAGGCCAGCCTGCGACATATCCAGGAACTCGAATCCCAACGCACGACGGCGGAACGGCGCGCGGCGATTGATGCCGAACAGACCAAAATCCAGACACTCGAACAATTCGTGCGGATGCCGCGCGAGGAATTTTTCAAAGTGTTCAACGACCTAAAAGCCGCCGCCGACCGCGGATTGAAAGCCAAGACACACATGGCCGAGGCTAATCTGCGCCTTGTCGTTTCCGTCGCAAAAAAATACACAAACCGCGGCCAGTCATTCCTCGATTTGATTCAGGAAGGCAACATCGGCTTGATGAAAGGCGTTGAGAAATTTGAATATCGCCGCGGCTATAAATTTTCCACCTACGCGATTTGGTGGATTCGCCAGGCCATTACACGCTCGATCGCCGATCAGGCGCGCACGATTCGCATTCCAGTTCATATGATTGAAATCATGAACAAACTCTGGCGCGCGCAAAAGCAATTGACGCAGGAGCTTGGCCGCGAACCGACCCCCGAAGAATTGGCTGACGAAATGCATATGCCCGTCGCGCGTATCCATGCACTTTTGAAAATGGCGCAGCAGCCGGTTTCATTGCACGCGCCCGTCGGTGATGACGGAGATGTGAGCGTCGGTGATTTCATCGAGGATAAATCGGCGGAAAATCCGTCCGACGTGACCAGCTACAGTTTGCTCCGTGAAAAATTGAGTGACGTGCTGACGACGCTGACCGAACGTGAACGCAAAATTCTCGAAATGCGCTTTGGTTTGCTCGACGGCTACGAACGTACGCTCGAAGAAATCGGCAAGATGTATAATGTCACGCGCGAACGCATCCGCCAGATCGAGGCCAAGGCGCTGCGCAAGTTGCGCCACCCGACGCGCGTGCGCCATCTACAAGGCTTCCTTGACACGTCAGAGCCGGAATTGACCGCAACGGCGTAAGTAAATCAAATGGCCATCAGCCGTTTGGGTCAACGATGTGCAGGTCAATACCGGGCGCGTGATGCATGAAAAAATCAAGGACGTTCGGGCGCGTTAGCTGCCACCAGCGCCGTTCGCTGGTGCCGAGCACGACAAGGTTCACGTCGTTTTTGTGGCAATACTCCAGCAGTGCCTTGCAAACGTCCTGACTTTCCAAAACTGTGACACTACCGCCCAGTTCGGTTGCCAGTTGGACGTTCTGCATGAATTTCCTCTGCAAATCCGAAGCGATGCGCATCGGATCCTCCGTTTTGCGCCGCACATAAACCGCCATCCATTCGCGATTCAGGCGTCCCGCAAGCCGCGACGTCGCGCGTAATAGTCTTGCGGTCGTCACGGGATTCGTGCTGATAAAAACGGCGATTTTTTCACTGACCTCCGGCCGCGACGTTGCGCCAACGCGCGGGCGCTGGTCGAGCGCGTTGGCGGTTTCGCGCAAGGCCAGTTCGCGCAATTCGTTCAGATTATTTTCCGTGAAAAAATTTTCCAGCGCGGCGGCGGCGCGGTCGGCGGGATAAATTTTTCCCATTCGCAACCGTTCACGCAATTCCTCGGCGGTCAAATCAATGTTTATGATCTGATCGGCTTCCAGCACAAAACGGTCGGGGACGCGCTCGCGCACATCCACGCCGGTCGCGCGCAACACTGTGTCGTGCAGACTTTCGAGATGCTGGATGTTCATCGCGGTGATGACGTTGATGCCGGCGAGCAGTAAATCATGCACTTCGAGATAACGTTTGGGATGTTGGGAACCGGCGACGTTGGTGAACGGCAATTCGTCCACGATACAAACGGTTGGATAACGTTTGAAAATGGCCTCCACGTCAAGAACTTCAACATAGCGGCCGTTGTGCTCGACCTGTTTGCGCGGAATAATTTCCAAACCTTCGAGCAGCGCCTCGGTTTCCTTGCGACCGTGAGATTCGACCCAGCCAATGACCACGTCCACGCCGGCTTTTTTCAGGCGATGCGCTTCCTCCAACATCGCGTAGGTTTTGCCGACGCCAGCCGCGTGGCCGAGATAAATTTTTAATTTTCCCAGCCGGCTTTTTTCAATGAGCCGGAGAAAATCTTCAGGTTTCAACCGTTCAATCGCGGGCGGTTCCATGCCCGCAAAGAAACTATTTTTGCGACAACTGGTCGAGCGCGAAGTTCAGCGTCATCACGTTCACGCGCGGTTCGCCGAAAACGCCGAGGTCGCGGCCGCTGGTGTTTTGTTTCACGAGTTCGCGCACGTGGTCTTCGGAAAGGCCGCGCACTTTGGCGACGCGTGGAATTTGAATTTCCGCGTTGGCAAGACTGATGTGCGGGTCGAGACCGCTGGCAGACTCGGTCACAGCGTCTGCAGGAACAGGTGCGTTCGTCGCGAGATTGTTATCCGCACGGTAACCGGCAATGTTTTGCGCGATGTTCGCCACTAGGTTGGATGAAGTCGGCCCTAGATTGCTGCCGCCAGAACTGGTGGGGTCATAACCATTTGGGCCTGCGGCTGATGGCCGGGGATGGAAATATTTCTCGCCGGTGAAATTCTGGGCGAGCAATTCCGAGCCGCGCACCACGCCGGATTTGTCCACGAGCAAACTGCCGTAGGCCTGATGCGGAAACAGCAGTCGCGCCGCGCCAAAAACAATCAGCGGGTACAGGCCGCACAAAATAATGGCAAAGAAAATTGTCGCCACAATTGAGCGACCGAATTCAGCAAAGATGTTTTTCATAATTTTCGGGTGTTAGTTTACGCGAAATGCAACGTGGTGGCGATGAGGCCGACGAGTTTGATGCCAACGAACGGAATGAGGACACCGACAACGGCGCAAATGGGGCCGGACAAAATGACAGACAAAAAAATTATCGCTAGAATCGAACGGCCATATTGGGCAAGTGTGTTTTTCATGGTTTTCATAAGGTTCAAGTGGTCGGGTTTTCTCAAACGGCTGCATCGCCTTTTTCTTCCGTGCGGATGCGCACAGCCTGTTCGACGCCGGAAACAAACACCTTGCCGTCACCGATTTTACCGGTCTTGGCTGCTTTGATAATTGCACCCACAGCGGCGTCAACCTGATCGTCGGCGATGACCAGTTCGATTTTGACCTTCGGCAGAAAATCCACGGTGTATTCGCTGCCGCGATAGATTTCAGTGTGGCCTTTCTGGCG
The DNA here is from genome assembly GCA_050015635.1 of Verrucomicrobiota bacterium. Taxonomy (GTDB): domain Bacteria; phylum Verrucomicrobiota; class Verrucomicrobiia; order Limisphaerales; family UBA11358; genus UBA11358. The sequence continues at coordinate 5,144 of JBEKBA010000057.1, forward strand.
GCCAAACCCCTTGACCTCGCTCACGGTCATGCCTTCGATGCCGATTTTGCTGAGGGCGTCCTTTACTTCCTGGAGTTTGAACGGTTTGATGACTGCTTCAATTTTTTTCATATTTTTCGAATGTTAAGTTACGCGAGATGCAAACCGGCGATGATGATATCAATGAGTTTGATGCCGATGAACGGCAGGATGATGCCCCAAACACCATAAATGAGCAAGTTGATGCGCAGAATTTCCGCCGCGCCAAGCGGACGGAACTTCACGCCACGCAGCGCCAGCGGAATCAGCGCAATAATAATCAGCGCGTTGAAAATCACGGCGCTCAAAATCGCGCTGTCCGGGCTGTGCAGCCGCATGATGTTCAGCGGCGCGATGACGGGAAAGGTGACCATCAGCATCGCCGGGATGATGGCGAAGTATTTTGCCACGTCGTTGGCGATGCTGAACGTCGTGAGCGAGCCGCGCGTGATAAGAAGTTGTTTCCCGATTTCAATAATTTCGAGCAGTTTGGTCGGGTTCGAATCGAGATCCACCATGTTACCGGCTTCCTTCGCAGCCTGTGTGCCGGTGTTCATCGCCACACCCACATCGGCCTGCGCGAGCGCAGGCGCGTCGTTCGTGCCGTCGCCGATCATCGCAACCATTCGTCCGCCGGTTTGTTCCTTGCGAATCAACGCGAGTTTGTCCTCCGGCTTTGCCTCGGCGAGAAAATCGTCCACGCCCGCTTCCTGCGCGATCGCGGCAGCGGTCAATTTATTATCGCCGGTGATCATCACGGTGCGAATGCCCATTGCGCGAAAACGTTTGAAACGTTCGGCCAGGCCGCCTTTCACAATGTCCTTCAAATGGATGACGCCGAGCGCACGTTCCCTATTGGCAACAACGAGCGGCGTGCCGCCGGAACGGGAAATATTTTCAACGGCGCGTTCCACTTCCGGCGGCAAAGCGCCACCGAGATATTTTTTCACCGATTCCGCCGCGCCTTTGCGGATTTGCCGGCCTTCATAATTCACGCCGCTCATGCGCGTTTGCGCGGTGAACGGAATAAATTGCGCGCCGGGAAGTTCTTGAATCGTCCGCGCGCGGATGCCGAAATTTTTTGCGAGTACAACGATGCTGCGGCCTTCGGGCGTTTCGTCGGCCAGCGACGCAAGTTGCGCGGCGTCGGCCAGTTCCTGTTCAGTGACACCGGACGCAGGCAAAAACGCGGTTGCCTGACGGTTGCCCAGCGTGATGGTGCCGGTTTTATCGAGCAGCAAGACGTCCACGTCGCCCGCTGCCTCAACGGCACGACCGCTCATCGCGAGCACGTTGCGCTGAAGCAAACGATCCATGCCGGCGATGCCGATGGCGCTTAACAAACCGCCGATAGTCGTCGGAATCAGACAAACGAGCAGCGCAATAAGCACGGCGTTGGAAAAAATTGTGCCGGAGTAAATGCCGAACGGTTTCAAAGTGACGACCGCGAGCAAAAACACGACGGTGAGCGCCGCGAGTAAAATGGTGAGCGCGATTTCGTTCGGCGTTTTCTGACGGCTCGCGCCTTCGACCAGTTGAATCATGCGATCCAAAAAACCCTCACCGGGATTGGCCGTGATGCGGATTTTGATTTCGTCGGACAATACACGCGTGCCGCCGGTGACGGCGCTGCGATCGCCGCCCGCTTCGCGGATGACGGGAGCGGATTCGCCGGTAATCGCGGATTCATCCACCGTGGCCGCACCGAGGATGACTTCACCGTCGGCGGGAACGATTTCAGTCGCGCGAACGAGAATGACATCACCCTTGCGAAGCGAATCGGCGTCCACGGTTTCGGTCGTTCCATCGTTGCGGAGTTTGTTCGCGCTGGTGCGTGTTCGCGTGGCGCGAAGCGCCTTGGCCTGCGCCTTGCCACGGCCTTCGGCGACGGCTTCGGCGAAATTCGCGAACAGCACGGTGAACCAGAGCCAAATGGCAATTTGAGTGACAAACAAAGTCTGACCGGGCGAACGGAATGCATCCACGGTGCTGATGGCCGCGCCGACCATGGTGACGAACATGACGGGATTTTTCACCATCAGGCGCGGGTTGAACTTTTTGAAAGCGTCGCCGATGGCCGGGACAATAATTTTAACGTCGAAAATGGAAACGGATTTCGTTTGCATAAAAAATACGGATTAAAACAGGTTGCCTTTCAGCATCAGGAAATGCTCGACAATCGGGCCCAGCGCGAGCGCGGGCAAAAATGTCAGCGCCCCGACCAGAATGACCGTGCCGACCAGCAGCGCGATAAAGGTAAAATCGGTCACCGGGAATGTGCCAGCGCTGGCGGGAACAATTTTCTTGCGCGCCAACGAACCGGCGAGCGCGAGCAACGGCACCATCATGGCGAAACGACTCAACGGCATCTCAATGCCGAGCGTGGTGTCATACCACGGCGTGTTGGCGTTGAGGCCGGCGAAGGCGCTGCCATTGTTGCCCGCGCAGGAAGTGTAGGCGTAGAGAATTTCGCTCAAGCCGTGCGGACCGTTGTTGTTCAAACCGGCGAGTCCCCAACTGCTCACCGACGCCCAAGCCGAAAAGCCCAGAATGAGGAAGTCCAGAATAATGAACGCGAGCAGCGCCATTTTCACGTCGTAGGATTCGATTTTTTTGCCGAGATACTCCGGCGTGCGTCCGACCATCAGCCCGGCGATGAACACGGCAATCACAATGAAAATCATCATGCCGTAAATTCCCGAGCCGACACCCCCGAAAATTACTTCGCCGGTCTGGATGTTGAACATCGGCACGAGTCCGCCGAGTGGCGTGAAGGAATCATGCATGGCATTGACCGCGCCGCAGGAGGCATCGGTGGTGACCGTGGCGAACAACGCGGAATCGAAAATGCCGAAGCGGACTTCCTTGCCTTCCATGTTGCCATCGGCAACGGCAACGCCAAGTTGTTGATGAATCGGGTTGCCTTTGGCTTCCGCCCACCAGCAAATCAAAACCCCGGCCAGGAACATGGTGAACATCGCCGACCAGACCGCCCAGCCGTGCTTTTGATTTTTCGTTTCGCGTCCGAGGTGATAAGTCAGCGCACTGGAAATGGCGAGAATCGAAAGCATCTGGATGAAATTTGAAAACGGCGTGGGATTTTCAAACGGATACGCGGCGTTGGCATTGGTGTAACCGCCGCCGTTTGTGCCGAGCATCTTGATGGCCATCTGCGACGCCATCGGGCCCTGCACGATGGTCTGGGTAGTCAGCGTCTGGTTCTCCATCACCGGATTGCCCTTGGCATCAACCACGGGTTTGCCGTTCGCATCGGTCTTTTGGACGGAAATAGTCTGCGGTTCGATGAGTGTAGCCATCGTGTAAGGTTTGAAGTTTTGGATCATGCCCTGCGAGACAAGGAACACCGCATAGATAACGCAAATCGGCAGCAGCAGATAATACATGATACGGGTCAAATCCACCCAGAAGTTGCCGATGGTCTGCGCCGTGTGCCGCGCGATGCCGCGCACAAGCGCGGCGGCGACCGCAATGCCTTCGGCGGCCGAGAAAAAATTATGGATGGCCAGCGCCACCATTTGCGAGAAGTAGGACATCGTGGATTCGCCGCCGTAGCTTTGCCAATCCGTGTTGGTTGTGAAACTGACGGAGGTGTTGAACGCGAGGTGTTGCGCCAGCGCGCCAAATTTCTGCGGATTCAGCGGCAGGTTTTGCTGCAAGCGCAGAATCGCGTAAGTGAAAAGGCAGCTCGCCAGGCTGAAGATCAGCATCGCGAAGGTATATTGCTTCCACCCCTGTTCCCTGGTCGCGTCCACGCGCAGCACACGGTAAGTGAGTTTTTCCAGCGGGCGCAACACCGGGTCGAGCCAGGTACGGCCGTTGACGTCGAGCACACGGTTGATATACAAACCAAGCGGCTTGGTGATGAGCACCAGTACGCCGATGTAGAGCGCAAGTTCCAACCACTGATGAGCATTCATAAGGTCTTAAAATTTTTCCGGCTTGAGCATGACCACGATGAGATACACGCAGAGCGCGAGGGAAATGATTCCGAGAATGAGGTTTTCCATAAATATTTAGAGTTTGTCGCAGCCGTGCGCATAATACGCAATCGAAGCGAAGAGAAACACCGTCAATCCAATGTAAATGACATCCAGCATAATTATCCTTCAAAAAAGCAAACGCCGACGCGATACACACGACAACGCCACAATTTTTATATTTGGGTGAACTTGAAGACCGCGGACTTCGCGGTTCAGAGGATCGCCCTTCCAATTGCCTGCGAGATTAGCTGTCGGGCTTGGCCTTGAAAGTGGCCTTGGCTCGCGTTACCGCGAGCCGTTCGCCCCATCCTCAATTTTGAGGTGTTTGGGTCTCCCGCACCCGGTTTCAGGAAGGAAACCGGATTTCGGCTGCAACGGGGAGGATTAAATCACAGCCGCCGCACTTTGTCAAGTCCTCCAACAAACAGCCCTTTTTATTGAAAAAACCTTTGCCAATCGGCGTGTTGCAGCGTCTTATTTTGTTGCAAGCGACACGTTTATGGCTCGAATCCGAATTTTTTCCGTGTTCATCTGGTTGATGCCCGCGCTGCTTTTTGCGGCGGCAGATATTTATCAGCCAACTTCAGTCACCCCCCCGCAGCAGCCGCGTGAGTTTCGTGGCGCGTGGATTGCGACAGTCGCCAACATTGACTGGCCGTCCAAACCCGGCTTGAGTGTCCCGGAACAAAAAGCCGAGTTGATTTCGTTGCTCGACCGCGCGTCGCAATTGAAATTGAACGCCGTCGTTTTCCAGGTCCGCTCGGCGTGCGACGCGATGTATGTCTCACCCATCGAGCCGTGGTCGGAATATCTCACGGGCACGCAGGGGAGAGCACCGGAGCCGATTTACGATCCGCTCGCGTTCGCCGTCGCCGAAGCGCACAAGCGCGGACTGGAATTGCACGCGTGGTTCAACCCATTCCGCGCGCGACATTTCCAATCGAAATCGCCCGCAGCGCTGAATCATATTTTGCGCACGCATCCCGAACTCGTCCGCAAATACGGAGACGAACTCTGGCTCGATCCCGGCGAACCCGCCGTGCGCGAACGCGTTTTGCGCGTGGTCATGGACGTCGTGCGGCGCTACGACGTGGATGGCGTGCAATTCGACGATTATTTTTATCCCTACCCGGAAATGGACGCGACGGGACGCGAATTGGATTTTCCCGACGATGCGAGCTGGGAAAAATACGGTGTGCACAGCGGCCTGACCCGCGATGACTGGCGGCGGCAAAACGTCAATCAATTTGTTGAAGGCATTTATCAATCCATCAAGGCGCTGAAACCATGGGTGAAATTCGGCATCAGTCCGTTCGGCATCTGGCGTCCCGGTTTTCCGAGGCAGATTCAAGGTTTGGACGCCTACGCGAAACTTTACGCCGACTCGCGCCGGTGGCTCGCCAACGGCTGGCTCGATTATTGGGCGCCCCAACTTTACTGGCCGATTGACGCATCCCCGCAAAGTTTTCCCGTGCTGCTCAATTGGTGGGCGCGACAAAATGTGAAAGACCGTCATCTCTGGCCGGGACTTAACGCCGCCAATGTCGGTGAAAAATGGAAGCCGGAAGAAATCGCGCGACAAATAAGACTTATCCGCGCGCAGCCCGGCGCGGGCGGAGAAATATTTTATCACCTGCGAAATCTCACGGACAATCCCGCGTTGACTGACATGGTTCGCGCCGAATATCCGCGATCCGCGCTTGTGCCCGCGTCACCGTGGCTGGATTCCATTCCGCCGGACAAACCGAAATTGACCGTGACAACCGGGGAAAATTCCGGCGTGAACATTCATTGGGAAACCAGCGGCAAACCAGCCTGGCTCTGGGTTTTGCAATTTCGCGGAACCGACAACGTCTGGACGACGCAAATTCTGCCCGCGAACCAGAGGAATCACGTTTTGAAAAATCCCGCGCCGGACGCCATTTCCATCCGCGCCGTGGGTCGCACCGGCAATTTGAGCGCACCGGCGGTTGTATCGCGACAGAAACTTTCGCCGGTTCTCAATGAGAAAGGCAGGATGGATTTGAACTGGCCGCCTGAAAAACAATGATTGGTTTTGGAAGGGCTGTAAGCCGAATTCTGTCTGCGCCTTGCGGCGGAGAGAATCATTTGTCTGAGCGACCGATACCCGAAACCCGTTCCGCTTTCGCGAAACTCGGAGCGGGCCGCTCCGGGGTTTCCTATTTGGCCTTGCACCCGATGGGGTTTTCCGTGCCGCGTCGCTTGCGCTTCGCGCGGTGCGCTCTTACCGCACCTTTTCACCCTTGCCGCATCAAACAAACTGCGGCGGTTTAATTTTCTGTGGCACTCTCCGTCGAAAAGTCTTTCAACTTTCCGCCCGCGTGTATCTCCGGTCAAAACCGGAGTTACGCGGCATCACGCCCGATGGTGTTCGGACTTTCCTCTTCCGGCTCGCGCCGAAAGCGATTCTCCGCCCTTCCAAAACCAAAATGATAATACCAAACTGCTGAAGCATTTCAAGTATTTGGAGTAGTGGGAATTCTCTTAATTTCCAGTGCATTTTTAAGTCCTTGTTCAGCCATTCGATAAGAGAGGACAAAAAAACTCCCGCAAAAAAACTACGGAGCAGAAAACTTATGGAGAAAGATTTTAGAATCGCGTCCATTCTTCTCAAAATCAGATATTACTCAGCGGCCGCCAATTCCATGTCGCGCGTGTAATACAAAATCCGGCCACAGCTTGAGCAGGTCACAATTTCCTTCTGTGCCTGGCACGAAACAACCAACTGCTGCTGCAATTTCATGTGGCAGCCGCCGCACACGCCGTGCTGCACGCCCACGACCACATTGCCGCCCTTGCTCTTCAACAGCCGCTCGTAGCGGTTGCGCGTGGATTCGTCCACCGCCGCCGCCAGTTCCGCGCGGCCCTGCTGCAATCCGGCGAGTTCCTTCTTGAAATTTTCCTCGCGTTGGCCGAGTTCCGCGGCCTGGCTTTCGGCCAGTGTTTTTGCCTCGTTCGCTTCCAATGTCGCCCGGACAACCTCCTTTTGCATCTGTTCGGTTTGTTCCATCAAAACGATTTCCTGATCTTCAATCTTCGTGATGTCGGCTTTGCAGGTCTCGATTTCGTGCGCAAGCGCCTTGTATTCCTCGTTTTTGCGCGTCTGCAACTGTTGGTTCGCGTATTTTTCGATTTGCGATTTTTTCGCTTCCACGTCGAGTTCAAGCCGTTTGCGTTCGGACTCAATGTGCTTGACGTGATTTTTCGCGGTGTCGAGTTGCGTCTGCGTGGTGGTGGCGCGGGCGCGGAGGGTTTCGCGTTCCGGCGCAATCTGGGCGAGTTCTTGTTGCACGCGATAAATTTTCCGGTCGCGATCCTGCAAAACCAAAAGTTTCTCAATCATCTCCAACATTGAAATTTGGAGATTAGCCGCCGTTCACGTTCAAGTCAATGCACGCGGCGGGTTGACGGCAAAATGATTTGGCGATTTCGCCACTGGCGGTTAATCTAACGTCATGCGTTTCATCGGCAACGTCATCGAAAAATTGCAGCGTCATCCCAAGCGAGTCGTATTTCCCGAAGGCACGGAGCCGCGCATTTTACAGGCGGCACGGCAATTCCACGCACTACGGCTCGGCGCGCCCATCGTGCTCGGCGACCGCGTGAAAGTACAGGAAGTCGCGGAAGGTCTGAACATCCCCCTCGACGACATCCGTATCATCAATCCCGCAGAAAGTGAAGACCTCGAAAACTTTGCCAAACGTTTCCTTTCGTTGCGCCGCGAAAAAGGGCTGCGCGCCACCGAAGCGCGCGAGGCAATGCTCCAGCCAAATTACTACGGCGCGATGATGCTGGCGATGCATCAGGCGGACGGTCTGGTTTCCGGCGCGTCGCACAACACCAGTAGCGTGCTGCGTCCGCTGTTTCAAATCATCAAGGCCGCACCCGACATCGGCACGGCGTCGAGTTGCATGGTCATGGAAGTCGAAGACACACGTATCGGCGAAGACGGCGTTTTGTTCATGGCCGATTGCGGCGTCATTCCCGATCCGACGGTGGATCAACTCGCTGACATCGCGGTTTCAACCGCGCGACTCGCGCGGCATATGCTCGGCGTGAAACCGCGCGTGGCGTTGCTATCGTTCTCGACCAAAGGCAGCGCGTCGCATCCGTCGGTTGGAAAAGTTCAGGCCGCCACGGCAATGGCCAAACACAGAGCCGACCAGTTGCTTTTGGAAGCGGATTTTGACGGCGAATTACAAGTGGACGCCGCACTCGTTCCCGAAATTGCCGAACGCAAACTTCAAGAAGGAAAAGTTTCGGGCCGCGCGAATGTTTTGATTTTTCCCGACCTCAATTCCGGCAACATCGCCAGCAAGCTCGTCCGGCTCGTCGGCCACGCGAACGCTTACGGCCAGATTTTGCTCGGCCTCAATCGTCCCGCCGCGGATGTTTCGCGCGGTTCGAGCGCGCACGACATTCTCGGCGTCGCGGCAATCATCGGCGTGCAGTCCACTGATTATCAAAAACTTTATCCGGGTGCGGACGCACAGTTGCCCGGCGAATAAATGAACACCGCCACGCCGCGCGTTTTCATCGCCGCCACGCGCCAGAACTACGGCAAGACCACCATGTCGCTCGGCCTCATCGCGGCGTTGCAAAAACATTTTCCGCGCGTCGGCTACATCAAACCCGTCGGCCAGCGCTTCGTCGAGATCGAGGAACAAAAAATTGACGAGGATAGCGTGCTGATGGACGCGGTGTATCAGATGAATTGTCCGCTCGTGGACATGAGTCCGATTGCGGTTGAACCGGATTTCACGCGTAAATATCTTCAATCGTCCAATAACGAAGCGCTCGTCAAAAAAATCCAGAAAGCCTTCGACCGCGTCGCATGGGAAAAGGATTTTGTGCTGTGCGAAGGCAGCGGGCACGCCGGCGTCGGTTCGGTGTTCGATTTGTCCAACGCACAAGTCGCTAAAATTCTCGGCTGTAAGGTTATCATTATTTCTCAAGGCGGCATCGGCAAACCGATTGACGAGGTTTCGCTCAACCAGGCGCTGTTTGAAAAGGAAGGTGTCGAAATCATCGGCGTCATTTTGAATAAAGTGCTCGGTGAAAAAGTGGATTACGTCGCTGATTTCGTCCGGCGCGGACTCAAGCGCAAGGGATTGGATTTGCTCGGGGTTTTGCCTTACGAACAAATTCTCTGCAACCCGTCGGTGGATTTGATCCGCGGGGAACTGCGCGCCGAATTGCTGAATTCGCCGCCGACGTTGCACGCGCTCGTGAACGACGTTGTCGTGGGCGCAATGAGCGCGCAGAACGCGATGAAATTTTTCCAACCCGGCGTGCTGCTCATCACGCCCGGCGACCGCGAAGATATTGTGCTCGCGGCCTGCACCGGCATTGACGCGCAGAGCGAAGAAAAAATGGCCGGCATCGTTTTGACCGGTGGCCTGCGTCCGGCGGAAGGCATTCTTAAAATCATTCGCACCATGCCGATTCCCATTTTGCTCGCGCAAGCCGACAGCTATCAAGTCGCTTCCAAAGTCCACAACCTTACCGTCAAGACGCGACCGACCGACGGGGGAAAAATTTCCCTCATCCGTGACATCGTCGCTAAAAACGTGAATGTCAAAAAAATCATAGAATCATTGTAAAATGCCAATACCGCCGATTACCAATGCCGCGCTGAAAAGTTTGCCGACGTATCAACCCGGCCGGCCCATCGAAGAAGTCGCACGCGAACTGAATTTGCCTGCGAATGAAATCATTAAAGTCGCCTCGAATGAAAACCCCTTCGGCCCATCGCCACTCGCCATTGCCGCGATGCAAAAAGCTGTGACTGGCGTAAATCTTTATCCCGATGGCAATGCGTTTTACCTCAAACAAAAACTCGCGGCCAAACTCGGTGTTGAGCCAACGAACCTTGTTCTCGGCAATGGCTCGAATGAAATCATCGAATTTGTCGCGCACGCATTGCTCGCGCTGGGTGCGGACGTGGTCATTTCGCAATTTTGTTTTGCGATTTATCCCATCGTCGCAAAAATGTTCGAGGCGAACGTCATCACCGTTCCGGCGAAAAATTACGGCCACGATCTGCCCGCGATGCTCAAAGCCGTCACGCCGAACACGCGCGTCGTATTCGTGGCGAACCCGAACAATCCCACCGGCACGCTCGCGCCGCGCGAGGAAGTTATCAAATTCGTCAACGAAGTTCCCGACGACGTGTTGCTCGTGATGGATGAAGCTTACATCGAATTTTTGGCTGATGCCGTGGATTTGGTTCCCCTCATTCGTCTTGGCGCGCGGAAAAACCTGATTTTGATGAGGACGTTTTCAAAAATTTACGGACTCGCCGGCTTGCGAATCGGCTACGGCATTGCTAATTCCGAATTTGTTTCCGCGCTCGAAAAAGTCCGGCAGCCGTTCAACATCAATTCGCTCGCGCAAACCGCTGCGCTCGCCGCGCTGGACGATGACGAGCACGTCCGCAAAACGCGGCTGAACAATTTTGCCGGATTGGAATTTTTCGCGCGCGTGTTCCGCGACTTGAAGCTCGAATTCGTTCCGTCGTTCGCCAATTTCATTTTGGTCCACGTCAACGACGGCCAGCGTGTATTCGAGGTGATGCAAAAACAAGGCGTGATTGTGCGTCCGATGGGCGGCTATCAATTGCCGGATTGGATTCGCATTTCCATCGGCACGCCTCAGGAAAACGAGCGTTGTCTCGGCACATTGAAAATTGCCTTGAACAAAAAGTGATTGAATCGCGCTCGAAACCGACTACTTGTTTTGTGCTGAAATGAAACTGACCGACCTGCGGGGCATCCTGCAATACATTCCGCAATTCCGCGAGAAGACATTTATTCTCGCAATTGACGGCACCATCGTCACCGACGAAAATTTCGCGACACTGCTGCTGGATGTGGCGGTGCTACGTTCGTTGAGCATTCGCGTCGTGCTCGTTCATGGCGCGTCGGCGCAAATAAAATCGCTTGGTGAGGAGCAAAATGTAAAACCGTCTGACATTGACGGCACGGGCATCACGGACGCGAACACGCTCAAACTCGCGCTTACCGCCGCGAACCGGCTCACGCACGAGATTCTCGAAGGGCTTTCGGCAAACGACCTTCGCGCCGCCAGCACGAACGTCATCATTGCGCATCCGATGGGCATCATTCAAGGCGTGGATCATCTGTTCACGGGCAAGGTCGAGCGCGTGGACACCGAGCTGCTCCAGTCGTTGCTCGCGCAAGGCGTCGTGCCGGTCATCCCGCCGCTTGGATTCGACGGCGACGGCAAAACGTATCGCGTCAATTCCGACGGCGTCGCGGTCGCAGTCGCCGAAGCGCTCAAAGCGATTAAATTGATTTTTATCACGTCGCAGGACGGATTGATTTACAGCGGCAAACTGATCCGGCAAATGCTCGTGTCCGAATTGCAAAGTCTTTTGCAAACGAACAGCGCCGGTTTCACTCCGGAAATTTTGTCAAAGGCCCAGCACGCCACGATCGCCTGCAAATCCGGCGTGCCACGCGTCCACGTCATCAACGGAAAAGTGGATGAAGGTTTGCTCGCGGAAGTTTTTTCCAACGACGGCATCGGCACGTTGATTTACGCGAACGAATATCAACAAATCCGGTCGGCGAAGAAAAAGGACATCCGCGCAATTCAACTGCTGACGAAAGCGGCAGTCGAATCCGATGAACTGGTAAAACGGACGCGGGCGGTGATTGAAAAAACACTCGGCGATTATTTTATTTTTGAGATTGATAAAAATCCGGTCGCGTGCGTGGCGCTGCACGCTTATCCTGAACACAAAAAGGGCGAACTCGCGTGCCTTTACGTCAGCGCCTCGCACGAAAATCAAGGCATCGGGCGCAAGCTGATCCAGTTCATCGAGAGCAAGGCGCGTGAATTAAATTTGAGTGAACTCATTACGCTCTCGACGCAGGCGTTCACCTATTTTCAATCCAAAGGCGGCTTTGCCGAAGGCACGCCTGA
>JBEKBA010000058.1:0-17063 GCA_050015635.1 Verrucomicrobiota bacterium
CAGTCAAGCGAGCCATTCGCCGGGCAAAAATCCGCGTTCCACAGCGATCAGTGATGGGTTTTACCATGAAGAAAAATGGTTTGGATAAAAAACACCCGTTTTGCATCAGTCTGTTAAAGGGTTTTTGTTTTTCCGGTCAGCGTCTCCATCCGTATCGCGTTGGACTTCCATCCAAGCTCATCCTCCTATCCATGCGTCAACTCAATGGTTGAGCACCACAAAAATATGAAGATATTTTCAGAGTGCTGTGAAAAAAACGTAGCGCTACACCGTCGGCTGGTTGTCGCCGGCCTGCTCTCCACAATCGGAGGCGGGAGGATCAAGCGGCTGAAACATTTTATTGAAACCGTCACTCCAATCGGACACAATTCACCGTGCTGGCCATGGAAAGGAAATTCCAGTTGAATCAACCATACCAGACGCCGGAGCATTTGCAGTTCAGTCAGGAAGAGTTGCGGCATTTATTCCGCCAGGTTTTGGCAGCGCACGAAACAGACACCGGAGACACACGCAGGAAAACAGCGCATGAAAAAGAAATCTTCCCCGGCACGCCGACGGAAAAAGCCGGCCAACGTCGCTCGCAAGACAACCCCCACGTTGCCGGCCAGCGTGTCGTTTCCCATCGTCGGCATCGGGGCCTCCGCCGGAGGACTCGAAGCGTTGGAGCAGTTTCTGAGGCACGTGCCGGCGGGCAGCGGCATGGCGTTTGTCATCGTCCAGCACCTCGACCCGACGCACAAAGGCATCATGTCCGAACTGCTCCAGCGTACCACCGGCATGAAAGTCACCCAAGTCAAGCATCGCACTACGGTGCGACCGGACTGCGTCTATGTGATCCCCCCGAACAAAGATATGTCCATTTTGCACGGAGTGCTGCACTTGCTCACGCCGACGGCACCTCGTGGGCTGCGACTGCCGATTGATTTTTTCTTCCGCTCGTTGGCGCAGGATCAGCAGGAACACAGCCTCGGCGTGATTCTTTCGGGCATGGGTTCCGACGGCACGCTGGGACTGCGGGCCATCAAGGAAAAGGCGGGCGTGGTGCTGGTGCAGGAGCCGACGACAGCCAAATTCGATAGCATGCCGCGCAGCGCGATTGATGCCGGGTTGGCGGATATTGTGGGCCCGGTGGACGAACTGCCGGGAAAAATTCTTGCCTATCTGCAACGCACCCCGCTGGTCGCCCGGACGAAAGTGGCGCTGGAAGACAAGACGCAGAGCGCCCTGGAAAAGGTGTTAGTCCTGCTGCGCGCCCACACCGGCAGTGACTTTTCCTTCTACAAACGAAATACCCTCTATCGCCGGATTGACCGCCGCATGGGCATTCACCAGATCAACAAAATGACGGGTTATGTCCGCTACTTGCAGGAGAACTCGCAGGAACTGGATTTGCTTTTCAAGGAATTGTTGATCGGGGTGACGAACTTCTTCCGTGACCCCGCCGCCTGGGATCAATTGCGCGCACTGGCTATTCCGACGCTGCTCGCAAGCCGCGCGCCCGGCCAGGCGTTGCGGGCGTGGGTGCCCGGCTGCTCCACAGGAGAAGAGGCTTATTCCCTGGCCATCGTGCTCAAGGAGGCGGTCGAGGAACTCAAGCCCAAGGGCAAATTTACGATTCAAATCTTCGCCACCGATCTGGACCGGGACGCAATTGACAAAGCTCGACAAGGAGTTTTTCCGGCCAATATCGCCGCCGATGTTTCGGAAGAACGACTGAAGCGATTTTTCAACAAAGAAGAACGCGGCTACCAGGTGCACAAAGAGATTCGCGACGTGGTGATTTTTGCGCCGCAGAATATCATCATGGAACCGCCCTTTACCAAGCTGGACATCTTGAGCTGCCGCAACCTGCTGATCTATCTGACTCCCGAGGTGCAGAAGAAACTGATTCCGCTGTTTCACTACAGCCTTACCCCCGGCGGCATTTTGTTTCAAGGCAGTTCAGAGACGATTGGCGATTACACCGACTTGTTTGCACCGCTCAGCGGTAAATCGCGACTTTTCCGGCGGATCGAATCCGTCCTGCGACCGGAACAGATTGTCTTCCCCTCGTCTTTTAGCGCCGGTCCGCCCAACGGGACCGGGACGCTTCCGGCACCCAAACCGTCGGCCACTCTTCAGTCTCTGGCAGATCAGTTGGTTCTGCAACGATACGCCCTTCCGACTGTGCTCACTAATGACAAGGGGGACATTTTTTATGTCAGCGGACGCACCGGCAAATACCTGGAACCGGCCGCTGGCAAAGCCAACTGGAATCTCTTTGCCATGGCCCGCGAAGGGCTACGCTACGAACTAGCCCGCGCCTTTCCGGAAGCGCTCCGGCAAAAAGAAAGCGTGGTGCTTCACGGACTCAAGGTCGGGACCAACGGCGGCGAGCAGTATGTGGATGTGACCCTCCAGCGATTTGATGAACCCGGACCGTTGCAGGGATTAGTAGTGATCATTTTCACCGACGTGGCCGCGCTCGTGTCTGACAAAGCAGCGGGTCGGTCGGCAAAACCCCATGCCCACAGCTCCCGGTTGACGGAACTGGAGCAGGAACTCCTGCACGTTCGCAGCGAGTCGCGAGCCACCCACGAGGAGATGCAGACCTCGCAGGAAGAACTCCGGTCCGCCAACGAGGAATTGCAATCCACGAATGAAGAACTGCAATCCACCAACGAGGAACTCACCACCTCGAAGGAGGAGATGCAATCCATGAACGAGGAACTCCAGACGGTCAACACCGAGTTGCAGGCCAAGGTGGACGAACTTTCGCGGGCCGGCAACGACATGAAGAACCTGCTCGACAGCACGGATATCGCGACCCTGTTTTTAGACAAGGATCTCAATGTGCGTCGGTTCACCCCGCAGACGACGAAAATCATCAAGCTCATCGCGGCCGACGCGGGCCGCCCCATCACCGATCTGGCCTCGGAGCTGCGCTACCCGGAACTGGCCGGGGATGCACGGGAGGTGCTGCGGAAACTGGCCTCGGTGGAAAAATCGATTAGCGCGCGCGACGGCCGATGGTTCACCGTTCGCATCATGCCTTATCGGACGCTGGACGACCGGATTGACGGCGTGGTGATTACCTTCGCGAACATTACCGTGGCCAAGACGCTGGAGGCGAAGTTGCGGAGCAATCAATCCGTCCTGGAAAGGCACGTTGCCGAACAATCCACGAAGTTGAAGCGAGGGAGGAGCAGAGCAAAGCTGTGAGCCGTTACTCACATTTGCCATGAAACAAAAAACAAACAACCCGGTCGCTCCTGCCGAAATGCGCCGCCGCGCCGAAGCCCGGTTGCGGGAGCAGCGGCGAAATCACCCGTCCGGGGCCGGAGATCCGAAATCAGCCGCCGACACGCAGCGGCTGCTACACGAATTGCAAGTTCACCAGATTGAACTGGAGATGCAGAACGCGGAACTCCAGGTAGCACGGGATTGGGCGGAGGCCCTGCTGGAGAAATACACCGACCTCTACGATTTCGCGCCGGTGGGCTATTTTAGCCTCGCCGCGTCCGGGACCATCATTCAGGCCAACCTCACCGGGGCAAGTCTGGTCGGGATCGAACGCTCCCGGTTGGTGGGTCAGTCCTTTGGAGGGCTGCTTACAGCGGAGCTTCGTCCCATTTTCAATGCCTTCCTGAAAAAAGTCTTTGCGGGCCAGACCAAACAATCCAGTGATTTCGAGCTTTTACGCCAAGGAGAGGTGCCTCAGACCGTGAACATCGAGGCCCAACGGATGCTTAAAGGGCTGGAATGTCGCATCGCCGTGGTGGACATCACCGAGCGCAAACGGGCCGAGGTAGCGCAGCGTCGCCTGGATATAATGACCGCCTCGAACCGGAAGTTGGAGCAGGAAATCGTCCGGCGAAAGACGATAGAGCAAGCCCTCAAGAAAAGTAAGGAACACCAAAGTCAGTTGTCGGCACAGTTACGGCATCTCTCGCATGAAATTTTGCTCGCGCAGGAGGATGAGCGAAAGCGCATCAGCCGCGAACTGCATGATACTGTCCTTCAAACTCTGGTGGGCATCAATATTCATCTGGCGTCGTTGACCCCGAAACTTGCGGAAAACCCAACAAGCCTCCAACGGAAAATCGTGCAGACGCAACGTCTGGTGGAAAAATCGGTGGCCGTTGTGCATCGGTTCGCCTTGGACCTGCGCCCGACGGTTTTGGACGACTTGGGACTGATTCCCGCGCTGCATACCTATATGAACGATTTCATGAAACGGACGGGCGTGCGGGTTCGTTTGACAGCACACGCGACGGTGAACCGACTGCCCATTGCCAAGCGTGAAGTCCTGTATCGCGTCGCCTTGGAAGCCCTCAACAACGTGGCCATCCATGCGCAGGCCAGCGAGGTGGAAGTGAGGATCAAGAAACTGCCGGACTGCATTTGCCTGACGATAAATGACGACGGCAAATCCTTTGACGTGAAACGCGTGCTCCGCACGAAAGGAAACGGACGATTGGGATTACTCGGCATGAGGGAACGGTTGGAGATGGTTGGTGGTAAATTCTCCGTCGAATCTCCACCCGGCCAGGGCACCACCGTTACTGCCCGGATTCCGCCTGGCAAGGAGACGCGCAGAGGGACGAAAACACGCTGATCAAGTTCTCACTATCAAACCTTAAATCTTTATGAAGCGAATCACGGTTCTGCTGGCCGAAGACCATACGATTGTGCGTGGGGGATTTCGCAAGCTGCTCGACCTCGACAACCGGGATGCCTTTAGCCGGATTTGAGTTCGACGCCGACGGGAAAAGCGTTCCGTCCATGTATTTGAGGTTGAGACAAGTACCTTCAATTTCTTGCTGCGCGGAATGGCAGTCGGAAGCACGAAGGCGCAATTTCACTTCAATTTCGCACAAAAGCGCCAGAAAAACGCCTGAAAACCAATGGAAAATTGCCAAAGAGCAAAGTTGATTAGGCACATCGCTTGCTGGTTCTGGCGGAGTGAATTGCAGGAATTTCATAACGTTTTGGCTGTGTCGCGTCACGGCGGCGTTTCTCTTTGTCTCTATCGCACCCTCGCGCGCCGGCGATACCAATCTGGAGGAACAGGTGCAGTTGTTGCGCGATCAAAACGCGATGCTGGAACAACAGGTGCAAAAGCAAAGTCAATCGCTCGACGCCCTCACGCAAAAAGTCCAGGGGCTGGAAGCCGCGAAATCTGAACCGGAAGGCGCGACTTCGGAAAGTTCCACGCCGGCAAAAAGCGGGTTTAATCTGGGCAGTGTGGATTTGAGCGGCGAAGGCGGCATCGCCTTTTTCAAAACGGGTCCGGAGGGTTTTGCGCCCGATTCGGAATTTGTCGTGGACGAGGCGCGATTGTTCGTCGAGGCCCCGATCTGGAAGGAAGTTTATTTTTACGGTGACGTGGATCTGGCGACGCGCGAAAACACGGACACGCAGGTCTATCTCGGCGAACTATATCTGGACTGCGAGGACGTGTCGCAATTATGGGGACAGGATGACCAGTTGAACGTGCGCGCCGGGCGGATGTACATCCCGTTTGGCGAAGAATATCTCACGCGCTATGCGATTGACGACCCGCTCATCCTGCACTCGGTATCGGATTTTTGGGGCATTGATTCGGGCGTGGAAATTTACGGTGCGCTGGGAAAATTCAGTTACGTGGTCGCGGTGCAAAACGGCGGCGGCGACTACGCGCAGTATTACAACGATGACAAGTCCGTCGCGGGACACGTCAGCTTTGATCCAAACCGGCACTGGCATTTCAGCGTGAGCGGAATGCGCACGGGCGATTTGAACGCGCAGAATGATGGCTCTTCCGCCGAATGGTTCGCTAACGAAACTTTACAATCCATCGGTTCGCCGGCCACGACAACCTTTCACCTGGACGCGGTGGAACTGGACATGACGGCACGCTGGGCCAGCGGCTATGCGCAGGCGTTTGGCGGTTACGCGCAATACGACGACAATGATCCGGCGGCGGACAACCGCCGCGACATTTTTTTCTATTCGGCCGGGGTGGTCCAAAACCTGCCGGAAAAGTTTTACGCGGCGGCGCGGTTCAGCGAAGTCATCGCGGACAAGGGAATTCCCCTCTTAGGCAATGGCGATTACGACGATTATGGCGACCCGCTGACAGCCGATTTGTGGCGGTTGAGCCTGGGCCTCGGCTACCGTTTCAGCGACCGGCTGATCCTCAAGACCGAATACGCGTTTGAAGACGGCCGGCAGGTGGACGGCGAATCGCGCGACCAGGAAAATTTTTTCGGCACGGAGGTCGCCTTCAAATTTTAGCGAACCATGAGAACTATTTTTTTGGCGATTATTTCAGGCCTGGCGACCATTGCGGCTGTGGCGGGCACGATCACGGGCCACGTGAGCGCGCAGGGCAAAATCGATGCGGATGATGCCGCTGGGGACGGCGCGGACGGCGCGTATGCCAGCCGCAAATACAAATTCGTGGAGAAAATGGATTATGCGGCGATGCACGATTTTGTGGTTTATGTCGAAGGCTCTTTCAAGACGAACAACGCGCCTTCAACCCCTATGGCCACCGTGAAGACATTGAGCGTCGCGCAGCAGGACGCGGTGTTTTCGCCACACGTTTTGCCAATCATGGTCGGCACCACGGTTGCATGGCCCAATGATGACAAGATTTACCACAACGTGTTTTCGATGTCCGACGCCAAACAGTTTGATCTGGGACTTTACAAAGGAAATCCGCCGGACAAGCGCGTAACGTTCGACAAGCCGGGGCGCGTGGACGTATTTTGTTCCATCCACACGTCCATGAATTGCATTGTGCTGGTGCTGGAAAATCCCTATTTCGCCTCCACGGACGAAAATGGAAATTACACCATTTCCGATGTTCCCCCGGGCAAATATAAATTGAAAGCGTGGCACGATCGGCTGCCCCCCGACGAATGCGAAATCACCGTGCCGACGAATGGCGAAGTCAAAGTGGACTTCGTGCTGGGCATCAAAAATCTGCCGCAATACTGACCGCCATGTCCCGCCTGCCTGCCATGCCCGATGTGAGTTTCCGCACCAAGGTGCTCGTGCCGGTGTTCGTGGTGATGGTGCTGATTGTGACGATTTCCATGTGGCTGGCAAACCAGCAAATCAAGGAACAAATCCAGAAGAACGCCAGCCAACGGTTGAAATCCGCCGGGGCGATGTTGAAAATCACCCAGCAAAACCGCGAAAAAGACCTGCTCCGCTGTTATAGCGATGCAAAAAACGAGCCGCGTTTCAAGGCTGCCACGAAAATGTTTGAACCGGGACAAACGGAGCTTGATCCGGAACAGCAAAATACGTTCGTGGGCATACTCGATGATTTGATCAAGGAGGACGTTGCCGATGTGATTGTGCTTACGCCCGGCCAGGGCGTGCCGGTTCCCGTGGCGCGCGATCCCCAAATCAATCTGCAGGCATTTGAGGCCAGTTCCTCCACTTCAATCAAATCCGCCTTTGCGGGGGAATCCATTGTGGATACCATCGAAAACAACAACCGCCTGTTTGACATAGTCGCCATTCCCATATCGGTGGGAGACACCAACGCGATTGTCGGAGTGATTACTTTCGGCGTGGAAAATTCGATGGCTCAACAGTTCGCGCGGTTGAGCCAGGATGACGATCTGGTGTTGCTGGCCGATGATCACGTTGTGGCTACCACTTTACGGAATGATGATCTGGTAAAGTTGTTGCCCGCCCGATTCGCGCAAATGACATCCCGCAATCAAGCCGAAGAAGGAATTGCCAACGAACAATTCACCCTGAACGATGAACACTTCCTTTGCACCGCCGGATGGCTGGGAGGGAAGAACGATGAGCACCGGCTGGGTTATCTCATCCTTTCTTCATACGAAAAACCATTGCAGGCGCTTCAATCCACCAGACAGATAATTTTGATCATCAGTCTGCTCGCCATTTTATCCGGCGGGGTGACGGTGTGGTTGCTGGTCAGCAAAGTCACCCGGCCATTGAGTGAATTGCGTGACAGTGCCGAAGCGGTGGGTCGCGGCGATTTTACCCGGCGCGTGCCGGTGCGCGGTCGCGACGAATGCGGTGAACTGGCGACCGTGTTCAATCAAATGACGGAAAACATCAAGCAGTCCCGCGCCCAAATCGAACAAACCATCGAGACCCTTAAAAGCACACAGGCGCAGTTGATCCAAAGCGAAAAATTATCGGCGGTGGGAGAATTCGTCGCGGGCGTGGCGCATGAACTCAACAATCCCCTGGCGGCCGTCGTGGGTTTTTCGGAAATGCTCAAGGACAACGACGTGGACACCCGGAACCGGCGTTACCTTGACATGATTTATAAATCCGCGCAACGTTGTCAGAAAATTGTCCAATCGCTCTTGAGTTTTGCCCGCCGCCACCAGCACGAACGCAAGCCCGTGTCTTTGAACGGCATGGTAGAGGCCGTGCTGGAAATGCTCAACTACCAGCTTCGCACCAGCAATATCGAGGTCGTCACGAAACTTGACCCGTCCCTGCCGGTGGTGCTGGCCGATGCTCATCAGTTTCAGCAGGTGCTGCTCAACGTCATCAACAATGCCCGTCAGGCCATTGAAAACCATCAATCCGAAGGTCAAATTAAAATCGTTACCGAAACCGCCGGTGATCATGTCCACATTATTGTTCGCGACAATGGCCCCGGCATCCCGGCGGAAAACCTGCTCCGGATTTTTGACCCGTTCTTTACCACCAAGCAGGCCGGACAGGGCACCGGGCTGGGCTTGAGCCTTTGCTACGGCATCATCAAGGAGCACGGCGGAAACATCACCCCTTCCAGCCCGCCGGGCGAAGGCGCGACCTTCACCATTAAACTGCCGATTTTGCACCTCGCGGGCGACACCCTCGAGGCCGGGCACGCGGCGAAGCCAAAGACGTTGGACGCGAATGAAGGTGCCGGGAAAAAAATCCTGGTCATAGACGATGAAGAGGCCATTCTGCAAATGTTGCAAGAGAGGTTGATCCAGAGCGGCTATGGCGTGGATACCGCGTCCGACGGCGAGAACGCCCTGCGCCAGTTGCGGCAAATAAATTATGATGTCACGTTCTGCGATTGGAAAATGCCCGGCCTCAATGGCCGCCAAATTTATGAAAAACTGCGTGCGGCCAGTCCGGATCGGTGCCGGCGCATCGTTTTCTTCAGCGGTGACGTCGTCAATGAACAGATGCGCGGATTTCTCAAACAGGAGAAACGACTGTGCCTCGCCAAACCTTTCGCCTTCGACGAAATCCACGCTGCCATTAAAACCATTCTTACGGCAGCGGACTGAACCTTCGTATTCGACCTTTGCAGGGGCAAAGAAGCGACGTTCAGACCGCGTTAATTGGCTGGACATAGGGCAGTTGCAACGATAAATTCAATGCAGAATACAATCGTGATAGGTCGCAAAATTTCGACACAATACCTGTTAGGCTGATATGGACACCTTGAAACAAAACGTCAGCATTCGCAGCCAAGCGATTTTTGTTATCTCATTGGTAGTGCTTGGATGGCTTTCAGGTTTTGCAGAGTCTCAGTTTGCGACTTCTTTCTTGGCCGGAGTGGTTGACATTATTTCGTATGCCACGCCGATTTTTACTTTGATTTTGATCGTCTCGTATTTTCTTTCAGGTCGAGCGCACGCGCGTTGGTTGTATTTAGCCGTATTGTCTGTCATTGCCTCAATCTCGTTATGATTTTTGGGCTCAGCTTTGGTCGTTAGGCAGCATCACGCGCCATGAAAAGCCGTATTATGTATATCGAATACAAGGGCGACGGTTTGACCGGCCCGGCGCGCATTGGTCGTGTCACCTTCTCCAAGACTGGCAGCACCATTTACTATAAAGGCCGCAGCTTTCAGAGCCTCAAAGGTGCAGGCTTCAAGTCCAATTACTACGATGTTGAGTCTGGTGAGCACTACTGGATTTCCGGTCCTCACAAAGATGGTGCGGACAGATTATATGGTGAGAGCACACCCATCGAGATTGACGCCGACGTTCGCGATGAGTATTGGCGTGACATCCGAGGACAGCCAGAAAGAGTTTGTGACCGTGCTGCTTAACCATACACTGGAGCCACTTGAGCGATTTGTCATTTGAGCCATTTGGGAAATGGCGAAAAGGATTTTCCAACGGCAAAGGCCGCGAGGCCGACGGAGTGGGAGCGATGAAGCCAAACTATGAAACTTCCGCGAAGTGCATCTGTCATTTAAAGAAGCCGGTTGGCCGTTCATTCACGGTTGACATCACACTGTTCCGGCGTGGCTTAGTTTTGGTCGTTAGGCCACTCAACACACCATGACCAAGATGCGTCTCATACTCGTTGCCATCGCCAAAAGCATGGCCGTGACCTTGGCGGTCTTGACGTTTTCATCGGCCATCTTCGGTTTCTTTTGCATCTTCGCGTTTCACGCCAAGTTTTCGGTCAAGGGTTGCAGCATCTTATTGGCGGTTTCGTCCGTGCTGTGGCTTTGGGCTTGTTGGCGTTCCGAGGAGCCAGCATTGCGGACATTCGTCACTTTGTTGCTGCATAGCACTCTGATTTTTCTTTTCTTTCTCGGCATTTCACTGCTGCGCTTTATGCTGGAGCATTCAGACTCGATAGCGGCATGGCACGTCATTGTGTTGCTGACTACCGTCGCGCTTTTCTGGTATTTGCGCGGTGTTGTGATTCGTCGAAACAAGCAGACAGAGAGATTGATTCATGAACACGACGTGGCCTAACAATTCGCCGGAGCCAACGGCCACCGCGCCTTGAGTTTTGACAGAGCCATGATAGCCGATCCAATGCAGGGGCGCTGCCGCCGGAGTGCAACCCTGCTGCAGCAGTGCTGCAGCATCACGAACTTGCCGGCAGAATGATTTGAAACAGGTTGCCCGACGTCAAACCGCTCTCCCCGCCTGAATCCAAATTGTCTGCGGCCATCTTTGGAAGGCGTTTACAATTTTTGTTTGGCCGGCGCTCCACCCAACAACAATCGCAGACTGTTCATCACCACGACGACCGTGCTGCCCTCGTGACCGACCACGCCAATCGTCAGCGGAATTTTGCCGAGCATCGCAAAGGAAACCAGCACGACGACCGTGCCCAGCGAAATGACCAGATTTTGCCGGATGATGCGGCGCGCGCGCTGGCTTAAACGAAACGCCGCCAGAAAATTTTCCAGCCGGTCATACATCAAGACCACGTCGGCCTGCTCCAGCGCAGCGTCCGAACCGCGCGCGCCCATGGCAACCCCGATATGCGCGGCGGCCAGGCTGGGCGCGTCGTTCACGCCGTCGCCGATCATCGCAACTTTTTGCTCCGGCCCGCTCAAGGCGCGAACCGCCCCCACCTTTTCCTCCGGTCTCAATTCCGCGCGCACGTCGTCGAGTTTCAGTTCCACGCGCAACTGTTCGGCGGTCGCCCGGCGGTCGCCGGTCAAAACCACGGTTCGCAAGCCTTCCCTGCGCAATTCCTCCACCACCGGCGCGGCTTGCGGACGAATGTCATCGCGCAAAATAATCCGGCCCACCAAATCACCTTCGGCGAGCCAGATTTCGGAAAGGCCCGCGTCCGTCACCGGAACCTGCGTCATGATTCCGCCGCGTCCGTCCTGCCCGAGCCATTCACGGCGACCCAGCAGACATTCATTTCCGTTCCGCCGCGCGCGCAAACCCTGTCCGGTGATGGATTCAAAATGGTCGAGCGCGAACGGCTCAAATTGCCGCTGCTTGCCGTGAAGCGTGATGGCGCGGGCGAGCGGATGCGTGGAAAGTTTTTCGAGCGAATACGCCAGCCGCGCAATCTCGTTTTCGCGGCCGGGCGGAAAACTTTCGATTTTGTCCACGCGCAATTCGCCCGTCGTCAGCGTGCCGGTTTTGTCGAGCGCGACGACGTTGACTTCCGCCAGTTTTTCCACCGCCGCGCCGCCGCGAAACAGAATCCCGTGCCGCGCGCCCCACGCAATGGCCGCCAGCACGGCGGATGGTATCGAAAGCACCAGCGCGCACGGCGACGAAACGACGAGCAGCGTCATCGTCCGGTAAAACGCGCTGTGGGTTTCGGCGGCCGGGGCGAACGGTGTGAAATGAAAACCAAACGGGAGACCAAAGCCGAGCCACCAGACAAAAAACATCCCGAACGAAAGTCCGAGCACGAAGTAGGTGTAAACGGTGCTGAACCGGTCCGTGAACTGTTGCGCGGGCGCTTTTTGCTGCTGCGCTTCCCGGATGAGCGTGATGATTTTTTGCAGCGCGCTTTCAGCGGCGGGTTTGGTGACCATGACCTCGACCGCGCCCCAAAGATTAATCGTTCCGGCCAGGACGGAATCGCCGACATTCTTTTCGGCGGGTGTCGCTTCGCCGGTCAAATTGGATTCGTCGGCGGCGGTGCCGCCTTTGACAATTTCCGCGTCCACGGGAAATTGCGAGCCGGGTTTGACGAGCAGGCGCATTCCGGGTCGAAGCGTTTCCACGGGCAGTTCGCGCTCGCGGCCCTGTTCGTCAATGACGGTGGCGGTTTTTGGCGCGTCGCGGAAGAGCGCGCGGATTTCCTTTTGCGTGCGGCCCAGCGCGAAATGTTCGAGCGCGCCGGACAACGAAAACAAAAACAGCAGCGTCGCCCCTTCCGCCCATGCGCCGATGTAAGCCGCGCCGGCGGCAACGAAGAGCATGAGAAAATGCACGTCAATCGTGCGCTTGCGCAGCCGTTCCCAGACTTCTTCCGCCGGATAAAAACCGCCGGCCAGATAAGCCGCGCCGTAGGCGAAAATCTTGAACGGCGCGGGCGAGAAAAATCCGGCCAGCCCGAAAACGCCGCAAAGAACCGCCGTGGCGAGTTGCCGCTTCCATTCGTCAATTTCGTCAACGTGTTCGAGAAACTCCACGTCGCGCGGGACAACTTTGGGAAAGGGTATGTCGCGCCAGCGCCAGAATTTCGGCGCGGTCGGGCAGGTCACGCGCGCGATGGTCGTCCCCGCGTCGTCGTGCTGGATGGTGATCTTTTTGCGTTCCGCTTCCGAGAACGGCGAGCCGCAGACGGCGCATTCACTTTTGCCGCTCAACAAGGTGCAGGCGTGGCCGGCGTCCGCCGTCTGGACGGATTGAAATTTTTCCGTGAGGCGTTGCGTCAGTTTTTCCACGTCGGCGCGGCCCAGCGTGGCGACGGAAATTTTCCGGTGCGCGGAATCAATCGTCACCGCTTCGAGCGACGGCTCTTCGGCCAGCGTGTCCGCGACTGAACGCGCGAGGCAGCTTTCAGTCCCGGCGCGGCGCGCGACGTCTTTGTCGGGTGATGAATTCATCCGGTTTTATTTGTAGCACATCGCCGGTCGCAACGCACGCAAATGCGCGCTGAAAATGACCGGCTTCGCTCGTTTGGGCTGGACTTTGAAAATCACCAGTCGCTAAATTCGTCGGAAACCATGAAAAATCAAATTTCAATTCTCGCATGGGTCATTTTCCTTGTGGGACTGGTTACCGCTTACTCCCAACCACGATACCCGGAATTCGGCAACGGCGTGGATAAATTGTTTGGTGAAAACCAGTCTTTTTCCGCGACGATGGAAATCCAGATGAACAACGGCGGCCCGGTGACCATGTCCGGCAAAATATCCTTCGACCGGGGCAATTCGCGATTCGAGATGGATATGTCGGAAATGCAGGGCGGCAACCTGCCGCCTGATGCCATGGCTCAAATGAAGTCCATGGGATTGGACCAGATGGTGACCATCTCGCAACCGGATAAAAAAGTTATTTATATGATTTACCCGAACGCGCAGGCTTACGCCGAAATAATTCCCCCGGCTCCGGACTCAAGCGCGACCAACAGCGATGCCAGCGTTGTATCCACCGAACTGGGCAAAGAAACTGTGGACGGCCATCCCTGCGTGAAAAATGAAACTGTTGTCACTGACAAACAGGGCGAAAAACACGAGTTCACCGTTTGGAACGCCAGCGATTTGAAAAATTTTCCGATCCAAGTCCAGATGAACGAACAGGGTAACACGATGACCACATTCTACAAAAACATCAGCTTCGCCAGGCCTGACGCGAGCCTGTTCAACCCGCCGGCCGGCTACGCCAAATATGATAGTATGCAGGAAATGATGCAGGCGGTGATGATGAAAAAAATGGGCGGTGGAATAGGTATGCCGCCGCCACAACAATAACAAAATCACTCATCATACCGATCTCAAACTCGCCGTAAGATTTTCGTATCTGACCTGGTTAAATCCATACTCTTTTTGACTCGTTTGGTGTCCCCTCCGTCGATATTCCTGGCCTCTCCCAAATCATAACCTTGGCCACCTTGGCGCGGGCGGGCGGCAAAAAAACTCAAAAATAACCGCTTGACATCGTGCGAGCTTATGTTAGAGTTCTCTGCAATACAGAGAACTATACAGCATATGAATATATCAAAACAGGAAGCTCAAGCATCATTGGCGGAAATTGACAAGGCCATTTCGCAAACACAAAAGGCCGCCGGACACTTCACCGGTTACATACTGATGATTTGGGGCGTCATCTGGGCGATCGGATTTTCCGCAACTCAGTTTTTTCCGCATAGTTCAGGCTGGTTTTCGTTTACGCTGGATACGATTGGTTTCATTGGCACGTGGGTTTGCATTAGAAAATCAAAATCCAGGTTTGGCCGTCCGGGCGGCGGTCGCATCGGGTTGGCTTGGGTGATTTTGTTTGGCTACATGATATTATGGGGGGTTTTGCTTCAGCCGGGCGGACGCGCAAGCATGGCATTTTATTCGACCGTGTGCATGTGCGCTTATGTGATGATGGGATTATGGTTAAGCAGATTTTTGCTGTGGCTGGGTTTGATTGTAACGGTGTTGACGGTCGCGGGATTTTATCTTTTGCCGGTGTGGTTTCCCCTTTGGATGGCAATCACTGGCGGTGGCGCGCTCTTTTTGTCAGGTCTGTCCATCTGCAAATCATGGAAATGATTCTTATGGCTGATCTTAATTCCACCATTCATCAGCCGGTTCGCCTGCAAATCATGGCCAGCCTGGTGGCGTTGGGAAATGGCGCGCAGATGGATTTCAGTTCGCTCGGCAAATTGCTGAAATTGACGGACGGCAATCTCGGCGCGCATCTGCAAACGCTTGAAGAGGCTGGCTACATCAAAATCGATAAGAAATTTGTCGAACGCAAACCGCGCACTTCGATCTCGTTGACGCGCAAAGGCCGGTTCGAATTTGAAGAGCACGTTTCCGCCTTAAAACAAATTCTGGGTTGAGCAAACGAATTACCCTTTTTAACTCCTTTGGTGTCCGCTACCTGCGTCACACAAATCAGTATGAGCGGATGCAACACGATGATCGGGTTACACCCCATGGCATTTGATCTGCCGATGGCGTAATTAAGGATGATAAAGCAAAAAAACAAACAACAATAATTCTAATATACTAATGAAAAAAACTATCCGCAATATTGGCAGCGCCACCTTTCTGGGTGTGATGCTGATCACCGCCCCGGCAACCCTCCTCGCACAAAATGCCGTTGAGTCAACCACAACCACAACCACAACTCCGTCCGATGGAACCATCAGCGATTTCAACGGGAATACGATTGTAGTTAAAACAGAAACGTCGCCCGATCCGGTCAGCTACACCTATACGAAAACCACGACTTACGTTGATGAAAACGGAGCGCCAGTCTCGATTGAGACCGTGAAGTCCGGGCTTCCCGTGACCGTGTATTACACCCAGGACGGGGACAAGATGGTGGCTTCAAAAGTCGTCGTGAGAAAGGTCGTAACCACAACAACCCCTCCATAAAATTGAGAAAGAAAAACACAACGACATTCCTGAAGCTCTTGCCTGCCGGAGTTGCGGGGACAAAACCGGCGCGTTGAACAGCTTTGAACGGTAACGTGTTTTCATACGATCATTCACGCAACCGCGAAGATAAATAAAGGCAACTCCTGAAGCGTAACGGGTAACTGGTGGTTCACCGCCCGTTACGCTTAGTTCACGTCGGACACGAAAATTGGTGTCCGTTTTGGTGTCCGCTCCATAGTTGTTCGACGACCGCTGGCATTCTTCTTTTTTAGCGCGATTGACAGCCATTGCTTTACCGCCGCACGAATGACGGACAATTCGTT
Source organism: Verrucomicrobiota bacterium (assembly GCA_050015635.1). Classification (GTDB taxonomy): domain Bacteria; phylum Verrucomicrobiota; class Verrucomicrobiia; order Limisphaerales; family UBA11358; genus UBA11358. Next base: position 16,064 of record JBEKBA010000058.1, read on the forward strand.
CTCTACTCCCTCGGCTGGAATGAAACGGACGACGGCGGACAAATTGCTCTTAGAGAAAACGGTTCGTTTGACCGGGATAAGGGCGATTGGGTATGGCAGTATCCGGTAAAATAGATTAGTCGGAAGGTGCAACAAATGCACTAAAAGCTGGCTTGCCAGCCGTAGCTTGCTCCCGCGAGCGAAGGCCGGAGCCGGTTGCCGGATTTGCTCTATAAATCCCGCGATTGCGTAGTAATTATGGCTGATTTCATTGAGAAATCAAGCCTAATCGTCTTAACCAATTCATACCCTTTCTGATTCGGTTGGTGTCCGTTTTGGTGTCCGCTTGAATCTTATTTTCTCCGCTGCATTATGGCAGAAAAAGTGATTCTAAATAAGCAACATCATGCAAACACTATAATTTACTCGAAGAAGACCTTTTCTTTGTTCAAAGAATACATCGAAGTTCTAATAAAAAAAATTATGTTCTGTATGTAATGTTTTGTTTTGCAATCGCCATGCACCTGCTGCCCTTTTACTGTGTCAGAGAACCATGTATCAAAAACACGCATGAAAACCCGGCGCATTTTCATCTTCATCGCTATGGTTCTAGCATTGGGCGGTGTCGTCCTGCTGTCGTTTTCACGCGAACCGCATTATCAGGGGCGGTCACTTACCAGTTGGTTGCAGCAATGCAACGATACTCCGCTGAACGAAACTCAACGCCTGTCGGAAGCACAAACCGCCGTGCGCGCCATGCCGATCAAAAAAGTCCTGCCAAGGTTGCTCAAATTAGTAGAAGCCAAGGATGACCCGGTCAGTTCATGGCTCATTGATAAAACCGACAAATCCCGATTCAGATTTCTCAGATGGAGTTCGTCGGAACGTTATTCCTACGAAGATTGGGAAGAAATCAGATGGCATTCGGCGGAAGATTTTCAACAGCTTGGCATCGCCGGGTTTGAAACGTTGGGAACCAATGCTGCCCCCGCTGTTGGAGAACTGGCAAATCTTCTAAATG
>JBEKBA010000059.1:0-16883 GCA_050015635.1 Verrucomicrobiota bacterium
TTTGTTTATGCCAACATTCAAGAAGAATCTTCCCTGTGAACAAACTGTGAACAAACTGATTGACAAAACAAGCCGATGCGTGTAGGGGGGGCGATTATTGGTGAAAAAGATGACCGATAAAGAACATCAGCACCATATAAAGCGAATCAAAGAAACCATTATAGAATGTAATGTTTTACTTTGGAAGGTGGGGATGCAGGCTAATCGCACACTTCCCGCAGACTCACAACTTCGCAAGACTCACATTATCCGGTCAGCACGCGGAGAAAGCCTCGCGCATACAAAACATTCATAATACAATCCGGAGGCCGTGCTTATCCGAAGGCAAAGGTGGTTTCCGAATTTCCCCGCTGCCATCGAACGTGGAAGTGCTTTCGTTAGCGTAGCTCCTCAAAAACCCGGTGTCAGAGGACGAAGTCCGACACACGGAATACCCGCCTATAATTTACCGGCTTGACAATCCCCTGTCTGCTGACATTTTTTTGGCCATGACCAACCGTATATTTTTTCGCTGCTCGACCCTGCTTGCAACCATGCTGCTGGCCTTTGGCCTTGTCACCCGCGTCCAAGCCCAATCCACCGGCTCCTTTGCCTTGCTGAATGATGCTTACGCGACCCTTGCCCAGGCCAAGCATGATTACAAGGGGCATCGTGTCAGGGCGATGAAACAAATCGAGGCAGCCCTCGGCGAACTCGGCGAGAAAATCAGCGGCAACGGCAGGAACCATGAACCCCAAGGCACTTCCGACGCCCAACTTCGCGCCGCCCAAGGCCTGCTTCAACAAGCCAGCGCCGGACTGTCAGGCAGGGCGCTCAGGCACGTGAACCTGGCGATCAACCAAATTTCCACTGCGCTGGCAATACGTTAGAAAACATGAGGGCAGAGAGCGGGCGCGGGAGCGCAGCGGTCCTTGCGGACGGGCAGCGTGACGTTGCACCCAATTTTAAAAAAAAGACACGAATTACACGAATTACAAGAATTGACACGGATGCGCGTGATGGCGCGGGGATGGGAAATGACGTATAGGCGCGAATAAAAATTTCCGATGAATTCTTTACGGGCTTTCTCTTTGATTGGAATCTCCCGGATATTCTTTTGGACCCGCATCGCTTGGACCCGCACCACTTGAAAGATCATTATCTCCGTATTGCGTATGTGTCTGATCGCCCGCATGACCCTGACCGCGCCAGAAAACGCACCCAGTCGAAGCAAGCAATGTGACGACGCAAATTAAAAGAAGAATAAATCTCATAGGTCAAACCCTTCCACATTTTGCAAGTGGCCACAATGGGGTGTTCACCCCACCGAAGGATTTCATGCGCAGCCCGGTCAAAATCCCGCCGGAAGGCATTCGGCGTGGACACCGAAGCACCTTGCGGTGCGGCCAATAGCGAGACGCCCGCGCTCCCCAAACGCAGTAGAGAAAGACGGACAGCGCAGCGGTCCTTGCGGACGGCCAATGCGCCTGACGGCGCGGGGATGGGGGATAGGGTCCAGGAAATCGGGAACAAAAAGAGCGGGAGCGGAGAGGGGCTTTGCAGCCGGCCATCATTGCAACACGGAGAGGGAGACGAAAAGCCAAAACCCCCGCTCCGCATCGCTACATAATTTCTGTCAATGCTCTAACGGTGGAACAAGCCTTTGACTTTCCTAAAAAATGAAGGCGAACGGAGATGGTTGATGTAATTTGCCCAAGAATCTTCCGTTCCAAATTTTCTTTCCACACGCTTTTCTTCGTCACGCATCAATTCCAAAATCCGGTTGTCCTGGTCTTTACCGAGCCAGAAACCATGTTCGGGACAGCAATCAAGTTGTAAATCGAAAAACCGATAATCGAATTGCTTGAGCGCAGATGAACAGACCGGGCATTTAAGTTCCGTGTCGTGACTGACGAGATAAAGCGAGCCCTAATTGGCTTCATTGTTGAAAGCTTCATTCTCCAATTCATCGAGTTCAACCGGGGTCAGCCACATTCCCTGACAATCAGGGCACGCTTCCACTTCCACGCCGCGATCGTTTTGCGTCTGGAGGTCCACATTGCACTTTGGACATTTCATTCCGGTAAGGATACCCGAATTGTTTGCACAAATGCAACGCCACGTTCATACGCCAATATCTTCATTCCAAAGTTCCGGCCGGGTCTTGATGAAATCGCGCATGAGTTGGATACACACCGGGTCTTGCAGGACCTCCACTTTCACGCCTTGCGAGCGAACGAATTCTTCCGGACCCTGGAAAGTTTTATTTTCGCCGACGACGATGCGCGGGATTTTGTAAAGCAACGCCGCGCCGCTGCACATCGGGCACGGCGAAAGCGTCGAATACAAAACGCACCGTTGATAAACCGACGCCTTGAGCCGACCGGCATTTTCGAGGCAATTCATTTCCGCGTGATGAATCACGCTGCCGCGCTGCACGCGCTGGTTGTGACCGCGCCCGATGATTTTCCCGTCACAAACCAAAACCGAGCCGATGGGAATGCCGCCTTCGGCCAGACCTTTCCGGGCTTCGTCAATTGCGGCTTGCAGAAATTGATCCATGCGGTGTTTTAGAGCATTTCCATCAATACGCTAGCGGTTGCGCGCGGGCGACTCCAGATTTTTTCCTTGAACGTCCCCGCATTTCCGCGAGGCTGGAGAGCCTTGAAATGAATCTGCCATCGGCAACGCTTGCCTCGACGAACACGATGCTCACGGAAAGTCCGCTCCGCGATCTGGAGGCGATCATCCGCTCGCGCACGCCGCTCATCGCGATGGAGAGCAATGAGGAGCCGCAAATTGTCCGCATAGTGCGCCAAATCGCGCAAAAATTCCAGCTCAAGGCGTATCGCTGGACGGTGACGGAAGGTTTGCAGGCATTCGAGCCGTGCGACCAGCCATTGCAATCGGTCACCAAGTCGCAGGAAGTATTGAGTTACATTAAAAATTCGTCGAGCAATTGCCTCTTTGTGTTACTGGATTTTCATCCGTATCTGGAGGACGCGGTTCAGGTGCGTTATCTCAAGGACATCGCACTGACTTACACGAAACATTATTCGACGGTGGTGCTGGTCGGTTTTGCGCTGAAAATTCCCGAAGAACTTCAGCCGTTCACCGCGCGATTCCGTCTGCCGCTGCCGTCGCCGGATGAATTACGCGCCATTGTCTATGACGCCGCCGGCGAATGGGGCGCGGAGCACGGCCGCCGCGACGTGCAGACGACGGACAAGGCGATTGATTTGCTGGTGCGAAATCTCGTCGGGCTGACGGCGACGGACGCGCGGCGGCTCGCGTTCAAAGCCATCAAGGACGACGGCGTGATTTCCGAATCGGAAATGCCCGAAGTCATGCGGGCAAAATATGAATTGCTCGAACGCGACAGCGTGCTGTCGTTCGAATACGAGACGACGAAGTTTTCCGAAATCGGCGGCATGCAGCGGCTTCGCCAATGGCTTGAAATGCGAAAGGATTTTTTCTTTGACAGCAAGGAAATGAACCTCGATCCGCCGCGCGGCGTTCTTTTGCTCGGCGTGCAGGGTTGCGGCAAAAGCCTTGTGGCCAAAGCGACGGCCGCGATTTTTGGCGTGCCGCTGCTGCGTCTTGATTTCGGCGTGCTTTACAACAAATACTACGGCGAAACGGAACGCAATTTGCGCAAGGCGTTTGAAACCGCCGAAGTCATGTCGCCCTGCGTATTGTGGATGGACGAAATTGAAAAAGGGGTCGCCGTGCAGGACGACGACGACGGCCTTTCGCGCCGAATGCTGGGAACTTTTCTGACGTGGCTGTCTGAGCGCAAAAAGCCGGTCTTCGTTGTCGCCACGGCAAACGATATCATGCGCCTGCCGCCCGAACTCGTTCGCAAAGGACGTTTCGACGAAATCTTTTTCGTGGATTTGCCGTCGCCGCAAAATCGCCGCGATATTCTGCGGATTCACTTATTCAAACGCTCGCTTGACCCGGCGCAATTCGATTTGGACGCGCTTGTGGAAGCGACCAAAGGATTTTCCGGTTCGGAAATCGAGCAAGCGGTCGTTTCCGCCACTTACGCTTCACGCGTTCATGGCCACGGTCTTGCGCAACAGGATTTGCTTGCTGAAATCCACCAAACGCGCCCGTTGTCAGTGGTCATGGCCGAAAAAGTCCAGGAAACGCGTGACTGGGCTTCAAGCCGGACGGTGCCGTGCGATTGATTTACCGCGCGAAAATCTGACGGATGACGTCTTCAATCGGCACTTCCTGAATGTCCATGTCGCTCACGGGCAAGTCGTCGAGCAACGCTTTGCAAACGGCAATGACGCGGTCGCGTTTTACCTTGAAGGTGACAGCGCCGGCGGTTTTTTCGACGACTTCGCCGTAGCGCGCCAGATTTTCCGCCGGAAATTCGTCCGCCTTTTCGCATTGGATGGTGACGAGTTTGAAGTCGGCGAAGCGATCCACAATCTCGCTTAATTTGCCGTCGAAGAAGATTTTGCCATGGTCAATGATGATGACGCGTTCGCACAGTTCCTGGATGTCCGCCATGTAATGGCTGGTAAGCAGAATGGTCGTTTTCTGGCCGGCATTGTGGCGGCGAATAAATTCGCGGACGGTCTTTTGCGAAATGACATCGAGGCCGATGGTCGGTTCGTCGAGGAAAAGCACCTTTGGCTGGTGCAGCAATGACGCGATGAGCTCCATTTTCATCCGCTCGCCCAGCGAAAGTTCACGGACGCTGACGTTGAGCTTGTCTTTGACGTTGAGCAGTTCAGTCATTTCCGCGACGGTGCGCTCGAAACGGTCGGTGGGAATGCCGTAAATTTTTGCGTTCAGTTCCAACGATTCGCGCGCGGGCAAATCCCACCAGAGCTGGTTTTTCTGGCCGAGCACGAGCGCGAACTGGCGGCGATAACCGTCGGCGCGTTCCCACGGCGTGTAACCAAGGACTCTGGCCGCGCCGCCCGTCGGATAAAGGAGGCCGGCGAGCATTTTGAGGGTGGTCGTCTTGCCCGCGCCGTTCGGGCCGAGAAAACCGACGAGTTCGCCGGGTTCGATTTTGAAGCTCACGTCATTGACGGCGACGGTTTGTTCGTATTGCCGGTGAAACAGTCCTTTGACCGCACCCGCAAAACCGGGCTGCTTTTTGTAAGTGCGAAACGCCTTGGTGAGATGGCTGACTTCAATAACCGGCATAGCGGAAATGTCGGATGTCGGAAGCCGGGTGTCGAGCGCGGAAAAATCAGCGCATCAACTGCTTTTCCAAATAATGAACGACCTGGCGGACGTTGGCGTCCACTTCCATGCGGTCTTTGACGAGGCGACAGGCGTGCAACACCGTGCCGTGATCGCGTCCGCCGTAGGCTTCGCCGATGGTGTTGAGGGAACTTTCAGTCATCTGGCGTGAAAGATACATGGCGATCTGGCGTGGAAAGGCGATGTTTTCCGGGCGGCGTTTGCTGGTCATGTCGGCAAGGCGAATGTCAAAGTGTTCCGCGACTTTTTTCTGGATGACTTCAATGCTGATGGAAAAACGGCCTTCTTCGTGGAGAATTTCGCGCAACAAGCCTTCGATGACTTCGATGGTCAGTTTCCTGCCGGTGAGGGAAGCATAAGATGCAACGCGGATGAGCGCGCCTTCGAGCCGGCGAACGTTCGTACGAATGCGGTTGGCCAGAAAATCCAGCACGTCCTCCGGCAGCACCGCGCCCATGGATTGGGCTTTTTTGTTGAGAATGGCCCGGCGCATTTCGATGTCCGGCGGCTGCAAATCCGTGACCAAACCCCATTCAAAGCGCGAGACGAGGCGATGTTCGAGTCCTTGAATTTCGCTGGCAGGACGGTCGCAAGTCAGCACGATTTGCTTGTGCGCCTCGTGCAGCGCATTAAAGGTGTGAAAAAATTCCTCCTGAATCCGCTCCTTGCCCGCGAGAAACTGGATGTCGTCAATCAACAGCACATCGGTCTGACGATATTTCTTGCGAAACTTGACGAGGGAACTGTTTTGGATCGCGTCAATGTATTCGTTGGTGAATTTTTCGGATGACACATAAGCGACACGCGCGCCTTTTTTGTTTGCCGAAACATGCTGACCGATGGCGTGAAGCAAATGCGTCTTGCCAAGGCCGACGCCGCCGTAAAGGAAAAGTGGATTGTAAGATTTGCCCGGCGCCTGGGCTACAGCGAGTGCAGCGGCGTAGGAGAAGTTGTTGTTGTTGCCGACGACGAATGATTCAAACGTATTCTTGGGGTTGAAAGGCAACTCGCCGTTGTGTGACAGGCGTTCGTGAGCGGTATCGCCAGTTTTTACCTTGATTGGCATCGCGCCCAAATTTGTGACGGGAACAGTCGAGGCGTTTGCTGAAGTTGTTTTGAATTTGACCAGCAACTGACGCCCGGACGCGGCAGCGAAGGCCTTTTGCAACAGGCCAAGGTAGTTGTCTTTGAGCCAGACTTCGCAGAATTCGTTTGGTGTTTCCAAAACGGCATGATTGTTGTCAATCGTGCTCGCCCGCAGCGGCGCGAACCACATGTTGTAGGTGTCGGCATTCATGCTGGAGCGAAGATGCTCCTGCGCCGCACTCCAAATTTTATCAATTGAAAGTTCCATTCAAAACCCCGTTAAAAACCAGCTTTTATTCACCTGTTCCAAAAATCAACTTATTTCCACCCAATTCCACGAATTTCATTTCCATGCAAGGCAACAACTTGAATAAATTTGCCACCCGCTTTGGTTTGTTCGAAAACATTTCATCATCAGACAAAATCAAACGTTTGATTATCAATACTTTACAAAAATTATAATTCAAAACACGACTTCTGGTTACATCAAAACAGTGAAACACCGCGAACAACTTTGACCGGTGCGAATGTTTTAGCAGATGAGTTGAAATTTTCGAGGACAACATATTACATCTTATTCACGAGTTATTCACAAGCCCAATTCCTCCTCCAAAACCAGAAATAATTGTTTTCATCATTTTTCACGGTTAAGTTGAAACTACGCAACCTGCCAGTTTTTACCGTTCCCAATTTGCAAGCATTCCGCAAAGTGTAAGAACATTTTTTATACCAAGTCCGCTGGCAAATGCTGTGACAATGAGTACACATGCAATATACAACTTGTCTTGAAACCTACAAGTTAAATCCCAAACTTCATGATAAAAAGCGTGGACTTGTCACAAATCGCCTGACGGTGCGGGGATGGGGAATCGGGTCCAGGAAATCGGGAATAAAAAAGAGCGGGAGCGCTGTCCCTGCCTTCAAATTGATACAAAACCTCATTCAACCTTTGATGCATTTGGTCACGCGCATAAAACTAATAAGATGGCACTGATACATTATATAACATAATACTTTAACATTGTATTTGACATGAATAAGTGATTGTGATTATCTGATGGCAGATGCAGCCAGTCTTAAAGGGATTTGCATAATGATCTTTGAATTTATTTAAGTTTTCGATTTGTGTTCTGGTACAGGCACAAGTTGGAGTTCTCCGTAAACCTACGTTGTACTCATTCGAAAATTCCCCGGGTCTCTCGGTCACCCCCTGACCGCTTGGCCCGGTTTTTCTTTTCAGAGCATTTGCATCAATTTTGTAGCGTGCGCCTGCGGTCCTTGCGGATGGGCAGCGTGACGCTGCACCCAATTACAGACAACGCAGCGGTCCTTGCGGACGGGGCCACCAACTATCTTCAAATTGATACACCAAGCGCCCCTGCGCGTTCGTTGACACTGATTTTTTCCACTGTTACCGTGCGTGTTCCAGAAACTGCGATGGACTACAAAGATACACTCAATCTCCCGCACACGGACTTCGCGATGAAGGCCGATCTTGTGGCGCGCGAACCGGAACGGTTGAAAAAATGGGAAGCCGCGCGGCTTTACGAAAAAATTCAGAGTCAACGCGCCGGAGCCGAAAAATTTGTCCTGCACGACGGGCCGCCGTTCGCCAACGGCGATGTCCACATCGGGACGGCGCTGGACAAGATACTCAAGGACATCATCGTCAAATACAAAACCCTGCGCGGTTTCGGCGCGCCCTACATTCCGGGTTGGGATTGCCACGGGCTGCCGATTGAATTCAAAGTTTCACAGGAAATGCGGAAGGCCGGCGACACATCCGCCGATGCCGCCACAATCCGCAAAGCCTGCGACGCCTACGCGCGCAAGTTCATAGACCTCCAGCGCACACAATTCAAGCGTCTCGGCGTCCTCGGCGATTGGGAAAATCCTTATCTCACGTTGAACAAGGAATACGAGGCTGACGAGCTCCGCCTGTTCGCCGACATCGTAGAAAAGAGTTTTGTGTATCGCGGCAAAAAACCGGTGTATTGGAGCATTCCCTGCCGCACCGCGCTGGCCGAGGCAGAAGTTGAATACAACGAACATGTCAGCCAGAGCGTGTTTGTGAAATTTCCCGTCGTCGGTCAGCCGAAGACGTTCATCGTGATTTGGACGACGACGCCATGGACGCTGCCCGCGAACCTTGCCGTGGCTTACAGCAACAAACTCCAATACGTCGCCGCCAAAGTTGGCGACGAAAAATACATCGTTTTTCGCGGATTGCTGCCGAACGTTGCCGAAAAATGCGGCTGGGTGGACTACGCTGAAACACCTTTCCCGACGGAGCAGCTCGCGACGATTCAATATCAGCATCCGTTCATTCCTGAACGCATTGGCAAAGCCTTCGCGGCTGAATTTGTCACGAGTGACACCGGCACAGGCTTCGTTCACATCGCACCGGGCCACGGTTTGGACGATTACAATCTCGGATTGCAAAACGGCCTGCCGATTTATTCGCCGGTGGATGACGACGGAAAATTTGCCTTCACAAGCGATTTGCCCATCGAGCAACAAATGCCCGCCGAAATGGTCGGCAAATCCATTCTCGAAAAGCACGGCAAGAGCGACGCCAACGAAGTCGTGTTGCACGAACTCCGCGTCCGCCACGCTTTGTTGCATCAGGAAAATTATCATCACAGCTATCCGCATTGCTGGCGCAGCAAGACGCCAATCATCTTTCGCGCGATGGACCAATGGTTTATTGAGATTGACCATGATAAATTCCGCGAACGGGCACTGGCAGAAATTGACCGCGTCGCCTGGATTCCGGATTGGGGCGTCAACCGCATCAAAGGAGCGGTGCTATCTCGTCCCGACTGGTGCATCTCACGCCAGCGTAGTTGGGGAGTTCCTATTCCCGCGTTTTACGACGCAAAGGGCGAAGCGATTCTCGACGCGCAAATCGTCCGCAACGCCGCCGATTTGATCGAGAAACACGGCTCGAATATTTGGTTCGAGAAATCCGTGGCTGAACTATGGTTGCTCGTAAAGCCTAAGGATTGGAAAGGCGCGGAAGCCGCCACCAAGTCCAACGACACACTCGACGTATGGATTGATTCGGGCAGTTCGTCACGTTCCGTGTTGAAACAGCGGAAGGAATTGCAGCATGATAAGAAATCGGGCGACGAAGTCTGGCAGGCCGACGTTTATCTCGAAGGCAGCGACCAGCATCGCGGCTGGTTTCAATCGTCGCTGCTGTTGTCGCTCGCGGGCAATGGCGCTGCGCCATTCAAGACCGTTTTGACCCATGGATTCATGGTGGATGCCGACCGCGAAAAAATTTCCAAGAGCAAACAGGCCGCTTACGAAAAGCCGCAGACCGCCGAAGCCTACGTCAAAAAGTATGGCGCGGACGTCGTGCGGCTGTGGGTCGCGTCGCAGGATTACCGCAACGACCTTATCGTGAGCGAGGAACGCATCAACAAAGTCGGCGAGACGTATCGCGCCATCCGCAACGCGTTGCGTTACCAGCTCGCGAACCTTTACGATTTTGATCCCGCGCGGCACCCCGTTCGTGAAGACGATCTCACCGGTCTCGACCGCTGGATTCTGGGCGAATTCTCGAAGCTCGAAGCCGAAGTCATCGTTGCCTACGACCAATACGAATTCCACGTCGTTTATCAAAAGGTCAGCCAGTTTGTCGCCGTGGAACTCTCGGCGATTTACCACGACGTCATTAAAGACCGGCTCTACACCGACCCGACGAATTCGCCGCGCCGCCGCTCGACGCAGACCGCGCTGCACCGGCTCGTGACGGGTCTGTGCCAGATGCTCGCGCCGATTCTGGCGTTCACGGCGGACGAAGCGTGGGAATTTATGCCGGGGAAAAAAGTGAGTTCGGTTCACGAAAGCGAATTCAAACAAAGCACTTTCACATTAGACCCTGATGAAATTGAGAAGTGGAACTGGCTCAAACTGTGGCGCGAAACGCTTTTGCCTGAATTGGAAAAAGCCCGCCAAACTAAAACTATTGGCAAAGCTTTGGATGCAAAAATCGAAATTGTCATTCCGCAGGTTCAAAATCAGGTTTCTGATCGAGATTTATTGCGTGAGCTTTTGAATGTTTCGGAATTGAAAATGAAAGTTGGCGAACCAATTTCACATTCAGTTTCCAAAGCCGACGGACAGAAATGCGAGCGTTGCTGGCATTGGGAAACGGACATTGGCCAGAACGCGGAGCACCCGACGATTTGCGGTCGCTGCGTCGAAGCGGTGAAGCAATTCAAGACGTGATAATTTGCTTCATTTTCATTTGGTTGCGTGAGGCAGTGCAGTGACGCATCTGATATATTTCAAGGAATAAGTTTTCCGCAAGACGCGAAAGTCCTTGCAGACGGCCACCACGGGGTGAGACGCCCGCAATCCTCGTATTGCAGCGGTGCTGCAGAAGGGTTGCAAGGCATGTGCAGCGATGCTGCATCAACAAACTGGCGGGCAGGGGATGTCGCATCACTACTCTCCGATAATTTTGACCAGGGCGCGTTTGCGCCTGCGCCCGTCAAATTCTCCGTAGAAAATCTGTTCCCACGGGCCGAAATCGAGTTTCCCTTTCGTGATGGCCACGACCACTTCACGCCCCATGATTTGCCGTTTCAGATGCGCGTCCGCGTTATCCTCGCCCGTGTTATTGTGTTGATACTGCGAAGTGGGTTCATGCGGGGCTAATTTTTCAAGCCACGATTCATAGTCATGGAGCAAACCTTCCTCGGCATCATTGATGAATACCGACGCGGTTATGTGCATGGCATTCACGAGACAGAGGCCCTCTTTGACCCCGCTTTTCCTGACTAATTCCCCGACTGTGCCGGTGATGTTCACAAAGCCCCGGCGATCCGGAAGCTCAAACCAAAGATGTTCGGTAAGTGATTTCACGAATCCCATATGCCATCAAGTTTTCAGTTTTGGCAATCCAGAATGTGTCCGGTTTATGGCAAGTTCCCCGGCCTCACGTTTGCTCCGCCGCTCCGCTTTACACCATTGCCGCTGCAATGCGGCCAGCGTAATTGACCAACAATTAATATAGACCAACTGGACAAGCCTGGAAATCGGGTTCATGATTTTGAGATGGCAAACCGGCGGCAATTACAATTGACTGATGGTTTATGCGTTTTGCCGGTGTGGTTAATATTAATTCTGGCAAGCGGTTTGATATTGGGCAAAGCCTTGAGTGCGTCGCAAGATAAACCGAGCCTTTATATGTATTGTTATCCAAAGGATGACCTCGGCGCGGGTTACAGGCCGCAGGCTACGACGATGAAACTTTGGGCTCCCACAGCCAGGAGCGTCAGCATAGCACTTTTTGACAATGCCACCAGCCCGTCTTTTACCTCCATACCGATGACGCGCGATAGCGACGGCATCTGGTCGGCCACCGTCAATGGAGATCTGGATGGCAAATACTATTTATATGATGTTGCCTTGCCGGGGTTGGGGGCTGAACCGCCAACGATTTTCCAGGTGAACGACCCCTACGCGCGGGGGTGCTCGGCAAATACCGGGAGGACTTTGATTTACGATCCCGTCAAGACAAATCCCGAAGGCTGGAGTCAGGACCAATTTGTGAGCTTAAAAAATAATACCGACGCCATTCTATATGAAGTGCATATCCGCGACTTTTCAATCAACACCAATTCCGGCATTTCCCCGCTAAATCGGGGCAAATACATGGGAATGGTTGAGGAGGGAACAAAAACTCCAGAGGGCGAGAAGAGTGGCATAGATCACCTGGAGGAACTGGGGATTACCCATGTTCATCTCCTGCCGGTGCAAGATTACGCCAGCGGTGACGAAAGACAGAAAGCTGACGAATACACATGGTATGACTGGGGCTACGACCCGGTACTGTTCAACACCCCGGCGGGTTCCTATGCCAGCGACCCGGATGGCACAGCCCGGCAGAAAGAATTGAAAAAAATGGTCCAGGCATTTCACCGGCATCATATCGGGGTGGTCCTGGATGTGGTTTATAACCACACAGCCAGCACAGGCTCCAAACCATTTTCGATCTTCGACAAGATTTTTCCCCGGTATTACTACCGCGCGGACGCTTCAGGCCGATACGCCGATGGAACCGGCTGTGGGAATGAATTTGCCTCGGAAAGGCCCATGGCGCGGAAGTTCATCGTGGATTCCATAAAATATTGGATGACGGAGTATCACGTTGACGGATTCCGATTCGACCTTATGGGGATGCTGGACCGCGACACGATGCTTGAGGTCTATCGAGAGGCAAAAAAAATCAACCCGAGCGCACTCATTTATGGGGAGGGATGGGATATGGAAAGGTTGCTGCCACCCGAAATGATGATGACGCAGGCAAATGTCACAGGGACTGGAATCGCCGCATTCAACGACGGTATCAGGGACAACATCAAAGGAGATGCAGGCAACGAGACTGCACGCGGGTTTGTCCAAGGTGCCGGGCCCCCATATGGCGGCATGGAGCGATTTCGGTTGAATATCAAGGGACAGAGCACTGGCAAGGGCAGCGAAGGCATCGAGGTGTTTTCGCCCGACGAAACAATCAATTACGCTTCCGCCCACGATGACCACTGTCTTTGGGATAAATTGCTGTTATCGGCAGCAGATGTGCCGGAGAACTTGCGGATCAACATGGACAAATTGGCGGCGGGCATCGTACTGACGGCCCAAGGCGTTCCATTCCTCCATGGCGGAGACGAATTTCTGCGATCAAAAAACCTCGTCAGGAATAGTTACAATGATAACGATCCGCTCGTGAATCCCATCAACTGGACGTTGAAAGCAAAACACAAGGAGGTCTTCAACTTTTACAAGGGCATGATTTCGCTAAGAAAAGCGCACCCGGCCTTTCGCATGACGGAAAAGGCGGGCGTGAATCAGGCGCTGGATTTCGCGACGAATGTCCCGAACAACCTGATTGAATATGTGATCAGGAACAATGCCAATGGAGACAGTTGGAAAAACATACTCGTAATCTATAATGGGGCAGGGGAGAGCCGGAATTTAACCGTTACGGGAGATTGGATAATCGTGGCCAACGACCAGCGGGCCGGGCTCGAAGAACTGCAATCGGCAAAAGACAAGATTCAGGTCGAACCATTTTCACTTGTCGTTGCCCACACCGACGGCGCATACCGATTAGATACGGAACTATTTGACAGTCAATAGGTTAAACTCTATTTTATAGAATTTCAATCAATTCTGTAACATGCAGCCCTGCGTCCCTTATGAAACAAGCTCATACACGCCGGTTGCAGCCAGCCTGCAACGGCACTGCAGAACCGTTGCAGGATGGGTGTAGCGGTGCTGCATCACGAGCTTGCGGGCAGGAATAAGATTGTCGAGATGGAACAAACGCCGCGTGGCGGCGTCCGGACAGCGCGGCGCGCTGTCCCTGCGTTCAAATTGATACGACACCTGCAATTTTTGACTTTGCGTCCGGCAAAATTTTGTCCAGAAAAAATCACGCCGGTTGCTGCTGCGTGAGGCAGTGCAGCGAGCCGAAGCCCCAGACCAAATCCACGGCGTGAATGCCGACGACGGGGCGGTCTTTGAACAATTCGCCCAAGATACCGAGCGCGACGCGGTCGTTCGGGTCGTTGAAGGTCGGGACGATGACGGCGGCATTGCAGATGTAAAAATTCGCATAGCTAGCGGGCAGCCGCACGCCGTTAAAATAAAGCGGCGCGGGCATCGGCAGTTCGATGACTTCAGGCTTGCTGCCGTCTTCGAGCTGCAAATCCTTGATGCGCTCCCAATTTTCCGCAAGTGGACGATAATTTTCGTCGCGCGGATTTTTTTCGCGCACGAGGACGAGCGTTTTCACGTTCACGAAACGGCAGATGTCATCAATATGACCGTGTGTGTCGTCGCCTTTCGGTCCTTTTGCCAGCCAGAAAATATTTTTAACGCCGAGATAATTTTTGAGCGTCGTCTCGATTTCCTTCCGGCCGAGACCGGGATTGCGAACCTGGATTTTTGGATGCAGATAACATTCACGGGTGGAAAGCAGCGTGCCGCGTCCGTTCAACTCGATGCCGCCGCCTTCGATGACGAACGGTTTGGCGTCACATTCGGCGTGGAAAAGTTTTTTACGCAGCACGCGCGCGGCGGTTTCGGGAACTTTCGTGTCCTTGCGCCAGTTGTTGTATTTTGCCCAGCCGTTGAAATGAAAATGGATGATTCTCGTCTCGGTTCTGATTTTCTGGTTCCGGGTCCCGGGGAGTTTGCGTTTAACAAAAATCGGGCCGGTATCGCGCGTCCAACCACGATTGGTCGGGTGAATGATGAATGCAATTTTCCGCAAATCGCAGTGGCAGCGTTTTAAAATGTCACCCGCGAATTTTTTCTCCTTTTCGTGACGAACCAAAATGCGGATGTTTTCGCCCGCAGAAATTTTCCGCACCATTTCGCCATAAACCCACAGGATGGTTTCGAACTTGCCCGGCCAATCGGTGGCGTTATGCGGCCAGCCGAGCCAGGTGGCCGCGTGCGGTTCCCATTCGGCGGGCATGGAAAAGCCAAGTCCGGCGGGTGTTGATGTGTTCGCGGATTGAAAGTTCGCCATAAAACCACACGGAGCATAAAGGCTTGGCCAGCTACAGGAAATCCCAAACGAAATCGAATTTCAGAAACTCCGCGCATCAATCCGGTCAGGCAAACCCTCCAATGACTACTATCGTCCATTTTTTGATTAGTTCAACTTTGAACGTCATTAAATATTCAAATTCATTTATGGCAATTTGTCCGATTTGGACGAAGTTAAATCAGGAACACTGGTTGGTGATGGTCGCTTGTTATGAAAACCGGACATAATCAGATGAGGAATTTGGGAATGGCGGGTAAATGCACCACCTTTTTGTGGATGTTATTTATCCCAGCAATTTGTCCGGCTGATTCCACAACCTCCATTGTCGTAACATTGTCCGCCAACGCAACCAGCGCCAAAATCCAGCAAGCATTGGATGGCCTGCCAGCAACCGGCGGAGAAGTGGTGTTGCCGCCAGGATATTTCGAGGTTTGTCAACCCATCGTGTTGCGGCGCGACCATCAGACTTTGCGTGGTTCGGGAGTTGAAACGGTTCTTCGTCTGGCCGACAGCGCCAATTGTCCGGTGATCATCATGGGTGAACCGGTTAATTATCCGAAACAGACCGTCAAAGATCTCCGCGTCAGCGATCTTTTCATTGACGGAAACCGTGCGCATCAGCAACGCGAACTCTGGCGGCTTCAAGGCGAAGGTTCGGAAATCCGCAACAACGGAATTCAAGTACAGGGGGTGAGCAATTCAATCGTGGAACAAGTAATCTGCGCCCACTGCCGTTCGGGCGGGTTGGTCACGACGCGCGGTGTGCAGCGGTTGGTCGTAAAAAATTTGAACGCGTTTGACAACGAGTTCGACGGACTGGCGTGTTATCAGACGATGGACTCCGTTTTCACCAAACTTTATTTGCATAACAATCCCGGCGCGGGCATTTCGCTCGACCTTGCGTTCGACCACAACACTATCAGCAACGCCGTTCTGACCGGGAACGATCTGGGCATCTTTATGCGCGCGAGCCGCGACAATCAATTTCACAACATCTCCATCCGCGACAGCCGTCATTTCGGCGTGTTCATGGCGCACACGGAGAGACAAACGGAACGCGGCTGGCAGCCCGCGCCGCAGACCGAATGCACGGACAACGCCTTTACGAACCTGATCGCGGTTCGTTGCGGCGGCCCGGCTTTCTGTGTCAACAATTCGACTTGCACGAACAACATCATTGTCGGCGCGCAATTTGAGAACGGCGTTCAGAACGAACATTCACTCGCCAGCGCGAAATTGATGACGGTGCAGTAATTCCATCTCTTCGGGTCGGTCAAATTTTCCAAAAGCCATTCGTGCGGTTCGCAGACGTCAATTTTTAGAATTGGCAATCGCGCGAACATCCGTATCGTTGGCACTGAAAATATTTCCAAACAAGTATGGCCAAGAAAAAGCAAACGAAAATTTCCGGCGGACCGGTCTCCCGATTCATCCAGCATCACTATCGCCACTTCAATGCGGCGTCGCTTGTGGATGCGGCGCGCGGTTACGTCGCGCACCTCGACAAGGGCGGACGCATGATGATCACGCTGGGCGGCGCGATGAGCACCGCCGAACTTGGCCTTTCGCTCGCCGAGATGATCCGCCGCGACAAGGTGCATCTCATCACCTGCACCGGTGCGAATCTGGAGGAGGATGTTTTTAATCTCGTCGCGCACGATTTTTACGAGCGCGTGCCGCATTACCGGCATCTTTCACCCAAAGAGGAGGAGGCTTTGCTTAATCGCCATCTCAACCGCGTGACCGATACGTGCATTCCCGAAGATGAAGCGATGCGCCGCATGGAAAAAGCGATGCTCGAAGTCTGGACCGCCGCCGACAAAAAGGGTGAACGCCATTTTCCGCACGAATTTATTTATCAGGTTCTTCGCAGCGGCAAATACGGGAAGTATTACCAGATTGACCCGAAAGATTCCTGGATGCTGGCCGCCGCCGAAAAAAATCTGCCCATTGTCGTGCCCGGCTGGGAGGACGCGACGCTCGGCAACATGTATGCTGCCGCCGTCATCCG
>JBEKBA010000060.1:0-16748 GCA_050015635.1 Verrucomicrobiota bacterium
TTGCCCATCTCACAACTACTTACCAAAGACGAAGGCTCATCTAAAAGCAATGAATCACAAAATAGTCCGTGCTTATTGGGTTTTTAATCGGACACCAGTGCGGTGGAACGCATCCCTACCATTGAAAATGATATGTAACCTGAATCGTTTTAGATTATGACGCCCCTACGGGGCTTGAATGGTTCTGTATCGGACAACTACAAAGATGTCGCCCCGCCGCGGGGCTCTCAAGGTCAAAGTGCAATTTCAAATTTCAAATTAAGGCACTGCCCAATTGTGGGTTGAATTACGTGGGTCGTGAGTTAAAATAGGCAGGTTGTGAAAATAAAAGTCGTTTGTGTTTTGTTGTGTGTGCTGGCAGCGCTCTTTTTTGCCGAAACACTCCAGGCCCAAGGCACGGCGTTCACCTATCAAGGTCAACTCAACAACGGCGGCAACCCGGCCAACGGCAGTTACGACCTGATCTTCACACTGTTCAACACCAACACCGGCGGCAGCGTGCTGGAAGGGCCGATTACCAATTCTGCCGTGACGGTGAGCAATGGTTTGTTCACCACGACGTTGAATTTTGGCGGAAGTGTTTTTAACGGTAACCCGGTGTGGCTGGAAATCGCGGTGAGCACCAATGGCAATCCCGATTTCATCACCTTGAGTCCGCTCCAATTATTGACGCCGACGCCTTATGCCATCACTGCGGGCAATGTGACGGGAGTGGTGCCCAGTGACGGCGTGTCAGGCACTTATGGCAGCGCGGTCACGTTCAGCAATTCCGCCAACCAGTTCGCCGGCAACGGCACGGGTTTGACCAGCCTCAATGCGTCAGAATTAAGCACCGGCACGGTGGCCGACGCGAGGCTGTCCACCAACGTCGCTTTGTTGAATACCAATCAAATTTTCAGTGGCGTAAACAATTTCACCAACTTGGGGAATAGTTTTAACGGAAGTTTTTTTGGCAATGGCCTGGTCGGCTGGCTGGTTGAAACCGGAACGACGATACAGGCGGTTTCGGATACGGGTTATCTTTTGACAAATTCGCAGTTGGTTACGGTCACTTTACCCGCCTCGCCGAACATTGCGGACATCGTGCGCATTTCGGGCGCAGGCGCGAGCGGCTGGGAAATCGCGCAGAACACCAACCAGTCGGTGCTGGGAAATTTTTCGAGCTATGCCGAATCTTCATGGATGGTGACTTCCGCGTCCAGCCCGCAGGATTGGGAGAGCATCGCGTCGTCGTCGGACGGCGGACAATTGATTGCGGCGGTTTATGGCGGCGGCATTTATGTTTCGGAGGATTCGGGAACGACCTGGACGGAGACGAATTCAACCACCGGAACCTGGCGTTCCGTCGCCTGTTCTTCGAATGGCAATAAATTGTTTGCGGCACTTTATGGCGGCGGGATTTATACCAATTCAGCCACCGGGTGGGGAATCGGCGGTTCAACCAGCGGCTTGAATTGGTATTCGGTCGCCTGTTCCTCGGACGGCACCAAATTGGTGGCGGCGGCTTATGGCAGTGGAATTTACACTTCGAGTAATTCCGGCGCAACGTGGGCAGCGACTGACGCAGCCGCAAAAAATTGGTTTTCCGTCGCTTCATCCGCGAATGGCAGCAATTTAGTGGCGGTGGTTGATGGCGGCGGAATTTACACTTCAGAGAATGCCGGCACATCGTGGGCACAACAAACCACCGGTTTGCCGAGCAACCCGGATTGGTTTTCCGTCGCTTCGTCCGCTGACGGCACCAAATTGGTGGCGGTGGTTGATGGCGGTGGAATTTACGCTTCAGTCAATGCCGGCACAGCGTGGACACAACAGACCAACGCGCCGAATGCGGCTTGGGATTCTGTCACTTCATCGTCGGACGGCAGCAAATTGGGGGCAGTTGTCTATGGGGGCGGCATTTACATTTCGAGTAATTATGGTGTGACATGGACGCAAGCCGGTGCGGCGAGCAACAATTGGTATGCCATCGCTTCGTCGGCGGATGGCGGTGAATTGGCAGCGACGATTGATGGTGGTGGAATTTACACCGCGCAGTCTTCCTCGCAAATAACCACAACCACGGTGGGAACCAACGGCTACATTACGGGCGGGCAGGGGACATCGGTCGAACTGCAATACATCGGCAACAACCAGTTCATGCCCGTCAGTTCCGCCGGGACGATTTGGGCGCATTAAAATTAAAGTTTGAACTTCGGGCACTGTTCCAAAAATTTTCGCGGGTTCTGATAAACCACACGGTCAATCGCCCCGGCGAAATGCCCACGCTTTTTCATCTCCAGCGCGGTCTTCGGAACGGCCAGTGGATCGCTCACCCCCCAATCACACGCGCTGTTCAGCCAGAGCCGTTCGTGGCCGAACGTCTCCAATATGTCAATCGCCCGCGCCGGCGTGCATTTCGTCTCCGGGTAAAGCGTCATACCCGCCCACATTCCGCAATCCAACACCATTTCGACGGTGTGTTCCTCGACGTGGTCAATGATGACGCGTTCCGGTTGGATGCGCTTATCGCTCTTCAACACGTCCAGAATGAGCCGCGTGCCCTTGAGCTTGTCTTCGAGATGGGGCGTATGCACGAGTATGAGCTGTTTGTGGCGCGCGGCGAGTTCAACCTGCATCTCCAGCACGCGCAGTTCGTTCCGTGAATTTTTGTTCAACCCGATTTCGCCGATGCCGAGGACGTTTTGACGACCCAAAAATTCAGGGATCAACGAGATAACTTCCTCTGCGAGTTTCACATCCCCGGCTTCCTTCGAGTTGATGCAGAGCCAGCTGAAATGTTTAAGGCCGCACTTCGCCGCGCGCTTCGGTTCGTGCCCGGTAAGCTGGCAGAAGTAATCGTGAAAGCCGGCAGGGGAACTCCGATCAAAGCCCGCCCAGAACGCCGGCTCGCAAACCGCTTCGCAACCGGCCAGCGCCATGCGCTCGTAATCATCCGTAACACGGCTGACCATGTGGGCGTGGGGTTCGATGTAGCGCATGGATGAAATTATTTTGTGCCGGGAAATGCCCCAACCGCGCCTTTGCCGGCAGCCCCGGCAACGGGTCCGGTCGTCGGGTCGCTGAAGGCGAGCAGGACGTTTTTGGCTTTTTGCTTTTTGCCGGTGGTCAATTCACCGAGCGCGGCGCGAAAGGCTTTCAACCGGAAATCATCCCTGCCGTCCGCGCGCTCCACGCGGTCAAGGAACGCGGCGAGTTCGATGAGCTTGTGGCGCGCGTCGAGGAAGTAGAGATCGAGGATTTGTTGCCGGGTCATACTTTTGCAAATTATACCGCGTTTTGTTCCGCAAACAACTTTGGAAAAAATTCCCTGGCGGTTTTGCAAGTCGCCGCGCTTAATTCTTCGAGCGAACACATTTTGATCTGTGCGGCAGCCCCGGCAATTTCTTTAATGTAAGCGGGTTCGCAGCGTTTACCGCGATGCGGCACGGGTGCGAGATATGGGCAATCCGTTTCCAGCATGAACTCCTCCGCCCGCGCGGCGGCGATGACGGCGCGGACGTTCTGCGCGTTTTTGAACGTGACGATGCCGGTGAAGCTGATGAGCGAGCCCATCTCGAAAACCTGCCGCATCCGCCCGACGGTTTCGCCAAAGCAATGGAACACGCCGCGCGTTTTGCCGATGAACGGCTTCATCTGCGCGAGGGTGTCGTCGAACGCAGTGCGCTGATGGATGACGCAATTCAAGCCAAATTCGGTGGCGACTTCCATTTGCTGCCGGAAAATTTCCACCTGCTTTTCCTTGCAGCGCGCATCGTCGGCAACGGTGAACTCCGGTTTCCCGCCCGGCAAGTGATGATAATCCAAACCCGTTTCGCCGATGGCGACCACTTTGGGATGTCCGGCAAATTCGCGCAGGGCAGGGCGCAAATCGTCCGGTGCATTCGTCGCCCCGGTTGGATGCCAGCCGACGGCGGCATAAACGCCCGGGAATTTTTCGGCGATCCGGATCGCGCGTTCGCTGCTGTCGAGACTTGTGCCGATGGAAATGATTTTTGAAATTCCAGCAGCCTGCGCGCGCGCAATGACTTCCGGTAAATCGTTTGCGTAATCGGGATAATCGAGGTGCGCGTGCGTGTCAAAAAAAACAGCCATGAAAATTCAAGGTTGAGCGGGTGCGTTCGCGCGGGTGACTTTTTGTCCGAGCGCAGCCAGTTTTTCCGCAATGGAATTGTTACCGGGATAATCGGGCGATTCGGTGAGCAAGTTGTTGTAATCTTCAATCGCGTCGGCATCGCGGCCTTGTGCCAAAAGCTTTTCGCCGAGGGTGAGTCGGATTTGAATTCGCTGTTCCGGCGACGGATTTAATTGCAAGGCGCGCTGGTAATTTTCGATGGCGGAAGATGGTTTGCCTTGTGCTTCACAAAGGTCGGCGAGTTTTTCCGTGAGCACGGCGCTGTTGGCGGTGGCGTCGTTGTTTTCCAGATAACGCGTCGCTTCAACCGGTTGTGCGCCACGCGCGAGCGCCAGATCAACGGCGCGCAGTTCCGACCATTCAATGAGCGGACTGTGGCGCCGCGCAAGTTCCGCGTGTAACAGTTGCAACGATTGCCCAAACGGACGGAAAAGTGGATCGCCGACGATGGTCGTCTGCCAGGATAGAAAGGGTTGCGCCGCCCACGCCGCTTCGCCAAAAGAGAATCCGCCACCCATCCAGCGCGCGAGAAAAGCGGCCACGTTGGGCGTGCCTGTAAGATAAGGCTCATACACGCAGCCCATGGTGCAGGTTGCGCCTTTGGCGAGCAGCGGCCCGACCCAATTTTGGTTCGAGCTGCGAATGGTTGCCGCGCTGAACGAATGCAAATGATACGCGAACGCGCCGGGCATGAATTCAACTTTCGGCAGCGTGAACGGGCCGGAAACCTGTCCGTCATACCAGCCGCAGTAGAGCGCGATCTGGCTCATGGGAAAACTCGCGGGAAAAGTTTCGGGCTGGTCGTCAACCGTTGTTTCAAATCCGAGCCGCCGGGAAATTTCCGCCGCACCGAGAATCCATTCGTCGCCTAAAAAATAACTGTTGTTTTTTTCCAAACCGCGCGCGTCGAAATAAGCACGCCCCCACAAACCATTGGTTTCCGCCTCCAGCGCCTTGTCCACCAGCCCGTTGGCGATACCGGCACTCGGACCGTCAAGTCGCGCAACCAGCAGAATGCCGTTTGTGGGATTCAAAAGCGCCGCGTTGGTGACGCCATAAGTCCAATTCGGCAACGGGCCCGAAAGCGGCACGTCCATCCGCACCAACGGCAGCCAGGCCAGTTCCGAATCCACGGCAGCTTCGTTACGCCGCAATTCGGGCTTCATTGTTTCCGCGATGGGTTCATACACGCCTGCATCAGGTGCAATTTTCAACGGGACACCGTAGCACAAGACCGCATAACGGATTTTTGATGCGACGACGCGCTGTTCGATGCGCTCCGGGCGGCCTTTGGTCGCCGGAACCTTCACGGGGCCGAATCGCCAGAGGCCGTCGGATTTGAGCCGGCGCGCGAGCGGCATTTGGAGTGAATCGCGGAATTCGTCGCGCGACATTTCCTCGTTTGCAGTCAGTGAGAAACCATAAATCTGATTTTTGGGCACATGACGAACCTCCGCATAATGCCTTGCGACATCTTCGGAAGCGGCCACGCGCGTGTTGTAAATAACGACAACTTCATCGCCGCCGGCGTAAACTAAAATCGGCGCAAGCGTGAAAATGAAAATCATGAATCGAATCCAGATTTTTTTCATGCCGGTCATTTGACCTTCAATTCGGCGAATCGTTACAAGAAATTTTCAAGCCGTCATGGGCGAACAGGATGCCGTCGGACAATTCAGCCTGCGCCTTGTCGTGATCGTAATCGTGGGTCAGGTGTGTAAAATACGTCCGTGCCGCGTTAATACGCCGCGCTGCGGTCAACGCTTCATCAAGGCACATATGCGTTGGATGCGGCTTCGGACGAAGGGCATCCAGCACGGCGACTTCAACGCCGCGAATTTTTTCCAAAGCATCGGGTGGAACCTCCTTGCAATCGCTCAAATACGCGAGCCGTTTTTTTCCATTTTGCACGAACAGATATCCGTTTGTCGTCATCAAGCCGTGCGGCAAAGGGAGGGGAACGATTTCCAGATCGCCGAGTGTGAAAGGTCCGCTGATGACGTGCGGTTCGGGATGAAAATAACCCTTTGGAATCGGGCGTCCGTCGAAGGCATAAATAAAAACGCGCCTGAGCGAATCCATCGTTTCCGCATTCGCATAAATTGACAGCGCGCCTGCGCGCAAATCGCAGAAGCGGCGGCAATCGTCCAAACCCATAATGTGGTCGGCGTGTGCGTGCGTGAAAATCACCGCGTCGAGCCAACGGATATTTTCGCGCAGACATTGCACGCGAAATTCCGGGGTTGTGTCCACGACGATTTTTGTTTTTTCCGTTTCAACGTAAATCGAAGGCCGGGTGCGATGGTTTTTCGGGTTCGCCAGAAATTCCGGCGGATACTCCTTGCCGATGATGGGAACACCTTGCGATGTACCGCTGCCCAGAAAAATAAATGAAAATGCCATTTCAAAATCCTTCGCCCAAACTAACCGGCGTGTACAATTGACGCATCAAAAACTTGTCTTTTTTTGTCAGTTAAATTATGGCCTTATCTGCGTTTGCCGGAATTCCGGCCAACTGTTTACAAACCATGGATTCACTACCAACTGTGCTGCTCAAACCCGGCGAAGCCGACCGCATTGTGGCGGGGCATCCGTGGATTTACCACAGTGAAATTCTACGGCTCACCACGCCCGTCGCCGACGGCAAACTCGTTCAAGTCAAAGATCATCGCCAGCGCCTGCTCGGGGTCGGATTTTTTAATTCAAAGTCAAAAATCAATGTGCGCATACTTTCGCCGGAGCGCGTTGAAGTGAGCGAAAAGTTTTTTGAGGAACGAATCCGCGCCGCGCTTGCCGTCCGGCGAAAATATCTGCCGGATGCGACTTCATTCCGCGCCATCAACGCCGAAAGTGATTTTTTGAGCGGCCTTATCGTGGATAAGTATGAAGATGTGCTGGTCGTTCAGATTTCCTCGCTCGGCATGGACCAGCGGAAATCGCAAATCGTCGCCGCGCTGCAAACAATCTTTTCGCCGCGTGCCATTCTCGAACGCAGTGATGTGGCATCCAGGAGATTTGAAGGTTTGACTGAAGCCAACGGGGTCTTATACGGCGAATTGAAAGCGCCAGTTCCCGTGAACTTGAATGGCTTGAAATTTGAGACTGATCTGATCGGTGGTCACAAAACCGGAATGTATCTTGATCAGCAGGCGAATTACCAAGCTGTGTCGCAATTTGCCAAGGACGCGCAGGTTTTGGATTGCTTCAGTTTTCTTGGTGGCTTCGGTCTGCACGCGGCGCGGGCGGGCGCGGCACACGTCCACTTGCTTGACCAAAGCGCGGACGCGATTGAAGCTTCCAAGCGGAATGCCGCGGCAAACGGCCTTGCGGAAAAATGTTCATTTGAAGCGATCAACGTTTTTGACTGGCTGAAAACCGCGACCGCAGTAAAGCCGCACGAAAAAGTCATTCCACGTTTCGACCTCATCATTCTCGACCCGCCGTCGTTCACGCGCAACCGCGCGTCCGTGCCGGATGCTTTGCGCGGCTACAAGGAAATTCATCTGCGTGCATTGAAGCTGTTGAAACCCGGCGGCACACTGGCGACCTTCTGCTGTTCGCATCATGTGCATGCGGAATTGTTTCAGGATTCATTACTTTCGGCGGCATTCGACACGCGCCGGATTTTGCGCCGCGTGGCAACTTACGCACAATCTCCCGACCATCCGATCATCCCGATGATTCCGGAAACGGAATACCTGAAAGGCTTTGCGTTTGAAGTGGTGCGGTAATCAGGAAATTATTTCAACAATTCATGCTGCCAATTCATCAATTGAGGCGCGTGCCTATCCCAATCGCGGGACAAATCGCCGAGAGTCGCTTTACTGGCGATGAGCGTCGAGTCAATGCCGAGCTTGTGAGCGTGCGCGTCGCGACGCTTTTGCAATTCGCGGAAGCGGTGGAACTCCGCTTCTGTCGGGCGATGAAATTTGTGCCGGATGATTTCCGGCTGTTGATGGTGCGGAACGGCGAGTCCGGCCTTGATTGCGTCAATCAAACTTTCGCGGCGGCGCGGTGACGTTCGCGACGGCAAAAGATTTTCAAACGGATGATGTGCTGCCGCGGCAGCGGCGATATTTACTATTTTTTCGTGCGAGAGAATGAAAAACGGCGGGCGGTTGGCGGCGATGGCTTCGCGCTCGCGCCATTGCCAAAGCTCGCGCAAGACGGCGAGGGCCGGGCGGCTCAACGTGTGACTGCCTTTGATGCGCCAGACGGAATCCGCGTCCGCAACAGGCGGTTGAGAGCATTCCACAATCAACCGTGCGCAGGATTCCTGGTGCCACGCGAGGCGGCCTTTGGTTTCGAGCGCGGATTTTAATTTCCCGGCGAGCGGTTTCAAATAAAGCGTGTCGTTGCGCGCGTAAATTTTCATCCGGTCGGTCAATGGCCGCTGTGCCCAGTCGGCTTTCTGTGAACTTTTGTCCAGTTTCACACCGAGAAATGTTTCAACGAGTGCGCTCAAACCGAATTGTCGTTCGCCCAAAAGCCGCGCGGCGAGCATCGTGTCGAAAATCGCGGACGGTGTGAATCGATGATGTTTTTCCAGCAGGCGCAAATCATAATCCGCCGCGTGAAAAATAAGTTCGTGGGCGTTGAACGCATCAAACAGTGGATCGAGATTTATTTGCGCGAGCGGGTCAACCAATTCGTCGCCATCGGCGGTACTGATTTGGATCAGGCAGACTTTTTCGGGATATGCGTGCAGACTGTCGGCTTCGGTGTCAAGCGCGATCCATCGGGCGGTACGAAGTTTCGGCAGCAGCGCGGCAAGTTGTTCGTCGGTGTCAATCACGCCAAAATTATTCTGGTAATAGAATGTCGGAAAAGAAAACGCGATGCAATTTGCATTCTTGCATAACAATGTTTGCTTTCTAACATTCGAGCATGAATCTTGCCATTGCCTTTGCCAACTGCGCAGGAAGACACGCGCAAAAAACCGCCATCTTTTACGGCGAACAGGAAATTTCCTACGCTGAACTTCATTCGCAATCGCTCAAAGTCGCGGGTCATTTACAAAATAAACTCGGTGTGAAACCCGGCGACTGCGTTGCGCTTTGGCTAAAAAACTGCCCGGAATTTGTGGCGTGCGTTTTTGGCATTCTGCAAATCAGCGCGGTGGTTGTGCCGGTTAATAATTTTCTCAAGCCCACGGAGGTCACTTATATTTTGAACGACGGCGGGATTGATGTCGTGATCACGGACGCGGAATTGGGCGCACACTCACAGGATCTCAAAGCAGCGAGGGCAACGCTCAAGTTTTTTCAAACCGGAGAATTCGCAGCGCTCAACCCATCCTCCATTTTGCATTCCCCATCTTCGTGTTCCGAAAATGATTTGGCGGTCATCATTTACACTTCGGGCACAACGGGTCGGCCAAAAGGCGCGATGCTTTCGCACGGCAACCTGCTGCACAACGTCAATAGCTGCCGCATCGTGCTGGAATCCGTGCCCGATGATTGTTTTGCCGTGCTGCTGCCAATGTTTCACACCTACATGATGACGGTGGGGATTTTTCTGCCGTTTACCACCGGCAGCTCAATCGTGCTGGTGAAATCGTTGCATCCGCCGCGCGCGATGTTGCAGGAAATCTTTTCGCGGCGCACGACGATTCTGCCCGCGGTTCCAACTTTTTACCGGATGCTGCTTGGCGCGCAACTGCCCACCCCGCTGCCATTGCGCATTTTCATCAGCGGTTCCGCGCCATTGCCGATGCAGACGTTGAAAGAATTTGAGGAAAAATTCGGCGTGCCGCTCATCGAAGGTTACGGTTTGAGCGAGGCGAGTCCGGTCGTTTCCAAAAATCCGCTGAAAGGCGTGCGCAAAGCCGGTTCGATTGGTATTCCGATTGCGAACGTGGAAATGAGCGTACAGGACGAGTCGGGAAAAATGCTGGGCGTGAACGAGACCGGCGAGATTTGCGTGCGTGGCGGCAACGTGATGCAAGGCTATTGGAATCAGCCCGAAGAAACGAAAAAAGTATTTCGCGATGGCTGGCTACTGACCGGCGACGTGGGCAATCGCGACGCCGACGGCTACTATTACATCACCGATCGCAAGAAGGACATGCTGCTCGTCAACGGCATCAACGTCTATCCACGCGAGATTGAGGAAGTGATTTATCAGTTTCCGGGCGTGCGCGAAGCGGCGGTCATCGGTGTGCCGGACTCTCGGCGCGGAGAGCAACCTGTGGCGTTCGTCGCGGCGGCGGAAGGGCAGACACTCGACGAAATAGAGCTGCTGCAATTCATCCGCAGCCAACTGGCCGACTACAAAGCGCCGAAACAAATCATTTTCCTGCCTGCGCTGCCCAAAAATGCGACCGGAAAAATTTTGAAAACGGAATTGAGGAAACAGGCGACGACAAAATAAATTGTTCAAGACAGGTCCATGCTTCCGATCAATCCAGACCTGTTCCACGCGAAGAAGTCGGAAAAGGCTAGAAGCTGATCCTTGTTGCATTCGGCGGCTTCGGAATAAACAACCGTTTTTTTTACCGATTCACAAAGACCTTATCAACACGGAATTAATAAAACTGCATTTGGAAGACATGGTTTTTCCTGCTTCAGAATTCGACCGAAACTTATCAGCAAATACCTTATAAGTTATTGAATTTCAATTACTTTTGCCGCTTCCTTTTCCGAGTTGCGCTCTGAATCTGGCTTGGTAAGCTATGGGCACCGTACGGGCATGAAGCGCGGACGGTAAAAGTTTTATGGCTGAAGGATATTGTGTCAAGTGCAAGGCCAAGAAGGAAATCGCCAACGGCGTTGAGGAGACGATGAAAAACGGCCGCAAGGCCATCAAAGGCAAGTGCCCGACCTGCGGCACGGTGATGTTCAAGATTTTGGGCGGCAAGGTTGCTCCGGCTGCAATTCCCAATCCTCCGGCCACGAGCTAATTATGTCCCAACAGCTCGCCTACGTCATCCTCACTCCCTATTCGCTCTATAAATCGCGCAACGGTGGCATCATGAGCCGGCTCATCTCGCGCACCGGCCTAGATCTGGCTGCGATGCGGATGTTCGCGCCGAGTGCGGAATTGGTGAAACAATATGCCGAGACGATCGTTTCCGCGCACGACACTCAGGATCGAAAAATTCAGGAATTGCTTCGCGATTACGTTCTCGAAAATCTTTCCCACGACCCGAAGACAGGCCGCCGCCGCCGCGTAATGATGCTGGTTTTTCGCGGCGACGATGCGGTGCGAAAAGTCCGTTTGGTGGTCGGCAACCTGAGTCCCGACCGTCGCGGCGGGGAAACCATCCGCGACACTTACAGCGATTTAATCATGGACGAGAATGACGGTCATGTCCGTTATTTTGAACCTGCCGTACTCGCCGCGCCGAACGAACAGGAAGCCGACACGAAATTGAAATTGTGGGCGCGCCATTCCGACAGCGACGGCGGCTTGTTGGAAAATGTCATCACTTATTCGCCCAATGAAACGCCCGAACGCACCCTGGTACTCATCAAACCGGACAATTTTAATTTTGCAACGGGGCGCCCGGGCAACGTCATTGATTTTTTTTCGCGCGCAGGACTTTACATCGTCGGTGTCAAGGTGCTGCACATGAGCGTGGCGCAGGCGATGGAGTTTTACGGACCCGTTCGCGAAGTGTTGCGCACGAAACTGAAGGAAGGTGTCAGCGAACGCGCGAAAACGGTCCTGGAAAAAGAATTCACTTTCAAAATTCCGGCCGCAGAACAAAAAACCCTGGGCGACATACTTGGCCCGTTGCACGGTGACAATCAATTTGACGTGATCATGCGTTTCATGTCCGGTCGCACGCCGTCTGAATGCACTTCAGAAGAGGATCGCCAAAAGCCCGGCACGCAAAAGTGCATCGCGCTGGTATATGAAGGCGTGGGTGCCGTCCGCAAAATCCGCGACGTGCTTGGCCCGACCGATCCGTCCAAGGCACCGCCCGGCTCAATCCGCCGTGAATTCGGCTCGAACATCACCGTCAACGCGGCGCACGCGAGCGATTCAGTGGAAAATGCCCAACGTGAGATTGCCATCGTCAATCCGGGCGAAAATAATTTCAAACAGGTGGTTGAGGAAGTTTACGGGAAAGTGTGAACGCGTAATTTTTGCAGCAATTGTGCGTCTGCGGCGGGGAATTTGTAATTGGCCAATTCTGATTTTCCAATCCACTTAAATGCCGCGCAGCCGATCGGTTGCGGTTTGCCGCGAATCATTTTGCAGATAAAAAATTTCAGACGAACGGTTTTCTCCGGGTAAACGTGGGTGATTTCTTCAAACGGTTCGCCGACGGAAATTTTCACGCCGAGTTCCTCGTGGATTTCGCGGACGAGACATTCTTCAAAAATTTCGTTGTCTTCGCGTTTGCCGCCGGGAAATTCCCAAAATCCGCCGAGATGCGCGCTTGCGTGACGTTGGGCAATGAGCAGTTTGCCTTCGCAAAAAATCAGCGCGGCGGCAACATCAATTTGATTTTTACCGCCCGACACTTTTGTAAATCCAGCCGAGCTTTTCCATTTCGGCCTGGTCGAAGAGGTTGCGGCCATCGAACATGATCGGATGCGTGAGTGATTTGCGGGCGCGTTCGAGATCGAGCTTTTTGAACTCATCCCATTCCGTCGCGACGACGAGCGCGTCGCAACCTTCAGCCACAACGTTCATGTCGTCCACATAAGTCACATTGGTCAAAATCCCCTTGGCCTTATCCATTGCTTTTGGATCGTGGACGCGCAATGTCGCGCCTTCCCTTTGCAGGCGCTGGCAAAGGTCAATTGCCGGAGACATCCGCACGTCGTCAGTGTTTTGCTTGAAGGAGAGGCCGAGCACGCCAATTTTTTTGTCCTTCAACACCCATAGTATGTCGGTGATTTTTTTGAGGAACCGGTCCATCTGACTGGTGTTGATATGCTGGACTTCTTTGAGCAGTCGGAAATCGTAACCGATTTGCTCGGCGATTTTGATGAAGGCGCTCAAGTCTTTCGGGAAGCAACTGCCGCCGAAGCCGATGCCCGCGTTCAGAAAGCGGCGGCCAATGCGTTCGTCCAAGCCGATGCCTTGGGCGACTTCCTGCACGTTTGCGCCCGCCGCCTCGCAGACGGTGGCAATAGCGTTTATGTAGGAAATTTTCAGCGCAAGAAATGAATTGGCCGCGTGCTTGATGAGTTCGGCGGAATTGATGTCAGTGATGATGATCGGCGCGTTGAACGGCGTGTAAATTTTGTTCATCGCCGCGACTGGACGCTGCGAGCGCACGCCGATGACGACCCGGTCGGGTTTCATCAAATCATCCACTGCAAAACCTTCGCGCAAAAATTCAGGATTGCTCACCACGTCAAATTCAACCTTTGCCGGACAATAGCGTTTGATTGTCTCCGCGACTTTTTCACCGGTCTTAACTGGCACGGTGCTTTTGTCCACGACGATTTTGTAATCGGTCATGGCGGCGGCGATGTCGCGTGCAACTTTCTCGATGAAACTCAAATCCACCGAGCCATCCGGATGCGGCGGCGTCGGCACGGCGATAAAAATCACATCTGACTTTTGAACGCCTTCCACCGTACTGTTCGTAAATAAAAGCCGTCCGGCGGCGACATTTTTCTTCACGAGTTCTTCCAAGCCGGGTTCGTAAATCGGAATGCCGCCGGATTGAAGCAATTTGATCTTGACGGCGTCATTGTCCACGCAAATGACGTTATGGCCGACTTCGGCGAAGCAAGTTCCGGTGACAAGGCCGACGTAACCCGTGCCAATGATCGTGAGATTCATGAGTTAGCGGCTTAAATTGAACGAATTAGATAGAGCAGTTGCAGATGAAGTTGGCGGCAGCTTCGCTTTCAATTCCATCACGCGCAACTCGGCTTCGGCATCAGAGCCGAGCGAATTGTTCGGGTTGGTGCCCGCGACATCTTCATACAAATTCAGTGCGTCGGACACTTTACCCTGCGATTCATAAATCTGAGCAAGGGCGAATTTCGCGCTGTCGGCAGCCATCGGGTCGTCGAATCCGTTTATGACTTTTTGATAAGCACCGGCTGCCAAATCCGTTTTGCCCTGGCCTTCGAGACTGGCGGCCACGCCGAGTGCGGCTTGGCTTGAAAATTGGCTATCGGGGTGCGCATCGAGAAATTGTCCGAATTGAGTCTGTGCGTCGGCATATCGGCCTGCGGTGAACAACACCGTCGCACTTTGCAACAACGCGCGTTGTGCGGCGCGCGTGTTGGGATGTCCGTTGGCGATTTGCAGATACGAGTCGGCCAGTTGGCTGGCGTTGATATTCGGCGGAATGGAAACGATCAGTTGTGTCAACGCCCGACCTGCAACAATTTCATTTTGATCTTGCCGCCAAAAATAAAACGAAATTAAAAAGGCCACTGTAGCGGCAATGCCGATGCCGATGCCAATGCGTTTGAGGTTGGTCTCGACCCACGGCCAGAGTTCGGAAAAAATGAATGTTGATGCGTCCTGTGCTTGCATAATAAATCAACAGCTTTTCGTGCGGGTGCTTAAAACGCAAGCCAAAATCTTCCAGATGCGCCATTGACATAATCAGCCGAATGCCGCCGGGCGATGTTCGGATCGCACAACAAGACCACGCCCGCTGTTCCATGCTCATAATCCCAAACAGTGGTGCCGACTTCGCTCCCATTGGTGGTGTCATCAACCAGTGTGCGAACGGAGTTTTCCCTGTAATCAAGACTGATCGTGTATTGAGCGCTCATGTGTTTTAGGCGATGAAACAGCTGCGCAGCGTGTAATAAACTTCGTTGTTGCGCAATGTCTGTTGGAAGTCGCGCACGTTGGTTTTTGCGTCAATGATTGCAAGCTCAATGTCAGCGATGGCCGCAAAGTCCTCGATCATTTCCATGGTCACGGCCTGGCTGAAGCTGGTGTGATGCGCGCCGCCCGCGTAAATCCACGAGGCGCACGCGTCTTCGAAATTTGGACGGCATTGCCAAACGGCTTGCGCGACGGGCAGTTTGGGCATCGGTTGCGGAGTTTTGACAACGTCCACTTCGTGCAGGAGCAGACGAAATCGGTTGCCGAGATCCATCAACGCGACATTCAAGCCCGCGCCCTCCATAGTGTTGAAGACGAGCCGTGTTGGATCGGCTTTGCCGCCGATGCCAAGCGGATGCGCCTGCAACAACGCTTTGCCATCTGCAATGCTCGGACAAATCTCCAGCATATGTGCGCCGAGAACGAGTTTGTTACCCGGCTGCAAATGATAAGTATAGTCTTCCATGAAGGACGTGCCGCCCTTCAATCCAGTGGCCATGACTTTCATCGCGCGGACGAGTGCGGCAGTCTTCCAGTCGCCTTCCGCTCCAAAACCGTAACCGGACGCCATTAATCGCTGCGGCGCGAGGCCGGGCAATTGGACGAGCCCGTGCAAATCTTCAAACGTCGTCGTGAACCCTTTGAATCCGCCGTTAATGAGAAACACACGCAAGCCGATTTCGATGCGCGCCGCTTCGCGGACGGATTTATGGCGCTTGCCGCCTTTGCGAAGGTCGACAGAAATTTCGTAAGTCGCCTCATAAGTTTTGACGAGCGCGTCAATGTCCTTTTCCGAAACCGCGTTGACGAGTTTCACCAAATCACCGACGCCATAACCGTTGACGGAAAAGCCGAATTTCATCTGCGCGGCAACCTTGTCGCCTTCGGTCACGGCCACTTCGCGCATATTATCGCCGAAGCGGCAGAATTTCGCGGTCTGCCAGTCGGCCCACGCCGTTGCGGCGCGCGCCCACGAACCAAGCTTCTGCTGCACTGATTTTTCCTGCCAGAAACCAACGATCACTTTACGATTCAACCGCATCCGGCTCCAGATGAAACCGTGCTCGCGGTCACCATGCGCGGCCTGGTTCAAGTTCATGAAATCCATGTCAATCGTCGCCCACGGAATGTCGCGATTGTATTGCGTGTGCAGATGTGCGACGGGTTTGCGAAGCTGCTTCAGCCCGTTGATCCACATCTTCGACGGCGAGAACGTGTGACACCAAGTGATGAGGCCGATGCACTCTGCGGCGTTGTTTGCGGCCTGGCAGAGTTCCGTGATGGCGTCCGGCGTGGCGAGGACGGTCTTGAAGACGATTTTCACTGGAATCACGGGCGCGACATCGAGTGCCCTGGCGATTTCCTGAGAATGTTTCGCGACAGCTTTGAGAGTTTCCGGTCCATAGAGACGCTGACTGCCAGTGACGAACCAGACTTCAAAGTGTTTTAAATTAATAATCATTTAATGTTTAAACACGAGCAAATCGTGCACGCCTTTCGAAAGTATTTTATTAATATTTGGAAAAGTTGTTTTAATTTTTTATGGATCGCGGGAAAATACTAGTAACACGCAACAGCGCGCACAACGCCATTTCACATAATTTTGCCTATCATTGTACCGGTTGCCCGACCAGATCTGTTGGTGCATTATTTCCGGCGCGACGAGCGAAAGCTGACGCTATAACCCAACGCGCAAGTCGCGAAAATTTTCAACCGCGTCGCGTAATCGTGGCTGGCGATGTGAGTATTTTTTACGTCAACGCTCAATGATGAATTGCATTGGTTTTAAGGAGTCGTTGTCTTTGACGGCGAGCAAGCCATCGGCGAAAGACCAGCCCCTTGCTGAATTTGT
>JBEKBA010000061.1:0-16322 GCA_050015635.1 Verrucomicrobiota bacterium
AGCATAAGGTGTCATTTTTAATGGTGGTGGCCGTCCGCAAGGACCGCCGCCAAAAGCCAAAAACACCGCTAACCTATAGGGGCCGCAGGCGCACGCTACAGAATTGATGGAAATGCTCTAAAGATGGCAAAGTGTTTCCTGCCGCTTCAGCGGTCGGTCGTAAACGGCTTGAAAATCAGCGTAAAGTCCCAGGGCTTTTGTTGGATGCCGCTGGTATCATTGTCGTTCCTTTTGTTGCCGGTCTTGCCGGCGTCGCGGTTACTCGCCCAAAACGAAAGCGTACAAATCCATGGCTGTGTTTCCGCCCATTTTTGCAGTATCTTCGCGTCGTTCAGCGTGAAAATTTCCCCGCGTTCGTCGTTCTGGCCAATCATCGGTGTAAGACCAATTTGAATTGCCGGATCAATTTTCTGGCATTGTTCATACGCCTTGAGCGCGCTGGCAATGGAAACATCGCTCATCCGTTTGCCTTTGGAAAATTGCTCGCCAAAATCCATGGTCATCAGGTTGGCGGAATGAACTTTGACGCCTTTGACTTTCGCGTCGGCAAGAACCCTCTGTGATTTATCGGAGATGCCATTGGGATCAACCGGTAAAGTATAGGAAATGATCAACCCAGTATTTTTGGCCTGAAGTTTGGCGAGAACCGCATTCCGCCGCTGGTTGGCTTCCGTATCGGACAAGGAATCTCCTTCAATGTCGAAATCGAGCCACGTCAATTTGTAACGGTCAATGACTGACTGATACTTTGCCTCCAGGGCCTCTGCGTTCGTTTCGACAATGGCCAGTTCCGTTCCGCCGGCGCCACCAAAGGAGACCATCACATCACCGCCGCGGTTGCGAATCGCTGCGATTTGATTGGCATAAAGATTTTTCCCCATTGGGAAACGCCCGTCCCATGCTGGATTTTTTTGGTCGTCCGCGATAATGAAGGCTAGGGTATAAAATTTCTGCCCGCACGCGTCATCGCACTGCGTCAGTTGGAAATTATCCCCTGCCCCGATATACATATAAGGCGCGAATACCCTTGCTGGCCAGTTGGCAGCGGAGACGATGGCGACAGAACCCAGCCCCAGGAGGATGACAAGAAATTTCATAGCCAACCAATTCATGCCCCTTTTAACTCGTTGGGTGTCCGTTCAATTTTGTTTTAACGAAGTCATAAAAACTGTTAATCCAAATCCCCTGAACCTAGATTTTTGAGACGATATCCTTCGCGCCATGTTTCGTCGCCAGAATTTTCCGTGCGCGTTCAAGCGACGAATCAATATCGCCACAGATATTATCCATGCCGACCCGGTCAATGAATCCAGCACGCGTCAAGGCGAACAGCGGCTGCGAATGCGGCGCGCAAAGAATCAATTCCTTTTTGTGCTTCCGCAATTTCTCCATCAAATCCTCCAGCGCATCGAGGCCGGTCGCATCCAGCACCAGCACGTCGCGCATCCGCAAAATTAAAACGTCGGGCAATTGACCCGCGCGCCGCAGCGACGTTTCCAATTTATCTGCAGCGCCGAAAAAGAATGCGCCGAAAATCCGGAACACCACCACGCCGTCGGGAATGTTTTTGCCCGCCGTCGTTTGCCCCGGTGAATTCACATGGGTGACCGCTTCATCCGGCGTGACATTCGTCGCCTCTGAAAGTCTCTTTACGAGCAACGCCGACGCCAGAATCAGCGATGCGCCCACCGCCGTCGGCAAATCCACGGTGACGGTCAAACCAAACGCGCACAAAAAAATCATCACGTCGCTTTTCGGCCACCGCTTCAGCCGCACAAACTGATGCCACTCGCCCATCCGCAACGCGACCACCACCAGCACCGCGCTCAATGCTGCGAGCGGAATATCTTTTGCCAATGGCGCGGCCACGAGCAAAATCAACAGCAGCGTTAGCGAATGAATGATTCCCGCCACCGGCGTTTGTGCGCCGCAACGGACACTGGCCGCGGTTCGCGCAATCACGCCCGTTGTCGGCATCCCGCCGAAAATTCCCATTGTCACATTCGCGATTCCCTGCGCCATCAATTCCTGATTCGAGTCGTGCCGATCATCAATCATACCGTCAGACACAACGGCGCAAAGCAGCGACTCAATCGCACCTAAAACCGCAATGGTCATCGCTGCGGGCAGCAGCGCGCGCCACTCATCGAACGGCAACGACGGCCAGTGTGGCGCCGGCAGACTTCGCGGCATTTCACCGAACATCGTGCCGAGCGTTTGAATTCCAAACTTTTCGTTGAAGTGAAAAAACACAGACGCCGCCGTGACCAACACCACAACCGCAATCGAACTGGGTAAACGTCGTCCCAGTTTTTTCGGCCAAAACCATATCGCCAGTGTCGCGAGCGTTGCCAGAACAACCGTCGCCCAATTCGGTTGAAAACTTTCCGCCAGCGCCCGCAGTTTGCCGATGAAATCCGCTGGCAACTTTATTTGCAGCCCGAAGAAGTCGCGGATTTGCGTGCTTAATATGATGATCGCGATGCCGCTCGTGAATCCGGTGACAACGGGATAAGGAATAAATTTTATGAGCGTGCCCAATTTGCTCGCACCCAGCACAATCAAAATCACACCCGCCATCAACGTGCAGACAACGAGCCCCTCCGTCCCGTGCAACATCACAATCGGTGCCAGCAGCGGCACGAACGCGCCCGCCGGTCCGCCGATCTGGACCCGCGACCCTCCAAGCAACGAAACCAAAAGTCCGCCGATGATCGCGGTGAAAATTCCAATCTCCGGTTTCAAGCCGGACGCAATCGCCAGCGCCATTGCCAGCGGCAACGCGACGATGCCCACCGTCAGACCCGCAGCCAAATCTGCATAAAACTTTTGCGCCGAATAATCCTTGAGCGCGTCAATCAGTTTTGGCCGGAATGAAATGGGAAAATCCATTTGCAGCATCGGGAAAAAATTCCCTGAGGTTGATTCTGCGAAAGCTGCGGCGGAATTCAAATCTATTTCAATTCAAGAAAATCAAACGGAAATAAAATTGCCGCTTAAAACGAGTGGGAACCGAATCCGTCAACCTTCACTAACCAGTGGAGTAAACTGGCGGGATTCCGGATTGTAGGCAAACAACTCGGCAGCGGCGATTTTGAAGAACCAGCCGTGCAATTGCAGCGTTCCGGCGACTAGTCGCTCCTGCACGCACGGGTAACTGTGCAAATTTTCGAGTCCGAACAGGACATTTTCCTCGGCGGCGGCAGTTTCGCGTTCGCCCGCATGGCGGAGATGTTCGTAGTCCTTCTTCAACGTATTCAGCACGGGTGTGGCCAGGCGCAACCAGTCGCGCAGATGCGGGGTGTTATCGCTGACGGGCGTATCCGCCAGCAGCGCGGATATGGCGCCGCATTGGGAATGACCGCAGATGACAATGTCGCTGACGCGCAGGTTTTCCACGGCGAATTCAATCGCGGCGGCGGTTGAGTTGGTGTCGCCGCGCACATTGGCGGGCGGAACGATGTTACCAACGTTTTTAACGACGAATAAATCGCCCGGCTGGCTCTGGGTGATGAGTTCGGCCAGCACGCGCGAATCCGAGCAGGTAATAAAGAGCGTGTGCGGGTTCTGGCCTTCCCGCGACAGTTTGCGGAAGAGGCGGCGGTAGTTGCCGAATTCGTCGTTACGGAACTTGTGGACGCCTTCGATGAGACGTTGCATCCGCTTAAAAAAGCAGAAATTGGGAAAGCAGAAAAGAAGATTAACCGCAGAGACGCTGAGACGCAGAGCCAAGGCTCGCTTTCCGGTTCTGCTCGTTTTACTTTGCTGCTGACGGATTATGGACAACGCTCGATTTTCACCGCAAATCGGGCATATTGGCCGCATGGTTGTAAGCGCCGGTTTAAAAACGAAGTTGGATCGGACGGACGCGGCCCGGAGGGCCCGGATTTTATGTTTCAATATACGAACCGGCAGTTGGATAATTAAAATTTGGCCAACCACCAACGAAACTCGCTCCCGATGATGACGACGAATTACCTGGCTTGTCCCACTGAGATCGTCGAGGCGCCGGTCGGCGTCGTGTGGAAACTGCTCACCGACCTCTCCGGCTGGGGCAGTATCTTTGACTTTCGCGTCATCAGTGTCGAGCCGCCGGGGCCGGCGGTCAAGGGCCAGCGCATGCTCGGTGAGGCGGTTGGTTGGAAACGCTGGCTGCATCTTGGTGGCTCTTTCGAATACACCCTCATCGACGAGACGCATTACAAGTTTGAGATGGACGTGAGGCTGTCACTTGGCATGACGGTTCACGAGGCGCTGGACTGCGTTCCGCTTGAGGACGGGCGATGTCGCGTCAACTACCATTGCAATTTTGGTTTCCCGGGCGGCTGGCGAGGTCGGCTCATGCGCATCCTGCTCAGCCGCGGATTGAAGGAAGGCCCGGCTGATTCGATCTTGCGGTTGAAACGCGCCGCCGAACAAGAACATCGCGGTCGGAAGGCGGAAAAGAGGGAATCGTAGATATCCGAACCGAACCAGCACATGCAGCCAACTCTGCGATGACGCCTTTGTCCCATGCTGACCGCCATTTGCGCGGAGTCCTATGCAGAGATGAAGTAATTAAAAAGCCCCTTGCTTGCATCAAGAAAGTTGATATGAATAAAGCACCTCGGAGTGGCCGGTTTTCAACCGCCCGTTACTCTTAATCCACGCCGGACACGAAAATTGGTGTCCGTTTTGGACTCCCTGACCCATAGACCATTGCTGCACTCACAGTTAGAACTCTTGTATGGATGCGCGATGTCGTAGAACGCAACAAGGCAGGAGGTCATTTTCCGGTAGAAAACAAAGCCAACTGACGAGATTTACTGCTGTTGATTCTCGGCAACAAATGACCATTCCCATTCCGCGCCGGTGCAAAAGGAACATCATGTACGGCTGCATCTTCAATCCGCGATGCAATCTCGGCAACCCAATGAGATTCGATCTCCATCGAGACGGTTCGGCGTTTAAGTTTCAATGCGGCGAGCGCTGTACTTCCGCCCCCGCCAAAGCAATCCAACACAATGTCGCCGGGAAAAGTTGTCGCCTCGATTGCGTGTTCCAGCATTGTTGCCGGCTTTTCCGCCGGGTGTTTGCCTTTGTACGGGCGCACAGACGGAAAAGTCCAAACATCTGTGAACTCCTTCGACGCATCTATCACAAATGGGCGAGGGCGTTTGCAATAGAAAGAACGAGTTCCGGCTCAATGGCCGTTTTGATTTTTTTGAAGTCGTACTCTCTCGAACTCATATTTTAATGCTTCGAGATTACGCTTTGATTCCCGGAATCGCACCAAGAATTTTAGCATATAACAATTTTACGAAATGCTTAAATTTGGATTGTTGATTCGATTATGCGATTGCAGCCACCGCCGACCGAAAATCGACCGGCAGCAGCACCTTTGGGTTTCGTCTTGTGAAAACCGGAAATAATCTTTTTGGCTTTCGCCTTATCTTTTGTTGTTCTGGCAGGAACACGAGCGATATAATTTCCGCCGAGCGGCGCGTTTCTTTTGGTTGCCACTAACCATCCCAAAACTTCTGGATTGTTCGCGTTCCATTCTTCTCGCGTCTCATATGAAACGAGTACATTCGTGCCTAAAATCAATCCTTTGGCCGCTAATTCTTCGGTGATTTTAGGATTGCCAAAGTATTTCGACGGCGGCAGCAGAACAATAAAACCTTTCTCGTAGCTGGTTGTGCCATCCTTCGGGGTAACGCACGCTTCCCAGTTTTTGTAAGGAATCAGGACGGTGTTAGAACGGTTTACACGGTTCTGATAAATAACGTCATCGTCTGCGCCACGTGTTTGGCCGGTCTTGGAAATCTTCAGACCAAGCAAGGCGGGAAGTTTCGGAAGTCGCTTGGCAGCCACGTTATTTCTTCCTCGCTTCCTCAATTACGCGCTCCGGCAATGTCCCAAGTGCCTTACAAATTTTTTCAAGCGTTTCGAGCGTCGGACTTTTAAGACCGCGTTCGAGAATGCTCACATAAGAACGATCCACATCAGCGATCTCGGCCAAAGCCTCCTGAGAAATTCCGAGATTTTCCCTCTTGGCGCGGAGAATGCGCCCGATGGATGATTTTTGAATTTCTCGCACACGACACATCGTAGCGATATGCGCGCCACCTGTCCTCTGACTATAGTCCACGCTGAATTTCGTCTACGAGGCTGGTGGAAATTAAAATCGACCGCCGTTTCCGAAAGCCATTTTTTACATCAATTGATTTTACGGTTAACTGAACACATGGTTTGATTGCTGGTGGTGTTGTCCTCGCAGCAATAAATGCCGGAGCGTTGGAAACCGAAATAAATGGCTTCAGCTAAATTTCATCTTCAGAAATCAGTCGCGGCGCGAATATATTGTGGTCATGTTGACTGCACGCATGGATTCCGGCGCTTCAATGAATTCGATTTGGGAAACGGACTTTGTGATTGCCCAAACGGCCTGCCTCGCGCACAGCTTGAAACAGTGGACAGGACACGAATTGCTGCCCGGCATTTCCGATCCGATGGAACTGGCGCAAAAAGTTTTTGAAGCGCCGTTCGTCGTCGTGTCGCATGGCACGGAAACCGACCCGGTTTTGAACTACGGCAATCGCGCGGCATTGGCGTTGTGGGAAATGTCGTGGCAGGAATTGACGCGCACACCGTCGCGGCTCACCGCCGAAGCGCCCAATCGCAGGGAGCGGGCACGATTGCTGGCGGTGGTCACGCAGCGCGGCTTCATTGACGATTATTCGGGTGTGCGGATTTCAAAAGGCGGCCGGCGCTTTCGCATCGCCCGCGCGACGGTGTGGAATCTTTTGACGGAAGACGGCCGGCCTTGCGGTCAGGCGGCGATGTTTGACCAATGGGAATTTCTTTGAGTCAGTGGATTTGGTATCTTCGCGCGGATGAATCCGGAACGCATCGTGATTGTCGGCGGCGGCGCGGCGGGATTTTTTGCCGCGCTGGCCTGTGCCGAAAGCCGAAGCGGCGCGGAGATTCTGATTCTCGAAAAAACCTCGCAGTTTCTTTCCAAAGTGAAAATTTCCGGCGGCGGACGTTGCAACGTCACTCATGCGTGCTTCGACGCCCGCGAACTGACGACGCGCTTTCCGCGCGGTGAGCGGGCGTTGATCTCACCCTTCAAACAATTTCAGGCAAGCGACACCGTCGCGTGGTTTGAGCAGCACGGCGTGAAACTCAAAACTGAAAGTGACGGGCGGATGTTTCCCGTGACTGACTCTTCGCAAACCATCATTGACTGCCTGCTCAATGCGGCAAATAAAGCGGGGGTAAAATTGAAAACAAATTGTGGTGTTGAGCACATCGCAAAAAAACCGGAGGGCGGATTTGAACTCATGCTTTCCAGCGGTGAAACGATGGCGTGCGACAAATTACTTTTGGCGACCGGCGGTTGCCGCACGCCTGCGCTCGGTCAACTTGCCGTTTCGCTCGGCCATTCACTGGAACCGCCCGTGCCATCGCTCTTCACGTTTCATATTGCGACGCCGTGGTTGCGCGAACTCGCCGGAGTTTCAGTGGAAACTGTCGAGGCGTCCGTTCCTGAAACGAAACTCCGTGAACGTGGTGCGTTGCTCGTGACGCACTGGGGTTTGAGCGGTCCGGCAATCTTACGTCTGTCCGCCTGGGGCGCGCGCGAGCTGCACACAAAAAATTACAACTTCACGCTGCAAATAAACTGGCTGCCGCATTTGACCGAAGAAAAACTCGCGGCGGAATTTCAAGCGCGCCGGCAATCCCAACCCGCGAAACTCGTCGTCAATTTTCCCATCGCGTCGTTGCCCGCGCGGCTTTGGGAACAGCTTGTGATTGCGTCCGGCATCATGCGCGACACGCGTTGGGCGGCGCTCGCTCGCGCGGCGCAACCCGCACTCATCCGGCAATTGCTCCGTTCGGAATTTGCCGTAACCGGAAAAAGTCTGAACAAGGACGAGTTCGTGACGTGCGGTGGCGTCCGCTTGAACGAAATCAATTTCAAGACCATGGAAAGCCGGGTTTGCCTCGGACTTTTTTTCGCCGGTGAAGTGCTGGATATTGACGGAATCACCGGCGGGTTTAATTTTCAGGCCGCGTGGACGACCGGCTGGCTTGCCGGGCGCGCGCTGGCGGGCAATTGAACACCAATCGCAATAAAACTGTCAGAATGATATGCAACCAATAAAAATTGCAGGCATCGTGGCGGCAATGTTGCTGGCGGCGGTTATTTTTGCGATGATTCACAGCGCAGGCCGCGCCGAACCGGCGGATCTTTCAACCTATCAACCAACCAACATGAGCGATTTTAAAAAACCGGGCGAAGCGGAGTTAAAGACAAAACTGACCGCCGAACAGTTTGCCGTTACCCAGGAGAGCGCCACGGAACCGCCATTCCGCAACGAGTATTGGGACAATCACCAGCCGGGCAT
This sequence comes from Verrucomicrobiota bacterium, assembly GCA_050015635.1. Classification (GTDB taxonomy): domain Bacteria; phylum Verrucomicrobiota; class Verrucomicrobiia; order Limisphaerales; family UBA11358; genus UBA11358. Next base: position 8,394 of record JBEKBA010000061.1, read on the forward strand.
TTATGTGGACATCGTGTCGGGCAAACCGCTGTTCAGCTCGCTGGACAAGTTTGATTCCGGTTGCGGCTGGCCGAGTTTCACCAGTCCGCTGAACAGCACGGACGTGGTCGAACACACCGATGATACTTACGGCATGGAACGCACCGAAGTCCGCTCCCGGGACGCCGATTCCCATCTCGGCCACGTTTTCGACGACGGGCCGGGGCCGACGCATCTGCGTTATTGCATCAACTCCGCGTCGTTGAAATTTATTCCGGTGGAAGAAATGGAAAAAGCAGGCTACGGCCAATATCTGGCGCCGTTTGTAAAAGCAGGCTTGTTCAAGGCCAGCGCAACTTCAACCAACCCGCCGCCGAAGAGTTGAAGCTGTTGACCTCCCTTTTTGTCGCCCTCTCCGCGTCTCCGTTTGAAGATTTTTGGTAGAGACAGCGCTCCCGCTCTTTTTTGTTCCCGATATCCAAGACCCCAGACCCCATCCCAGCGCCGTCAGGCGCATCGGCCGCACCACTGCCGCCTCGTTGCCGCAGCAATGCAGCGGCGCTGCAGCGCTGTTGCAGCGACTCAACCGCTCACTTCATCGCCGCATAGACATGATGCACGTCGTCGTGGTCATCGAGTGTGTGGAGAAAATCAATAACCTCTTTGCGCGCGGTGGCATCCACTTCGCGAAATTCCTTGGCGATATAGCGCATCTCCGAGGCCGTCACGTTCCAGCCCGCCGCCTTCAACGCCTTGGAAACGTGGTCGAGGTCTTTGATCTCGGTGAGAAAGCGCGCGCCCGCGTGTCCGGTGGGAATTTCATCGGCTTCGAGCGGCTCGATCTCCTGCGCGCCCGCTTCAATCGCATCGGCCTCCGCGTCGCGGTTCGCGTCCGCATGAGTGGCCTCGACGACGCCGAGGTGATTGAAGAAAAACGCGACACTGCCCGGCTGGCCCATCGAACCGGCCTTGAACAAATTGCGGATTTCCGGCGCGGTGCGGTTGCGGTTGTCCGTCAGACATTCGACGACGATCGGAACTTTGTGCGGCGCGAAACCTTCATAGACGACCGTTTCATAAACCACTTTTTCAGCGGTGAGACCCGCGCCTTTATTGATCGCGCGCTCGATGGTGTCCTTCGTGACGGAGGATTTCTTGGCCTTCTCGACGGCGGCGGCAAGGCGCGCGTTGAGGTCGGGATCAGGCCCGCCGAGTTTGGCCGCAACCATGATTTCGCGGGTCAGCTTGACGACCATCTGGCCTTTTTTGTGCGCGTTGATTTCGCGCCCGGCCTGTTTCCATTGTGCGCCCATAGGATTTGATGAGTGTGGAAAAAATGGTTCAACGGCTCAATTCAAATTACATGACCCGCGTGTTATATCAATTTGCAGGTAGAGACAGCGCTCCCGCTCTTTTTTGTTCCCGATTTCCTGGACCCCATCCCCATCCCCGCGCCGTCAGGCGCAATGGCCGTCCGCGTATTTTCGGTAGGGACTGGTGGCCGTCCGCAAGGACTTCCACATCGTCCCTGATCAATTTTTTTGCGCCGCCAGGCACATCCGTGTCTGTTTTTCTTTTTCCCCGCTCCCAGACCCCAGACCCCATCCCCGGCGCCGCTAGGCGCATTGGCCGTCCGCAAGGACCGCTGCTTCGTTTAATTCGTGTCCCAAATATGCATTACAGCTTTGCCCGCGTTCACAAACCTTGCGCGTGACGCCAGCGATGGAAGCAGCCATTTCCGATCACATTTGGGGCTTGGGAGAGATTGTTGCTCTTGTGGCTTGATTTTATTGTGACCAGGCGCAAATTCGAGGTAGCAAGCGAGCAAGATATGAAGTCCGCTAGACTGGCGACGATACTACTGATGGGTCTGGTCTTAATGAGCAGTGGTTGCGCCTCTTTAAGTCCACCAGCGGAAAATTTTCCGACATTGCATGATGAAATAGAACAGACCGATAAAAATGCTGTGCAGACGGATCCCCTGTTTTGGGATATACTTGGTATCCTGCTTGAATTTGGGGGTCAGGCGCTTGCGAACAAATAACAAGTTTTCAAACTGTACCACTGCCGTAACTCGCATCTCCTTGTGTTCACGCCCGAATTTCGGTTAAGCTCGCGTTTCGATGTTGACTCTTTCAGAAATCAGCAAGGCGTATGGCGGACGTGTGTTGTTCGCCGACGTCACGTTGCAGTTGAACCGTGAGGACCGCCTCGGGCTGGTCGGTCCGAACGGCGCGGGCAAGTCCACCCTCTTTTCCATCATCCTGGGTGGGGAATCGGCGGACTCGGGCAAGGTGATGAAGGAACGGAATGTCGTGCTCGGCTATCTGCCGCAGGAAAGCGCGCCGGTCGGCGATGAAACCGTCATGGAACTGGCCACCGCGATTTCCCCGGAATTTGTGAAACTCCGCCGCCTCATCCTCGCGTGGGACTCCGACCATCACGTCGCCGCGGATCACGCCGCGGAAATTCACGACGACGCGCACAATCGTTTTCACGAACTTGGCGGTTATCAACTCGACGCGAAGGCGAAGCAGATTCTCGCCGGCCTCGGTTTTCGTGAAAAGGATTTTGATCGTCCGGCGCGCGAATTGAGCGGCGGCTGGGTCATGCGCGCGCACCTCGGACGGTTGCTCGTGCAGGAACCGGATTTGTTGCTGCTCGACGAACCGACCAACCATCTCGACCTCGAAGCCTTGCTGTGGTTTCAGGAATATCTGATGACTTACCCTGGCGCGATTGTGGTCATCTCGCACGACCGCGAATTTCTGAATCACATCGTCAGCGGCATTGTCGAAATCCGGCAGAGCAAGCTCACGCGTTATCGCGGCAATTACGACAGTTTTCTGGTGCAACGCGAAGCCGCCGGACAGCAACTCCTCGCCGCCTACAAAAATCAGCAGCGTGAAATCGGGCGGTTGCAGGAATTCGCCGACCGTTTTCGCGCCAAGGCCAGCAAGGCGTCGCAGGCGCAGAGCAAGCTCAAGCAGATCGAGCGTATGGACAAAATCGAAGCGCCGGTGAACGACCAAAGCAAAATCGGCTTCCATTTTCCACAGCCGCTGCGCAGCGGCCAGAAAGTCATCACGCTCGAAGACATTCATCAGGCCTATGGCGAAAATGTGGTTTATCGCGGCATGGAATTTAAGGCGGAACGCGACCAGCGAATCGTCCTCGTCGGCCCGAACGGCGCGGGCAAATCCACGTTGCTGAAAATTCTGGCCGGAGTTTTGGTTCCGCAATCCGGCGTGCGCACGCTCGGCCACAACGTCAAGGCCGGTTACTATTCCCAGTATCGCGTCGAGATGTTGAACCCGGAACGCACCGTGTTCGAGGAGGCGATGGACACCACGCAGCGCGTGACGGAGCAATTCATCCGCACCTTGCTCGGCAGTTTTCTTTTTCGCGGCGACGACGTTTTTAAAAAAGTCAGTGTGTTGAGCGGCGGCGAAAAAAGCCGCCTCGCGCTCGTAAAACTGCTGCTCGACCCGCCCAACCTGTTGCTCATGGACGAACCGACGACGCACCTCGACATGACCAGCATTGACGCGCTGGTGTATGCGCTGGAGCAATTCAAAGGCACGCTCATTTTCATCAGTCACGACGTTTATTTCATCCGGGTGCTCGCCAATCACGTCGTCCACGTCAACGCCGGCCGCCTCACGCATTATCCCGGCGGCTATCAATACTACCTCGACAAAACCAAAGCGTCCTCCGCGCGCGCCGCGTTGACTTCCGGTGGAACCAATGGAGAAATTTTGTCGCAAAAACCTGCGCCGGCTTCAGGCCGTCCTTCCATTGACCGCAAAGAACAAAAACGGATTGAAGCGCAGCAACGTCAGGCGCGCTCGAGCGAACGTAAATTGCAACAGCAGCGCGTTCATGAGTTGGAAAAGGAAATTCAAACGCTCGAGGCGCGGCAAACCGAACTCACCGCCGAATTGGAAAAACCGGAGACTTACGCGAAGTCCGGACGGGCGCAGCAAATCAACCGCGAACTGGCCGACGCTCAACATCGGCTCGCGGCCCTCACGCCCGAATGGGAGGCTGCCGCAGGTAAATTGACGGTGTCGGAATAAACCACCCTTTTTTCTGCTTCATAAGTCCTTGATTTCCGGCGTATTCCAGTCTATTCCAGTCTATTCCAACCCCAGTTTCTTTTCCAATTCGGCAACGCGCTTGAGCAAATCCGGCAGGCGTTGAATGGCGATGACGAGGCGCTTGGCCTGTTTGTCAGGTTGTGCCGGCATTCCCAGCCACTTCTCGCCGTCGGGAATGTTGTGCATCACCCCGGCTTTGGATCCGATCGTTACATGATTTCCAATTTTCAAATGTCCGGCGATGCCGACCTGTCCGGCAATCACGACGTAATTTCCAAGTTTTGCACTGCCTGCGAGGCCGACTTGCGCGCACAGCAGACAATGTTCGCCGATTTCGATGTTGTGTGCGATTTGCACGAGATTGTCAATTTTCGTGCCTTTGCCGATGACCGTTGCGCCGAGCGCGCCGCGATCAATCGTCACGTTCGCGCCGATTTCCACGTCGTCGCCGATGATGACATTCCCAATCTGCGGCACTTTGCGATGAACGCCACCGTCCTGCACATAACCAAAACCGTCGGAACCAATCACCGTTCCGGCATGAACGCGAACGCGATGGCCGATTTCCGTGCGCGGATAAATCATGACGTTGGGAAATAAATTCACGTCGTCACCAATTTTGGAATCGTCACCGACAAAATTTCCGGCCTGCAAAACGGACTTCGCGCCGATATTAACACGTTCACCAATGACGCAATACGGCCCGACGTGTGCGCTGGTGTCAATTTTCGCGCTCGGCGCGATGGCAGCGGATGGATGAATTCCCGCGGCAAATTTTTGTTCGGGGAAAAACAGTGTGAGCGCCTTGGCAAAGGCGATGCGCGCATTCGACACACGGATTAAAATTTTCCGCGACGACGTGAAGTGTTTGTCTGTGATGATGGCGGTCGCGGCGCTTTGTTCGGCACGCGTGAAATAATCCTCGTTTTCGGCGAATGTCAGGTCACCAGCTTGCGCGTGTTCGGCGGGCGCAAAACTTTTGAGCGCGGCGGTGGCGTCGCCAAATACTTCGCCTTGAAGGTGTTTTGCAATTTCAGCAGCGGTGAAAGTCATTTAGTTGACTTGGTTGTCGTGGCTTACTATAAAGGCACGCAAATCCAGTTCAACTCTCAACTTTATGGCGAAAACCTTTCGCGTCGGGCTCATCGGCTACCGTTTCATGGGGCGGGCGCATTCAAACGCGTGGCGGCAGGCGCCGCGGTTTTTTAGTCTCAAGGCAAATGTCGAGTTGCACACGATTTGCGGGCGCGAGGCCGCCGGCGTGCAGGCGGCGCGGGTGCAACTCGGTTGGCAGCACGCCGCAACGGATTGGCGCGAAGTCGTCGAGTCGCCGCTGATTGACATCGTGGACATCGGCGCGCCGAACCATTTGCACGCGGAAATGGCGATTGCCGCCGCGCAAAACGGCAAACACATTTTGTGCGAAAAACCGCTCGCGTTGAATGTTAAAGAGGCCGAAGCCATGCTCGCCGCCGCGCAAAAGGCGAAAATCGTTCACATGATTTGCCACAATTACCGGCGGATTCCGGCCATTGCGCTGGCGAAGAAAATGATCGGCGAAGGCGCGGTCGGGAAAATCTTCCATTTTCACGCCCGCTACGCGCAGGACTGGCTGGCCGACCCGGAATTTCCGATCAACTGGCGTTTGCAAAAGGAGACCAGCGGCAGCGGCACGAACGGAGACATCAACGCGCACATTATTGATCTGGGACGTTATCTCGTCGGTGAATTTAAGGAAATCTGCGGACTGCTGCACACATTTGTGACGGAGCGTCCACTCGCGAATTCGTCCGCGAAAGTCCCGCGCAAGATGGGCAAGGTCACCGTGCCGGACGCGGCGATGTTGATCGGGCGGATGGAAAACGGTGTGCTGGCAAATCTCGAAGCGACGCGTTATGCGCTCGGACGAAAAAATCACATTGAAATCGAAATCAACGGTGGCAAAGGCTCATTGTATTTTGATTTCGAGGACATGAACCGCCTGAAATTTTTCAACGGGGACGATCCCAAAGACCGGCAGGGTTTTCGCGACATCCTGGTCACGCAACGCGACGGCATTCAGCCTTATGCCGGCCATTGGTGGCCACCGGGACATTTGATCGGCTACGAGCACACGTTCATTCACACCGTCGCCGATTTTGTGAACGCCTGTGTGGATGGCAGACCGGTACAACCGACGTTTGAGGATGGCCTGAAAAATCAACGCGTGCTCGCGGCGGTCGAGCAGTCCGCCGCAACAGGCAAGTGGGTGAAGTTGCGCTGACAAGTCGCTGGAGCCACTTGAGCGGCTTGTGGGGACCTGCGAAAGGAATTTGACCGCCCGTGGTGTGCGGTCGAAGGCCGGAGGCCGAGGGTGACGGGTGGCACCCGAGTCAACTGGTCTGACTATGAAACGCGCGAAATGTATCCGTCATTTAAAGAAGCCGGTTGGCCGTTCATTCACGGTTGACATCACGAGTTGGCGGTGGCTCAGCTTTCTTCGTTAGGCGGCATGCGCGCGCATTATTCCATTGCCCGAATAAAGTGCAATATGTCAAAGTTGACGCTTCGCAATGAAACAGAGTAAAATTTACGACGATTAACAGTACCGCTCAACCAGAGTCTTCGCAACGAGCGACAGTGCTTGCGCTGTGCGGCGTGGCAGGCGTACTTGCATTCACTTTGCTGCCGATCTCAAAGTGGCTCATCCGTGGCGACTCGATTGGGGAGATGCTCGCCCGTGAGGCGGTCTGGTGGTGCTCGGCGCTGACGATCCTTCTATGGCTGATCTTTGCAGAGCAATTGCCGTTAAGCTCCATCGGCTTCCGTCGTCCGACATGGAAGAGCGTGGCGTTCGGGGTTCTGGCAGCGGTCGTGGTGACGGCGATTATGGTCGTTCAATTTGCCGTCGTCATACCCCTGCTTCACTTGAGCCCGGGTGCAGCCTTGGCAAAACAGCAAGCCATTCTTAAGACTCCGTTTTGGTATCGGATTTTACTTGTTTTACGCGCAGCCGTCGTCGAAGAAATACTCTTCCGTGGCTACCTCATCGAGAAAGTCCGACAGCTCTCTCGAAGCACGGGATTGGCCGTCGTCGTGTCAATCGCAGCGTTTACTTATGCTCATCTTCGTGGATGGGGGCCGGTACAACTGATTGCAGTCGGAGCAAGTGGTTTGGTTTTCTCCCTGCTGTATGTCTGGCGGCGGGACCTGCCATCTAATATGCTTGGCCACTTTTTGACCGATGCTGCTGGATTTCTCACGCGATAAGGCACGACTTTGGTTCTTTGGCTGCTTATTTATGGGTTTGACGCCGCCTAACAAGATTAGATGAGGTAACGCCGGTTGGGCAGCGTGACGCTGCACCCGATTATGGTCAGCGTAGCGCGCGGCTTGACATCAGGCGGCCGTCTGCAAAGACTCCGGCGTGGCTCAGTTTTGGTCGTTAGGCGGCATGTTACCATGACTTTACCATCAACACTATCCGTTCTCGGCCTCATTTGGTTCGCGTCCGAGCTTTGCTTGATGACAAGACGTTCCGGCCCGGGCACCACGTCCAAGGATCGAGGTTCGCTAAGAGTGATTTTATTCGTGAACATGGCGAGCATCGGCCTTGGCATTATGGCTGCGCACCATTTCCGGGCTTGTGTTCTCCCGGCGCGGAGCCTGTTCTATGTAATCGGCATCTGCGTATTTGTGCTGGGTTTTGTCTTGCGCTTCTATTCGATATTTTATCTTGGCCGCTTTTTCACGATAAACGTCGCGATTGCCACGGATCATCATTTGATTGATTCCGGCCCTTACCGTTTTATTCGTCATCCGAGTTATATCGGGGCGTTGATGCTGTTTTTCGGACTCGGCCTGGGCATTG
>JBEKBA010000062.1:0-15419 GCA_050015635.1 Verrucomicrobiota bacterium
TATATTTGCTTCACGGAATCCTTTAAGTTAGTTTTCCGCCGGTTAATTTGATTCAAGCCAATGCCGGACAAAATTGAACATCTCCAGCGTCTGTTGCGCGAACGCATCGTCATCATTGACGGCGCGATGGGCACGATGATCCAGCAGCATAAGCTGGACGAGGCGGCGTTTCGCGGTGCGCGGTATGCAGCGTGGCGTGGCAAGGACCTCAAGGGGCTGAATGATCTCCTGAACGTCACGCAGCCACACGTCATCGAAGGGATACATCGCCAGTATCTCGAAGCGGGAGCGGATATCATCGAGACGAACACGTTCAACTCCCAATCCATTTCGCTCGCGGATTACGGCTTGGAATCATTGGCTTACGAACTCTCGAAGGCGGGCGCGGAATGTGCGCGGCGCGCGGCGGACACAGTTGAAAAGTCGCAACCGGGTCGGGTGTGTTTCGTGGCAGGCGCGATTGGACCAACCACGAAAACGTCGTCCATCTCGACGGACGTGAACAATCCCGGAGCGCGCGGCACAAATTACGACGAATTGGTTGCGGCTTACAGCGAGCAGATTAATGGTCTGCTCGACGGCGGCGTGGATGTGCTGCTCGTTGAAACCATCTTTGACACACTCAACGCGCGGGCGGCGTTTTTTGCGATTCAAGATGTTTTTGACAGGCGCGGTATCAGTCCCCTGCCTTACGGCGCCAAACCTGAATCCGGCAATGCGGTCGTGCCGATTTTAGCGTCAGTCACGTTCATTCAAGCGGGCAGCAACCGCGGGGTAACGGGACAAACCGTCGAGGCGTTTTGGAACTCGGTTTCCAACGTGCCGCTCCTGAGCGTCGGCATGAACTGCGCGCTCGGGCCAAAGGAATTGCGTCCACTTATCGAGGAACTTTCCGGCATCGCGCCGGTTTACGTCAGCGCGTATCCAAACGCCGGTCTGCCCAATCCACTTTTGCCGACGGGTTTTCCCGAAACGCCGGAATCGTTCGCGCCGCAACTTTGCGAGTGGGCGCAGAACGGCTGGCTCAACATGGTGGGGGGTTGCTGCGGCACAACGCCGCCGCACATCAAGGCGATTGTCGAAGCCGTCAAAGGTTTGCCTCCACGCAAAGTTCCGACGGTTGAACCGTATTTGCGCTTGAGTGGATTGGATGCGCTCACCATTCGGCCGCAGACAAACTTTCTGAACATCGGCGAGCGCACGAACGTCGCCGGTTCGCCGAAATTCGCGCAACTCATCAAGACCGGCGAATACGAAGCCGCGCTCGCCATCGCGCGCCAGCAGGTCGAGAACGGCGCGCAGGTCATTGACGTTTGCATGGACGAGGGAATGATTGACGGCGTCGCCGCGATGCACCGTTTTCTCAACCTTATCGCGTCCGAGCCGGACATCTGCAAAGTGCCGGTGATGGTGGATTCCTCAAAATGGGATGTCATCGAAGCCGGGCTGAAATGTCTTCAAGGCAAGGGCATCGTGAATTCCATCTCGCTCAAGGAAGGCGAGGAAAAGTTTTTGCATCACGCGAAGCTCGTCCATCGCTACGGCGCGGCCGTCGTGGTGATGGCTTTTGACGAACGCGGCCAGGCGGATTCGTTAGAGCGCAAAATCGAGGTTTGCAAGCGCGCCTACGATTTGCTGGTCCAAAAAACCGGCTTTCCGCCGCAAGACATCATTTTCGATCCCAACGTGCTGACCGTCGGCACGGGTTTGGAGGAACACGCGAATTACGCCGTGGATTTCATCCGCGCGACGGAGTGGATCAAGGAAAACCTGCCGCACGCGAAAGTCAGCGGCGGGATCAGCAACATTTCATTTTCGTTTCGCGGCAACAACACCGTGCGCGAAGCGATGCACAGCGCGTTTCTTTATCACGCCATCAAGGCCGGACTCGACATGGGCATCGTCAACGCCGGAATGCTGGAAGTTTACGAAGAAGTTCCGAAAGAGCTTTTGGAACTGGTCGAGGATGTTTTGCTGAATCGCCGTGATGACGCGACGGAGCGCCTGATTAAATTCGCAGAGTCGGTGAAGCAAAAAGGCAAAGTCGCCATCGTGGAAGACGCGTGGCGCAGCGGCACGGTCGAGGAACGCCTTTCGCACGCGCTCGTGAAGGGCATCGTGGATTTCATTGATGCCGACACGGAAGAAGCACGCCAGAAATACGTCAAGCCGCTGCTCGTCATCGAAGGCCCGTTGATGGCCGGCATGAACGTCGTCGGCGATTTGTTCGGCTCCGGCAAAATGTTTTTGCCGCAGGTCGTCAAGTCGGCGCGGGTGATGAAAAAAGCCGTCGCGTATTTGCAGCCGTTTCTGGAAGCCGAAAAATCCTCCGGCGCCGCGAAGACGCAGGGAAAGATTCTTCTGGCGACCGTCAAAGGCGACGTTCACGACATCGGCAAGAACATCGTGGGCGTTGTATTACGCTGCAATAATTACGAGATCATTGACCTCGGCGTCATGGTGCCGTGTGAAAAGATCTTGCAGACGGCGATTGACGAGAAAGTGGACATCATCGGCTTGAGCGGACTCATCACGCCGTCGCTGGACGAAATGGTTCACGTCGCGCGTGAGATGGAACGCAAGGGTTTGACCCTCCCACTGCTCATCGGCGGCGCAACCACAAGCAAGGCGCATACGGCGGTGAAAATCGCGCCGAGTTTTAATCAGCCCGTCGTTCACGTTCTGGATGCTTCGCGCGCCGTGCCGGTGGCAAGCAACCTCATCAGCGCGGAGCACAAGCCGAAGTTCGCCGCGCAAATCCGCGAAGAATACGACCGTGTCCGTTCGCAGCACAGCGGGCAAACGGCAAAGCTGGTGTCGCTGGAAGCCGCCCGCGCCAATGCGCCGAAGCTGAAGTTTGACGATTTACCCAAGCCGGAATTTACCGGGGTTAAAGCGATTGAGGTTTCGCCGGGTGAACTCGTGAAGTTCATTGATTGGTCCCCGCTTTTTCATACCTGGGAATTGCGGGGCGTTTATCCAAAAATCTTTCAACATGAAAAACACGGCGAGGAAGCGCGCAAACTTTTTGCCGACGCGCAGAAGTTGTTGGATGAAATTGTCAGCAAAAAATTGATTCAACCCAAAGCGGTTTATGGTTTCTTTCCCGCCAATCGTGTCGGCGACGATGTGGAGCTATACGCCGACGAAGCGCGCAAGAAGGTTTTGACGACTTTCCATTTTCTCCGGCAGCAAATTGAAAAAGGCGACGGTACGCCAAACTGGTCGTTGGCAGATTTCATTGGGCCGAAAGGTTCATTGGATTTTATCGCAGGCTTTGCCGTCACGAGCGGTCATAACTTAAAGGAACTTGTTGAAAAGTTTAAAGCCGACAACGATGATTATAACGCCATTATGGCAGAGGCATTGGCGGACAGACTCGCAGAAGCGTTTGCGGAATTTTTGCACAAGCGCGTTCGCGGGGAATGGGGTTATGGGAAAAATGAAAATCTGGCCACAGCCGATTTGATTGACGAAAAGTATCGCGGCATCCGGCCGGCGGCAGGCTATCCGGCGTGTCCCGACCACACGGAAAAAGGAATCCTCTGGAAGCTGCTGGACGTGGAAACGAACGCAGGCATCAAGCTGACGGAAAGTTTTGCGATGTGGCCGGGCAGTTCGGTGAGCGGACTTTATTTCGCGCACCCGGACTCAAAGTATTTTGCCGTTGGAAAACTCGGTCGCGACCAACTTCTTGATTATCACCTGCGCAAAGGCATGACCTTGCGGGAAGTCGAACGCTGGCTGGGACCCTATTTGAACTACGATCCTGACGTGCGCGACTAACGCACATCTGTTTTTAATGCACATTGTCGCGCATTGTTACGCAATTCGATTGACGTTTTTCTCTCTCGCTTCGTTCCACACGACCCGCTTGACCTGATTCGTTTCAATTCGCGCGTGGCTGCGTTATTCGCGCGTTTGTTCTGCGAGCGCGTCAACGGCGATTCGACGCTCCTGCGCGTGTGAGCGCGTTTAAGAGCGGGTCTTTTTGTGCTTGCGCCAGGTGTCCAACGTGGTTCAGGTTCTGGTCGTTTAGGTGGCTTCACGCTATGGAACATATTACTCTCATTTAGTGGGCGATTGACTTGCGCCTATAAAGGTTTAATAACTTGGAAAGGATTCCATGGAAATTCAAACTCCAGCAGTGAAAATGGTGCCGGTGGAGGCAGACCTGTTCGAGTCGGTTGGCTACGTGGCCGGTGCCCGCCAACTTTATATCAAGTTCCACAGGTCACCCGCGCTTTGCTTCAACAATGTGCCGGGCTTTCGTTACGAAGGGTTGCTGGCCGCGCCGCGCAAAGACGCCTATTACAACACATTCATCAAAAACTTCTTCCTGTCAAAAACCGTTGAACTGCCTCCGCAAATTTGATTTGAGAGCGGACTTGTTTTTCGCGCCGGGCGGCTTAAATTCAAAGCATGAAGCACGATGTTGTGCCGGTTCAGATTCGCGGGATTCTTCCCGCGAACAGCGGTTGCGCGCTGTTCGTAGGCAATGACAAAAAAGTCTTTGTCATCAATGTCGAGCCGCAGATGGGCGCCGTCATCGGGATGTTTTTGCGCGACACGCCAAAGGAGCGTCCACTCACGCACGACCTCATCAACCGGATGTTTCAAGGCTTTGGCATCAGCGTCGAGCGCGTCGTCATCACCGATTTGAAAAATTCCACCTACTTCGCGCGGTTAATCTTGCAGCAGCAAAACGAACTGGCGCGGAAAATCGTCGAGCTTGACGCGCGACCCAGCGATTGCCTTGCCATCGCCGCCGCGCAAAAAAAACCAATTTTTGTCGCCGCCACACTTTTTGATCAGGTCGAGGACATGAGCGAAGTGCTCAACCGGATCAACGAAACCGGCAGCGAAGCCGCTGAATAAAATGCCCGCCGCCAAAGCTCCAGCGCTCGCACTCATTTGCGGTGACGATGAGTTTGCCGTCAAGCAGCGCGCCAAACTACTCTACCTGCAATGGTGCGACGAACTGGGCGGCATGGATCACGAAATTCTTGAGGCCGCGGTTTCCCATAGCGGCGACGCGCTTCAGGTCATTGCCCGTCTGCGCGAAGCGTTGCAAACGCTGCCATTTTTCGGCCCGGCCAAAGTTGTCTGGCTGCGCGACTGCAACTTTCTCGGCGATGAACGCGCAGCCTCCGCACAGGCCGTCACGGAAACACTTGCGGAACTGGCGGACGAGTTAAAAAAGTTTGCCTGGCAAAACGTGCGCCTGCTCATCAGCGCGGGCAAAGTGGACAAGCGCAAGACTTTTTTCAAAACGCTCGACAAAATTGGTTTGGTCGAAAATTTCTCCGGTTGGTCGGTGAACGACAGGGACTGGTCTGAACGTGCGGAAATCGCGGCGCGAACCGCCGTCCGTTCACGGCAAAAGATAATTTCCGAGGATGCGATTGCTGAACTGGTCAGTCGCGTCGGACCCAACCCGCGACAACTCGAAAGCGAAGTTGAAAAGTTATGTTTGTTTGCCGGCGACCGGGATAAAATCGAATTCGCGGACGTTTCCGCCATTTGCACGCGGAACAAAACGGCGCGCGCGTTCGCGCTGGGCGACGCCCTGGGCGACCGTGATTTGCCGCGTTTGTTGCGGCGATTGGACGAGGAGCTTTGGGAAATGAAATCCGATTCTCAAAAATCGGAGGTTGGTTTGCTTTACGGTTTGATTGGCAAGGTACGCGCGATGTTATTGCTCAAGGAAATGTTGCGTGAAGGCTGGATCAAACCGGAATTGGATTACAACCGGTTCAAGGCACAACTGGAAGGCGTCCCGGCGGACAAATTGCCCGTTGATAAAAGATTTAATCCACTGGCGTTGAACCCGTATGTGCTTTACAAAGCGCTTCCGCAGGTGAAAAAATACAGTCAGAACGAATTGGTTCGTGCCATGGACTTGCTGTTATGTTGCAATCAGCGGCTGGTAACCAGCGGACTTGACGAAGCACTGGTATTGCAGCAGGCGTTGGTCCAGATTGTCGCGCCGCAGGCGTTCGCCGCTTAAAAGCATGAAAACCATCTGAAGAATGTCAACGTCCCCGGCAAAATTGTCGGTGTTTGTGGGTAAAAATTTCGCCTGCGTGAAAATCGCGGGCCGTGCCAACTTCACATTCAGCCCTGATTTCAAGACGTTCCTGACCGAACTTTTGCAAAAGGGTTACGGCCATTTCATCATTGATTTGTCGGAATGCGTGCTGATGGACAGCACATTTCTCGGGGTGCTGGCGCAGTTCGGTTTGAAAATGAACCCGACCAGCACACCGGACCAGATTGGTATTGAACTGCTGAACCCGAATACACGCGTAACGGAGTTGCTTGAAAATCTCGGTGCGCTGCACCTGTTCAAAATCATCAGCGGCGCGTTGCAGTTGCCGGACGATGTGAAGACCTGCACGCCCAAATCCGGCAATCCGACTCATGAGCAAATCTCGCGCATCTGTCTTGAGGCGCACCAGACGCTGATGGCCGTGAACCCGGAAAACGTTGCGCGGTTCAAGGACGTGACACGGTTTTTGGCCGAGGATTTGAAGAATCTGGAAAAGTGCCCGTGACGGCACGCGGGTTGCTTGTTTTAATCGGATTATTGTATGAAAATTAAACGATTAACCTCGATTTTTCTGTCCGCCGCTTTGGTTGCTGGTTTGCCTATTTTGAGTTGTGCGCAAGACAACATGGCGGTGGATGGCGGGACCAACGACGTTTTGAAGCTCAAGGATTTGATGACCATGAACGATGTCGTCACCAATACCGCGGGTGTCGTGCTGGTAAAAATTTCGCCCGGACTTTGGGCCGGAAAATTTGAAGTGACCCAGGAAGCCTATGAAAAGATCATGGGCGGAAACCCCAGCGCGTTTAGCGGCGGCGACAGGCCGGTGGACTCGGTGAGTTGGAATGACGCCATGGATTTTTGTAAAAAGCTCACAGCCAAAGAGCAGGACGCGGATCAGTTGCCGGACGGTTACGCCTACTCACTGCCAACCGAGGATCAATGGGTGAAGCTGGCTGACGGCGCGTCTTTGAGCGACGCCGTCATGAGTCTGCCTCCCAATCACCGTTCGTCAACCGAACCGGTCGGCAGCTTGAACCCGAACAGTCTCGGCCTCTACGACATGCGCGGCAATGTCATGGAGTGGTGTCTGGATTCGCACGATCCAAAATCGTATCGGGTTTTGCGCGGCGGAGCGTGGGACACATTCGTTGAAACCAGTTCGCGGATTGAATTCCGAAATTACGCCAAGCCGGATGACAGGAAAAGCGATTACGGCTTCCGCGTCGTGCTCCAATCCACCGCTTCGCAGTAATTCAAAATTCAGGCCGCTGCGGGCGCGGGCGTGCCGAGGCCGGGCAATTTGGGTGGCGTGGGTTTTGGCGGTGTTTCCGGCAACGGCGTGCCGGCGGGTGCGCCGATCATCGGCTCAACTTGAACCGGCGGCTTGGGTGGCGGCGTGAACTTTCCGGTGCGGATGATTTCGTCAACCTGCGCGCCTTCAAGCATTTCGTATTCGAGCAGTGCATTTGCGATGATCTCAAGTTTGTCGCGGCTGCCGTTGATCAGTTCCTTCGCCGTGTTGTTCGCCTCGTCAATGATGCGTTTTACTTCCGTGTCAATCTCCTGCGCGGTCTGCTCGCTGTAATCTTTCGTGCGCATCATGTCACGCCCCAGAAAAACGTATTCCGGATTATCGCCATAAAGCACGTTGCCAACTTTTTCACTCATACCCCAGTGCATGACCATCGCGCGCGCAAGCTGCGTGGCCTGCTGGATGTCCATCGCCGCGCCGCTGGAAATATCATCCGTCACAAATTCCTCCGCTATGCGACCGGCCATCGTCATGATAATCGTGTCAATAGCCTGCTTGCGCCGCATATTCAACATATCCTCCTTGGGCAAGGACATGGTAACGCCCAGTGCGCGACCGCGCGGGATGATCGTGACCTTGTGCAACGGGTGTGTGTGCTTGAGCAAAACATTCACGAGCGCGTGCCCGGCTTCGTGCCAGGCCGTTGCGCGCTTTTCCTCGACGGACATTGCCATGCTGCGCCGTTCGCGCCCCCAGCGGACTTTGTCGCGCGCTTCCTCCAATTCAGGCATACTGACCGCCCTTTTGTTCAAACGCGCAGCCAGCAACGCGGCTTCGTTCAATAAATTTGCCAGTTCCGCGCCGGAATAACCCGGCGTGCCGCGCGCAATAACCGACAAATCCACGCCCGGCTCCAATTTCACATTCTTGGAGTGAACCTTGAGAATCCCCTCACGTCCGCGCACGTCCGGCAAATTCACCACAACCTGCCGGTCGAAACGACCCGGCCGCATCAACGCCGGATCAAGCACGTCGGCGCGGTTCGTCGCCGCAATGATGATAATGCCTTCCTGCGTGTCGAACCCATCCATTTCGACGAGCAGCGCGTTGAGCGTCTGTTCGCGTTCATCGTTGCCACCGCCAAGACCGTGACCGCGCGAACGGCCGACCGCGTCAATTTCATCAATGAAAATCAAACACGGCGTATTGCGGCGCGCCTGCTCAAACATATCGCGCACGCGACTCGCACCGACGCCGACAAACATTTCCACAAAATCAGAACCACTGATGCTGAAAAAACTCGCGTCTGCCTCGCCCGCGATGGCCTTGGCCAAAAGCGTTTTGCCCGTGCCGGGTGGCCCGACCATTAAAACGCCCTTTGGAATACGCCCGCCAAGCCGTTGAAACTTTTTCGGATCTTTCAAAAACTCGACAAGTTCCGAAACTTCCTCGATGGCCTCGTCAATTCCCGCCACATCCTTGAATGTCGTTTTGTTCCGATCTTTGGCGAGCATCCGCGCCTTGCTTTTGCCAAAGCTCAACGCGCCCTTGCCCGCGATCTTGATCTGCCTGATAAAGAAAAACCAAAACAAGATTCCGAGCACCAAAAACGGCACGATGCTCCAGACCATGCTCATCAACACCGCGTTCGGCGCGCTTACTTCGATTTTGTCCGACGGCAACAACTCATTCTGCATTTTCTCCGTGAGCAGCGCATTCGGGATTGTGAACGGGACTTCAACCGCCTTGCCGCTTTTGTCGGCCTGGTAGTAAGTGCCGGAAATTTGCGTCAGCGGCAGCAATTGTGGATTGTAGCTGATCGTTGCGTGCGCGATTTGGTTCGACTCAAATTTTTGCAAAAATTCAGACTGCGTCAAGGTGTTGCCGGTTGGGGTTGTGAGATGGTTTTTCACCAACATCAACGCCACGACACTGCCAATGATGGCAATCCACGCGACCCATGTGAACGTGGGAACCTTGAAACCGCCCGGAGGCTTTTTCGGCCCGCGGTCGTCTTTTTTATTGTTGTCTTCGTCGAACATAATTCCGTTTTGGCACGCCAAGCTAGCACGTCATTGCTGCTTTCGCAATCAGTGAATTTAGCTACAATTTTGCCGATGTATATTGGTTCGATCCAACTTGAATCAAACCTTTTTCTTTCGCCACTGGCCGGTTACACCAACCTGCCCTTCCGCCTCACCGTGCGCGAAGTCGGCGGCGTCGGCCTTTGCACCACCGATCTGGTCAATGCCCGCTCGCTCCTCGAAAAAAATCCAAAGGCACTCAAGCTGATTGAAACTTCCGCCGCCGATTCACCGCTTGCCGTCCAACTCTTCGGCTCCGTGCGGGAGGAAATGCGCGATGCGGCTTTGGTTCTCGAAAACCTCGGCGTCGCTTCCATTGACATCAACATGGGTTGTCCCGTAAAGAAGGTCTGCAAAGTCGGCGGTGGCTCGGCGATGATGACTGAATTGGATAAAACCGCCGCGCTCGTTCGTGGCATGGTCAACGCCGTGAAAATTCCCGTGACCGCCAAAATGCGCCTCGGCTGGGACGACGAAAATTTGACCGCGCCGGATTTGGCACGCGCGCTGGAAGACGCGGGGGCAGCGGCGATTTTTGTTCACGGCCGCACGCGCGAACAAGGCTTCGGTGGCATAGTGAATCTCGCGGGTATCCGCAAAGTCGTTGAAGCGGTAAAAAACATTCCCGTCATTGGCAACGGCGACGTCATCACGCCGCAGGCGGCAAAAAAAATGTTTGAAGAAACCGGCTGCGCGGGTGTGAGCATCGGGCGCGGCGCGTTTTATGATCCGTGGATTTTTCAGCGCACGCTGCATTTTCTGGCCAGCGGCGAACTGTTGCCCGAACCCGCTTTTGCCGAGCGCGAGCGCGTGATGCGCCGCCATCTCGATTTGATGATCGAAGTTTTTGGCGAGGAACTTGGCTGCCGGATGTTCCGCAAAGTCGCACCGTGGTATGCCAAGCGTTTTGGCCCATGCCACGAGTTCAATAAACGAGTCGTGCAAATTTCCACACACGCTGAATTCAATGACGTTCTGGAAAATTACATCCGCTGGCGGCAGCAATTTCTTGACGAAAACGGCGAATTGCAGCCGCGCTTCCGTCCGCCACCAATGGTCGCGTCCTTCATGCGCGAACCGGCTTCAACTCAACGCGAACAAATTCCCGTGCCAAAAGGTCCAGTGGAAGTATGGTAAAGAAAATATGCAGGGCTATGTCCATGTTCGCAAACGCTACAGTTATTTCCCGATGCAAAACTGACTGAAGATCGAGTCGAGCAAATCTTCCGTCGCCGTTTTGCCGACGATTTCTCCGACGGCGTTGACGGCGATGCGCAAATCCATCGCCACCAGTTCGAGTGTCACGTCCGCGCGCAACGCGTCGAGCGTGAGCACCGTGGCTGCCCGCGCCCGACCCAGCGCCTCCTGATGCCGCGAGTTGATCATCACCTGCAACATTCCGGCTTCAATTTTGCCCGCCCAAACCAATCCCTTAATCGTGTCTTTCAAGGCTTCAATCCCCTGCCCGCTCAAGCAACAAACATCCGCAACCGGCGCGTCCGGCTTCGTTGGCAGATTTAATTTCACCGGCAAATCAGTTTTGTTACGGACCAAAATCCGCCTTTTCCCGGCGAATTCAGCCAAATAAATTTCATCCGCGCTTGAGAGCGGTTCGCTCGCGTCGAACACGTGCAAAATCAGTTCAGCCTTTGCCAGCGATTCGCGGCTGCGGCGGATGCCTTCGGCTTCGATTTGGTCGCGCGCCTCGCGCAAACCGGCGGTGTCAATGAACACGACCGGCAGGCCGCGAATATTCGCCGTCTCCTCAATCGTATCGCGCGTCGTGCCGGCAATCGGCGAAACGATGGCACGGTCGTGTTCGAGCAATTGATTGAACAAACTGGATTTGCCGGCGTTCGGACGACCGACAATTGCCGTGCGAATACCGCGACGCAAAATTTGTCCTTCGTTCGCCGTGCGCAGAAGTTCGTCCATAAATGCGACGCCGCTTTCAAGCCGCTGCAACAATTTTTCCCTGGTGTCCGGCGCGATATCCTCGTCAGGAAAATCAATGTGTGCCTCGACGTGCGCGAGCGTCTTCATCATTTCATCGCGTAATTCATTGATGCGTTGCGACAGTTTTCCGGCGAGTTGTTCATTGGCGGCGGCGAGTGCGAGTTCCGTGCGCGAATGAATCAAATCGGCAACGGCTTCAGCTTGCGCAAGATCGAGCCGGCCATTGAGAAAAGCGCGGCGCGTGAATTCCCCCGGTTCAGCGAGCCGCGCGCCGTTTTCGAGAATCGTGTCGAGCACCAGCTTCGCGGGCAAAATACCGCCGTGACAGGAAATCTCGACGGTGTCCTCGCGCGTGAACGTGCGCGGTGCGCGCAGGACGGCGAGCAAAACTTCATCCACAGTCCCGCCGTGCCGGACGATTTTGCCATAATGAATCGTGTGGGTCGGCGCAATGGAAGGTTTCAGGGAATTCCTGCCGCCGGGCAGAAAAATTTTATCCGCAACCGCAAATGTCTGCGCGCCGGAGATGCGCACGACGGCCAGTCCCCCTTCACCGAGCGGGGTGGCGATTGCAACGATGGTGTCATCAAGAATCATCAATGGACAGTTTCGCGCAAAGGCGCAGAGACGCGAAATAAATTCAGTTTCAAACGTGCCGACAATTACCCTGGACATTTTCCGCGTTGCGGCCTTCGAGAAACAGCCGTGCCTTCCCGTAACTTTTCTTGTGCAGGTAGTGCAGCAACGTCGAATCGGCATCACGCGGCAATTGTTTCGCCAGTTCGTCAATCCGCGCAAAAAATGGGAGCAGATCGGGTTTTGACTTCGCCTCGGGCATGGATTTGACGGCGTTGGCCAATTCGACAAGCGCGTTTAGCAAAGTTTTTTCCAGCGCTGTTTTCACAGCACAAAGTTTTACAGTTTGGCCGGGTGCTGACAATAAAATCCGCTTTCGCCGCGGCGTCACGCGTGCTTAACTCGCCGGCATGAACGTGAACCTCGGCATCTGGAGCAAGCTGACAAAAGTGGCCGTCGGGCTTGTCGTTATCGCCATTTTGCTGCTCATCGGAATGTGCTATTTGCCGCTCATACAGGAAAACACGCGGATGCGCGCGGATATTTACCGGCTGGATGCACAGCTTCAAAACGAAGAGGAAAATTCCAAACAACTTCAAGCCGAAATTGATGCCCTGCGCAACGACCCGGGAACCGTTGAACGATTGACACGCGAAAAACTCGGCTACGCCAGGCCGGACGAAACGGTGATTCGATTTGAAACGCCAGTGACAAATACGCCGACGGGCGGGTCAGCCTTGCAGTGATGGACCGTTCCTGATTTCCAAATTACCGGATCATTCCACAATTACTGCAACCTTTCCGGTGTGACTTTGGGATTCACAATCAATTCACACCGTCATGATTTCCTTTTCCTTGTGGGTGACGTGGCCGTCAATTTTAGCGATGTATTGGTCGGTCAGCTTTTGAATTTCCTTTTCGGCGTGCTCCACTTCCTCCTCGCCGACGCCGCCCGAAGTTTTCGCCTTCTTTAAAAGTTCCAGCGCGTCACGGCGCACATGACGGACCGCCACGCGCCCGTCCTCGGACATTTTCTTGATGATCTTCACGAACTCCTGCCGCCGTTCCTGGCTCAACTCAGGAAACGCGATGCGGATGACTTTGCCCTGAACGGCCGGCGACAGACCGAGATTCGACTTTTGGATCGCTTTTTCAATCGGCTGGATCGAAGTCGCGTCCCACGGTTGGATCACGAGCATTCGCGATTCCGGCGTCGTGATGCCGGCCAGTTCACGGATGCGCATCTGCGAGCCATAAACCTCCACGATGATGTTTTCAACGAGCGACGCGGAGGCCTTGCCGGTGCGCACGCCGGCAAATTCGTTCACGACCACCTGCTCGGTCTTGATCATCTTGTCTTCGGCTTCCAGTAAAATATCGTCGGGTGACATAGTGCGTGCAGGCTAACAATGAAACCGCAACGGGTCGAATGAAAATTAAAAACGCCGGATTAGAATAATTCCGTCGGCAATTTTTTCTCCGCTTCCTCGTTCGTCAAATTGTGCCGTGCGCGCAACACAGCCACACCGACCACCGGCGGATATGCTTGATCCGATTTCATGCGCGGTTCGACGTATTCGATGACTTCAAAAAGCAAATGGTTCGCGCGTTCGTAAGTCAGACCGGTGAGCTGTTCGATGTAACGCGTCGCGCGGTCAATCAGTTTCAGGTTGCCCGCCACAACCCAGATCATCGTATTGCCCATGACGCGACCGAGCCGCACCATCGTGCAAGTGGAAAGCGCGTTGAGCAGCAACTTTACCGTCACACGCGCCACGCCGTCCAAAAGCAAATCCGTTTCCGGCAGCAACACAAAAACCGGTACGCAAGCCGAATCCCATCGGGCGATGGAACCGTAGATTTCGTTAATCGAATTCCTGGTGCCAAAATGAATCACTCCGGTTCGCCCACCGGCTTTCCGCGCCGCTTCAAGCCGGGTGTGATAAAATCCATTCGCCGCCAGCAACGAGTTTTTTTCCGACCGCGAAAGCACGACCACCGCGCTGTCACCGGTTTTGAAGGCGCGCAGCGGCAGGCCATCCAAACCAATTTTGAATCGCATCAATTCCGCGCGACTGATTTTGCGAATCGTTTCCAAGGTTCGGGCAGACTTTTCCCTGCTCACGAGTTTATCTACTGCATCATCGCTCCATTCCACACAGCGCGGTTCGCGCTTCAAAATATTTCGCCATGCGTCCAGTGTTGCCGCATGTGGCAAAAACAGGAACGCCCATGATTCCGCAGCCGTCGGGTCGTCGAATTTGCGGAACGGTGGTATGCAATACGTGGGCGAGCGTTCCGTCGTATCAGTCAAAACATCAATGCCGAACCGATCTGCAAAGTAATTATTTTTGTGACCGCTGCGATAAACGGATTCCTCCAACGCGACGAGTTTTGCCAGTTGTGCGAGCAGTTCCGGTGATTTGAGACTCGCGTGTATTTCGGCAAGCTTTTCCAAAAATCTTTGTGGAACATCCGTCGAATTCAGTCCCAGTAAATCACGCACAACCATTTCCAAGACCGTCAACATCACGCAAAGCTGGATTGAGGTCGCCTGCATCCGCGTCGAGCCGGTGATCGCCATCGGCCCGGTCGTCAAATTTATTTTTTCGACACGCGCATCTTTAATGATTTCGCGGCTGCGCTGAACATGTTCGCACAAGATTTTGTCGGGATTGTTGTAAATGAAATAAACTTTTGCCCCGACTTCGACGCCCGCCCACGCCGTTCCAATCACAAACGAAGTCTCGCCACCTTCAGTAATCGCGAAAACCACGTCGCGATTTGAAATATCCAAATCGGCAATTTGTTTTTTCCCGAACGCTGTGAAATCCTCAAAGCCCTCGACGGATTTAATGAGCGCAAAATCGCCGCCCGCCATCACGCTGAACGTGCGATTCTCAAAATCCGCATTGTGTTGATGCAGCTGCCAAAAGTCACGCCAGACGGAATCCAGCAGAATGCTCAACCGCCCCGTCGAGCCGCAGCCGGTGAAAAATATGCGCCCATCGTTTTTCAGCGAACGCAAAACTGTTTCCTTGATTTCGACTACCCTACCCGATTCCACGAACTCGCGAAATTTGCGGATCACGTCATCATCCACGTCGAAGAGCTGTTTCAGCGCAGCGGCGATGTCTTCCTTCGCCACTTCACTCAAATTCGCCGTGACGGGATGCGACGATTCCGTGACCAGCGCGCCGAGTTTGAACTGGCCGCTGATTTTCAGAAATTCTTCCGCGCGTTTTTTGGAACTGCCGTTCACAAATTTATTCATAGAGATTTTTCAGTGCGCCGCGCACATCCGGGAATTGAAATTTGAATCCGGCTTCGAGGAATCGCCCAGGCACAACACGGCAACCGGCCAGCGCGAGCGCTGGTTCGCTTTTCATCAGCCGTGAACTCAATTTCACCGCCCACACCGGCGCGGGCGGACTCCACGGACGATGCAGCGCGCGGCGCAATTCGCGCATGAATTCCGCGTTCGTGACCGGATCAG
>JBEKBA010000063.1:0-15372 GCA_050015635.1 Verrucomicrobiota bacterium
CCCATCCTCCGAACGGCGGTACATATCTACCGGCACGTTCTTTGGATGCGCCGTCCCTTGGATCAAGCTCCGCAACTTGAACGCTTTATCGCTGAAGTTGGACCGGTGGATTATTTGGTAGCTAATGGTGATTATTCCTGCGACACCGGATTTGTTGGCGTCAGCGATTCGGCAGTGGCGCAAAGCGTTCAAGAATGCCTCGGCAAGCTGCGCGCAAAATTCGGGGATCATGCCCGGTTCACGATTGGCGACCATGAATTAGGCAAACTGACTCTTTTTGATGGCATCGGTGGAATGCGCCTGGCTAGTTGGCAGCGCGCCACAGAATCGCTCGGTCTGCAACCATTCTGGCAATTGAACATCGGACATTACGTGCTGATGGGTGTGGCGTCGCCTTTGATTGCCCTGCCCGCCAACCAATCTGACGCCCTGCCGGAGGAATGGCCGGAGTGGTTGCATTTGCGCGCGACACATCTGGCCGAAATCCGCAATGCCTTCAATGCGCTTCAATTGGAGCAACGCGTGATTTTATTTTGTCACGACCCGACCGCGTTGCCTTTTCTATGGCGTGAGGAATCCGTGCGTCAGCGTCTGCCGCAAATCGAGCAAACCATCATCGGACATCTGCACACCCGTTTGATTCTGTGGAAAAGCCGGATGCTCTCCGGCATTCCGACCATCCGTTTTCTGGGCCATTCCGTCCATAAATTTACCTCAGCGCTGCACGAGGCGCATTATTGGTGGCCGTTCCGGGAGCGACTGTGCCCTGCCCTCTCCGGCATTGAACTACTGAATGATGGTGGCTATTTCACTATGGAAATTGACCCGGCGGCAAATCGTCCGGCGCAATTCACGTTTCATCCACTACCGCGATGAAAATAAATCAAGCCGCTGGCAAAATGGCGTTGTCCGCCTCAACCAATTTCAACACAGCTTGGACTGTATCCTCAATCTTCAACGACTTCAATGCGCCGCCGCGCAGCTTGATTTCCACCTCGCCTTTCGCCAGTGGTTTTTCACCCAGCACAATGCGGATTGGAAAACCGACCAAGTCCGCGTCCTTGAACTTTACGCCGGGACGCTCGTCGCGATCGTCGAGAATCACATCCACGCCGCGCGCTGTCAGTTCCGTGTAAATTTTTTCCGCAAGTTTCATCACTTCACTTTCCGGTGCGACGCTTAACGGTGTGATGCAAATCGTGTAAGGCGCGACGCTCAGCGGCCAGACAATGCCGTCCTTGTCGTTGCCCTGTTCGATGACCGCCTGCAACGTGCGCGTGACGCCAATGCCATAACAGCCCATTACCGCCGGTTTCCGCGCACCCGCTTCGTCCAGAAAATTCGCGCCAAGTTTTTCGCTATATTTCGTCCCGAGCTTGAAGAGGTGGCCAACTTCAATCGCACGCCGGATCTTCAACGGCGTGGCGCACTTTACGCACGGCTCGCCCGCAGTGACCGTCCGCAAATCAAACCATTCGGTCACTTTGACGTCGCGCTCGATGGAGACGTTGCGAAGATGGAAACCATCTTCGTTCGCGCCGGTTATCATGTCGTTCGCACCATGCAAACGCTCGTCGGCGAAAATTTTAGGTGGCTCTTGCCATCCTTCTTGCTCTCGGAAATCGGAAATCGCTTGAACAATTTCAGGTTTCAAATGATCGAGCTTAAAATTGATCGCCCCAAGACTTCCGGGATGCGCACCAAACACATAAAAACATTCTTCCCGTGTCGCCGGGCGCGCAGCGACCGCGCCGGTCTTCGCTATCAATTTCGTCTCGTTTAACTGGTCGTCGCCACGAATCAGGATGATGACCGGCTTGCCATCCGCAATATAAACCAGCGTCTTGATCTGGCGGTTCGCCGGCACGTTGTAAGGCGCTTTGCTCAACGCCTCGATGGTCACAACGCCGGGCGTTACAAATTTTTCAATCGCCGCCCCGATTTCGCGCGCGGCGGTTTTGGGAATGCCGCTTGTCGCCTTCTCTATATTCGCCGCGTAGCCGCAAGCCTCGCAGAACGCCACTTCGTTCTCGCCCGTTTCGGCGGGCACCATGAACTCGTGTGAAAATTTTCCGCCAATAACGCCGGTGTCGGCCTCAACCGGAAACGTTTGCAACCCGCAACGCGCAAAGATGCGCGTGTAGGCGTCATATATTTTCTGGTAACTGGCTGTCGCGCCTTCGTCCGTGGTGTCGAACGAATAGGCATCCTTCATGATGAATTCCTTCGCGCGCATTAAGCCGAAGCGCGGGCGGATTTCGTCGCGGAACTTCACGCTTATTTGATAAAAGTTTTTCGGCAACTGGCGGTAGGAATTGATTTCGTTCGCGGCAAGCGTCGTGATGACCTCTTCCGCTGTCGGACTCAAAACCCATTCACGGTTGCCGCTGTCCTTCAATTTGAAAAGCACGTTGCTCGCGGTTTCGTAGCGACCGCTCTGCTGCCAGATTTCCGGAGGCTGGAGCGCGGGCATGAGTAATTCGAGCGCGCCCGCACGATCCATTTCCTCGCGAATTATCTGCTCGATTTTCCGAAGCGAGCGCAGCCCAAGCGGGAGAAACGTGTAAACACCACCGGCCAACTTGCGGATAAGACCGGCACGCAGCAATAGTTTATGCGACGCAATTTCCGCGTCAGACGGAGCTTCGCGGAGAGTCGGAATCAAGGTTTTAGTCCACTTCATATTTTTTGGAGATTAACCACAAAGACACCAAGACACGAAGATTTTTCTCTACATCCTGGCGGTTCGAAATCTACTTCACCGAATTTATGAGTGGAGCTAAACCTTGAATCCGCACTTCGAGCCGGTCACCGGATTGGATCGGCCCGACGCCGCTGGGTGAACCGGTGAGAATCACGTCGCCGGGCAGCAGTGTCATGTTCGTGGAGATGAAACTCACGATTTCGGCGGGCTTAAAAAGCATCTGGCTGGTGCTTGAGTTCTGGCGCAACTGGCCGTTCTGGAAAAGTTGAATCGTCAGATCGGTCGGATCAATTTTCGTTTCCACGAACGGCCCGAGCGGTGCGAAGGTGTCGAACGACTTGCTGCGCGTCCATTGTGATTCGGCGTTCTGGATCGTGCGGTCGGTGATGTCCTGCGACGCAGTGTAGCCGAAAATGTAGCGCGACGCGGCAGCGGGCATGACGTTACGGATTTTGCGCCCGATGATGATGGCGAGTTCCGCCTCAAAATCCACACGGTGATGCGGAAAAGGAATTTCAATTTTGCCACCATCGGGAATCAGCGACGTGACGGCCTTGAACCAAAACAGCGGAGTTTTCGGCATCGGCCGGTTCATTTCGCGCGCGTGGTCGGTGTAATTCAGCCCGACATTGATGACTTTCGACGGCACGACGGGAATCAAAGTCTTCACGCCTTTGCGCGATGTGGGTTTGCGATCGAAGGACGGCGAGTCAAAAACGTCGCCACGCAGACGGAATAATTCATTGTCCACGACACTGGCGTGAAAAAATTCTTCTCCTTTTTGAAACCGCCCGATGGCTGCCATAAAAGCGCGGCAGGCTAACAAACCCGGTAAAGCCGTCGCAAGGTTAAAGCCGCTTGCGCGGCTTGCGGTAAAATTATTTTCCGTTACATTGTCACCGTGAACCGCCTGACGAAACAGGAGCAATTGGTCCTTTGTATCGTTTTGGGCTTGTTGTTGACCGGCTGGGCGGTGAAATCGTATCGCACCGCGCATCCGCCAAAGGCGGCGATCCAACAGGCCAAACCTTAAAATGCAAGAAGTCAATTTTGATGAAGCGCTGGAGCAGATTCTGGCGAAGGATTCGCGCTTTCAACGCGACGTTTATCTTTTTCTCCGCGAAGCTTTGGATTTCACGCAGAAACTCATCGGCAAGGAAAACCGCGGCTCGATCCGCCATGTGAGCGGACAGGAATTGCTCGACGGTATCCGGCAATTTGCACTTCAGCAATTCGGCCCGATGGCCGTGACCGTGTTCGAGGAATGGGGTGTGCGCAATTGCCGCGACTTCGGCGAAATCGTTTTTAATATGGTCGAAATCGGCCTGCTCGCCAAAACGGAAAAGGACACCCGCGACGATTTCCAGAACGGCTACGATTTCACCAACGCCTTCCGCAAACCATTCTGGCCGCGGCGCAAAGTCGCAAGTGAACCGGTTGAACCTAAAATCGCCGACGCATAATCCTATTTTGCGCGTCCACTTTCCCATTTTTGAATTCACTAAATGAGCGACACCGCTTTCTCCACCAGAAAGTCAGCGATGAAAATGCCGTTGCTGCCGGCTGGCGTCACTTCGACCACCCTCGAAAACGGTCTGACTGTCATCGTGCGCGAAGATCACAGCGCGCCGGTCGTATCCGCGCAGGCGTGGTGCATGGCCGGCAGCATTCACGAAGGCAGATGGCTCGGTGCCGGGCTATCGCATATGCTCGAACATATGCTTTTCAAGGGCACGACGACGCGACTGGGCAGCCGTATTGATCAGGAAGTGCAGGAAGCCGGTGGTTATATGAACGCCTACACGAGCTTCGACCGCACGGTGTATCACATCGATGTGCCGAACACCGGCGCGCGTGTGGCAATTGATATTTTGTGCGACATCATGCAAAACGCGACGCTGCCCCCCGACGAACTTGCGAAGGAAATGGACGTCATTCGCCGCGAAATGGACATGGGGCAGGACGATCCCGGACGCCGCGCCGGACGCCGTCTCTTTGAAACCGCTTACACAAAAAGTCCGTGTCGCTTTACCGTCATCGGTTATCCGGACATTTTTAATGAAATAAAGCCCGACGACATCCACACTTACTACCGCGAAAAATACGCGCCGAATAATTCTTTCTTTGTCGTTGTCGGCGACGTGAAAGGCGACAAAGTAGTCGCGCAAATTCGTGATGCTTACGCAAAATCAAAAGCCCGCCCGCTGTCGCCAATCGTTTTGCCTGAAGAACCGGCCCAAACTGCGCCGCGCGAAATCGTCGAAGAAGCGCCCATTGAACTCGGCCATTTTCATTTCGCGTGGCACATTCCCGAAATCCGCCATCCCGACTTGCCAGCGCTCGACGTGCTGGCCGTGCTGCTCGGTCATGGACGCAGTTCACGACTTTATCAGGAAGTCCGTGAGCGGCAAGCTGTCGTGCATCACGTGGACGCGTGGACTTGTAATCCCGGCCAGGCAGGACTGTTCGGCATGAGCGCAATTGTTGACGCCGAAAAATTTTCCGACGCGCGTAGCTCGATGCTCGACGAAATTGAAACCATGAGAGCTGCACCCGTTTCCGCCGGCGAAGTGGAAAAGGCCGTCAAACAATTCATCTCCGCCACGCTCGCCACGCGCAAAACGATGGAAGGCCAGGCCAGCGACCTCGGCGGAAGCTGGCTGGCCGCGAACGACCTTACGTTTTCAGAACGCCATCTCGCCGCCGTCAAGCGCGTCACGCCCGTTGATGTTCAGCGCGTCGCGTACGAATATCTCACGCCGGAAAACCGCACACTCTACGCGCTGCTGCCCGGCGGCACCGCGCCAAAAATTTCCGTGGCCGGCGAAACGAGTGGCGACCAGCCGGTTCAAAAATTTGAATTACCCGACGGCCTATGCCTGCTCATAAAGGAAAATCACCGGCTGCCGTTCGTCGAATTTCGCTCCGCATTCAAGGGTGGCGTACTGGTCGAAACTGCGGACAACAACGGCATCACGCAGTTGCTTGCCAAAACGTTGCTCAAAGGCACGAAACGTCATAGTGGCAAGGAAATTGCCCACGAAATTGAATCCGTTGGCGGCAGCATGGACAGTTACAGCGGCAACAACAGTTTCGGTGTGAATGTGGAAATTTTAAGCGGTGATTTCAAGATCGGACTCGATTTGCTCGCCGACGTTTTGTTGAACCCGATTTTTCCAGCCGACGCGCTGGAACGCGAACGTGAAGTGCAAATCGCCGGCATTCAGGCGCAGAAAGATGATCTGCTCAAAAGCGCCAGCCGTGCGATGCGCCGCGCACTGTTTGGCGACACCGGCTATGGCCTCGACTCGCTCGGCACGGAAAAAGCCGTCGCCGAATTACAGGCCACCGACCTTAAATCATTTCACCAAAAGCTCGTTGCTCCGAACAATTGCGTTCTCGCCATTTACGGCAATGTGAAAACTGCAGATGTAAAATCGGCCGTCGAAAAGGCGTTTGCAGGTTGGAAATCAAATCCTGCTTTGCCAACTCTCGAATCTCAACCTTCAACCCTCAACCTGGCAAAGCGTGTCGAAGAAACCCGTGACAAAAAGCAGGCGGTGCTGGTCATCGGTTTTTCCGGCACGACCATGTATGATGACGATCACTATGCGCTTGACCTGTTGCAGGAATCCTGCAGCGACCTCGGATCGCGGCTGTTCCTGCGCATTCGTGAGAAGCTGGGATTGGCATATTACGTCGGCGCGCAGAATTTCGCCGGACTCGTGCCCGGCTACTTCGCGTTTTACACCGGCACCGAACCGTCGAAGGCCGGGCTCGTTGAAACAGAATTGCTCAAGGAAGCCGAACTGCTTCGCAATGAAGGTTTGACCGAAGAAGAATTAAAGCGCGTGAAAGCAAAAATCATCGGGCAGAAAAAAATCGCGCGTCAGGAACTAGGGCATCTCGCGTCCACGACCGCGCTCGACGAACTTTACGGGCTCGGCTACCAGCGCTCCGAACTTGACGACGCAAAGTTTGAAGCCGTCACACTGGAACAAATCAAAACTGTCGCCAAAAAATATCTCAAGCCGGATGCGTTGGTCGTTGCGGTGGTGAAGCCGGAGAAATCTTGATTCACACCGTTGCGATCAACTGCCGCAGCACATAGGGCAAAATGCCGCCGTGCTGGTAATAATCAATTTCAATCGGCGTATCGATTCGGCATTTGACCGGCATGTTTTCCACCGAACCATTTTTGCGGGTGATCTTCAGTGTGAGGTCTTGTTGCGGCTTGAGATTTGCGCCGAGGCCGACAATGTCGTAAATCTCGCCACCATCAAGTTTCAAAGACAATGCGTTTGTGCCTTCCTTAAATTGCAGCGGCAGCACGCCCATGCCGACAAGGTTGCTGCGGTGGATTCGTTCGAAACTTTGCGCGACGACCGCTTTCACGCCGAGCAGGTTCGTGCCTTTGGCCGCCCAGTCGCGCGACGAGCCGGTGCCGTATTCCTGTCCAGCCAGAACAACAAGCGGCGTGCCGCGTTTTTGATATTCGATTGAAGCATCATAAATCGAAAGCTTCGTGCCTTCCGGCTGAAGTAATGTGTTACCGCCCTCTTCACCGGCAAGCATGAGGTTTTTGATGCGAACGTTGGCGAATGTGCCGCGTGTCATCACACGATCGTTACCACGACGCGATCCGTAGCTATTGAAATCCTCGGCGGTGACGCCGTTCTCAATGAGATATTTTCCAGCGGGCGAGGTTTTCTTGATCGAACCGGCGGGCGAAATGTGGTCGGTTGTCACGCTGTCGCCGAAAATGGCGAGCGCGCGGGCATTTTTGATTTCCGCAAGGCTGCCCGATTGCAACGAAAAATTCTGGAAGAACGGCGGCTCCTGGATGTAAGTGGATTTGCGGTCCCACTCATAAACGTTGCCGGTACTCGACGGAATTTCGTTCCACTTCGGATTTTGCGCCGCAAAATCTTTATACAACTTGTGGAAAACTTCCGGCTGCAACGCGGCTTGCATCAGGTCGCGGACTTCGCGCAACGTCGGCCACAGATCTTTCAGGAAAACGTCCGTGCCGGTTTTATCTTTGCCAATGGGTTCGTGGTTCATGTCAATGTCCACGCGCCCGGCGAGCGCGAACGCGACGACGAGCGGCGGCGACATCAGAAAGTTCGCCTTGATGTTTTGGTGAACGCGCGCCTCGAAGTTGCGGTTGCCGGACAACACCGACGCGGCGACCAGATTATGCTTCGTAATGGCGTCCTCGATGGCCGGATGCAACGGGCCGGAGTTGCCGATGCAGGTGGTGCAACCATAGCCAACAAGATTGAAACCAAGCTTGTCCAAATAGGGCGCGAGACCGGTCTTGTTCAGATAATCCGTGACGACCCGGCTGCCGGGCGCGAGTGAGGATTTCACCGTGCTGTTGACGGTGAGACCACGTTCCACGGCCTTCTTCGCCAGCAAACCGGCGGCGAGCATTACGGACGGATTGCTGGTGTTGGTGCAACTGGTGATGGCCGCGATGAGCACAGAGCCGTTGCGAACGTCGCCATCAAGTCGTGGGGCGTTTGCGTGAATCGGGTCGGCCGTCGGATGTTCGTTGGCCATCTCGCGTTCGCTTCGTCGGGCATTTCCGTTTTTCTGGCTGCCGCCACCCGGATGAATCTCACCGGCCGCCGAGACATGCACGGTGCGCGACAGTTCCTCGGTCTTCATGCCGAAGCCGCTTTCCGTGACGGGCTTTGAAAATGCCGAAACGAAATCACGTTTCATATTCGGCAATTCAATTTTATCCTGGGGACGTTTTGGCCCGGCGACGCTTGGAACGACAGAAGCCAAATCCAATTCGAGTTCCTGTGAGTATTGAATTTCGCCGCGCTTCGGAATACCGAACAGATTTTGTGCGCGGTAATAATTTTCGTAGAGCTTGCAATGCTCATCGCTGCGTCCCGTGGCGCGGAGATAATTCACACACTCGGCGTCAATCGGGAAAAAACCCATCGTCGCGCCGTATTCAGGCGCCATGTTCGCAATCGTCGCGCGATCCACGACCGGCAACGCCGCCGCGCCGGGACCAAAAAATTCCACAAATTTTCCAACAACCTTCGCTTTGCGCAGCAACTGCGTGACGGTCAACGCCAAATCAGTTGCCGTGACGCCTTCGCTCAATGCACCGGTGAGATGGACGCCAACGACATCGGGCGTGAGAAAATAAACGGGCTGCCCGAGCATTCCCGCTTCAGCCTCGATGCCACCCACGCCCCAGCCGACGATGCCGATGCCATTGATCATCGTCGTGTGCGAATCCGTGCCGACCAGAGTGTCCGGGTAATAAACACCACCCGCTTCGAGAACGCCTTTGGCGAGATATTCCAAATTCACTTGATGCACAATGCCGATGCCGGGCGGCACGACTTTGAACGTGTCGAACGCCTGCATGCCCCATTTCAAAAATTGGTAACGCTCGCGGTTGCGTTGAAATTCCAATTCCAAATTTTTCTGCATCGCCCCGGCGCTGCCGGCGAAATCCACCTGCACCGAGTGATCCACTACCAAATCCACCGGCACAAGCGGTTCAATGATTTTTGGATTTTTGCCAAGCTTCTGCACCGTCGAACGCATCGCCGCCAAATCCACGAGCAAAGGCACACCGGTGAAATCCTGCAACACGATGCGCGCGACGACGAAGGGAATTTCATCCGTGCGCGGTTCGGTCGGCTTCCAGTTCGACAGCGAGCGGACGTTTTGCTCGCTCACTTTTTTGCCGTCGCAATTCCGCAGCACCGATTCCAGCACGAGGCGGATGGAAACGGGCAGTTTTGAAATCGCGCCGACGCCGGCTTTTTCCAGCGCGGGCAATGAATAAAAATTCCCCTGCGTCCCGTCGCCGGGATCAAACTTTTGAAGCGTGTTAAATGGATTATGCGGCGTGCTCATGTCGTTCCTTCAACTCACCAGTAAAAATGAAGGCTGCGCGCGGATGTGTCAAGCGAAGCGCGGATACGACGGATTTTAATTTGTGTGGCGGGAGGTTATTTCGGCGCGGGTTCGAGATGCAGCAAATCCGTGATGCGACGTATTAGCAACGGCAGATTAAGCGGCTTGGTGAAGAAATCGTCGGCCTGCATTGTGACGGTGCGTTTGGTCACTTCGCTCGAAAGCGCGCTCATGAAGATGATGGGAATGTTTTTCGTGGACGGCTGGCGTCTCAAAATTTCACAGACGGACAAACCGTCGAGGTCGGGCAGCAGAATATCGAGCAGGATGAGATTCGGCTTGAACTGTCGCGCCTGGCTCAACGCCTGCACACCGTCGCTGGCCACGAGAAATTCGCAGCCCAGCCCGGCGAGACGAAATTGCACCAATTCGATGAAATCGCGCTCGTCATCCACAATCAAAATACGCGGCACCATCTTGGACTCATAAGCCAGTTCCGCGCCAGGCGCAATGACGGTTCGGTGAAAGCCAGGTGACAAAATGGAAACGGATTCCACCAAAAAGCTTGTTGGTCGAAAACAATTTAGGCAGCTTTTACAAAATGCCTACGCGACAAGGTTCAATTCATTTGTTTCGACTTTTTGGAATTGATGTGTACCTGCACTGGGCGTGGTTTCTGGCCGCGGTATATTTTGTCAATCAGGCGAAAGGTTATTCTTCCCCGATTTGGAGCGTCTTGGAATGTCTTTCGTTGTTCTTCATCGTGCTGATTCACGAATTCGGCCACCAACTTGCCTGCCGGTCGGTGGGCGGAAAAACCAGCCAAATCATCCTCTGGCCGCTCGGCGGCGTGGCGTATGTCTCGCCGCCGCAACGTGCGGGCGCGCAACTCTGGAGCATCGCCGCCGGACCGCTGGTCAACGTGATTCTATTTCCGATTTTGAGCGCGCTGCTTTTTCTTGGCTGGCATTCGGGCTGGGACGAGACCGCGCCCGACCTGTTCAGGTTCCTGAATAATCTCCGGCTCATTAATCTCGTTTTGTTGATTTTTAATCTGCTGCCGGTTTATCCGCTTGATGGCGGACAAATTTTGCGCTCGCTGCTATGGTTCGCATTCGGACGGGCGCGCAGTTTGATGATTGCCAGCATCGTCGGATTTGTTGGCGTGGCTGGTTTGATTGCCTACGCGCTCTGGGCACAATCCGTATGGCTCGGAATTTTGTGTGCGTTTATTTCGCTCAATTGCTGGAATGGGTTTCAACAGGCACGGGCATTATTTCGCAGAGCCAATGCGCCACGCCATGAAGGTTTTGCGTGTCCGATTTGCAAAACCGTGCCGCCGCAAGGCGATTTTTGGCAATGCGGGAAATGCCGGAAAACCTTCGATATCTTTGCAACCCAGGGCGCATGTCCCCATTGTGGAGTTCAGTATTCAGTCGCGTCTTGCCCGGAATGCGGAGGCCTGCAACCGATCAGCGGGTGGATTACTTCAACTTCGCCAGCGTTGCCTTGACGCCATCGAAATCCGGCAAATCTTTCGGCGTTGGCGTCTGTTCGCTATATTGTACGACCCCGTTTTTATCAATGACAAACGCCGCGCGCGCCGCCGTGTCGCCCACGCCCGCCAGCATCGGGAACACAACGTCGTATTTCTTGATGACTTCCTTGTTCAAATCGCTGGCGAGCGTAATGCCGATTTTCTCTTTTTGCGCCCACGCTTCCTGTGCGAACGGCGTGTCAATGCTGATGCCGATGACGTCGGCATTCAGGCCGGAATAAGAATTCAAACCGGCGGTAAGATCGCACATTTCCTTTGTGCAAACGCTGGTGAACGCCGCCGGAAAAAACAGCAGCACGGTGTTTTTCCTGCCGAAATTGGCGCTCAACTTCACGTCCACAAGGCCGGACGCGGTTTTGGATTTGAGCGTGAAGTCGGGGGCTCTTGAACCTGTGGAAATTGGCATAATCGTTTTTGGTTTTGAGTTTAATTTATTTTTGTCGCCGGGCGGGATTTTGAAATTTCAATTCGCGTTTGTCAATTGGTTTAGCCAGGATGAATGCACGACTTGAACGTTTTCAAGAATTTTAATTTTCATGGCCACGGTCGCAATTTCGTCACCGGCTTTCAGCGCGCAAGAGGAAGTGATTTCTGTGCCGTACGGGCCATTCCATGGTGAAAATGGAACACGCACTGATCGAAGCCGGTTACAAAGTTCGCAACGTGGATTATCCTTCGCGCACTGCCTCCGTTCAAACGCTCGCTGACGACGCGATTGGAAAAGCCGTCGGCGATTGCCGGCGGGACGGCGCGGCGAAAATTCATTTTGTCACACACTCGCTGGGGGGAATTCTGGTGCGAAGTTATCTCGCGCGCCATTCCATTCCTTCGCCAGGCCGCGTGGTCATGCTCGCGCCGCCGAATCAAGGCAGCGAAATCGTGGACAAACTCGGTTGGTCTTTTCTCTTCAAATGGATCAATGGCCCGGCGGGAAATGAATTGGGCACGGACAAAAATTCGACGCCGAATAAACTCGGCCACGCAAATTTTCCCGTCGGCATCATCGCCGGCGATCGTTCAATCAATTGGATTAACAGCCTGCTCATTCCCGGCCGGGACGACGGAAAAGTTTCCGTTGAGCGAACCCGACTTGCAGGCATGACCGATCACATTGTCATTCACGCGACGCATCCTTTGATCATGTGCAATCGCGAAGCCATCCGGCAGACGCTTCAATTTTTGCGCACGGGCACTTTTGCCGATGCCACCGGCTGAATTTCTGAAAAGTTCATAGCGCGGCCAGAACTTCCGCCGCGTGTTCGTCCGGTTTTACCCGCGGCCAGATCTTTTTTACGCGGCCGTCCGGGCCGATGAGAAACGTCACCCGATGCGTGCCCTTGTATTTGCGGCCCATGAAACTTTTTTCGCCCCAAACACCGTAAGCCGCAACAATCTTTTTGTCTTCGTCCGCCAGCAACGGGAAGGGGAGCTTGAATTTTTCCACAAACTTGTCGTGCGATTTCACCGGATCGGTGCTGACGCCCAAAACCACCGCACCGCGCTTCTTGAAATCAGCGAAATGGTCGCGGAACGCGCACGCTTCCTTCGTGCAGCCGGGCGTGTCGTCTTTCGGATAAAAATAAAGAATGACGTTTTTACCCTTGAAATCCGCCAGCGAAATTCGTCCGCCGCCATTCGTTGCCGTTGTGAACGCCGGCGCGACATCGCCTTCGTTCAGTTTTAATTCAAGTTCTTTTGTCATAAGTGCACAATCAGTGTTGCGGTTTCGCCGAACTCGCCGGATGTGAACCAAGTTGCTTGATGCCGTCAAAAACGTAAAGCAATCCTGAAACGCCGGTGCAAATCGCCGCGGCCAGCGTCAGGTATTTCAGCCACTGCACACCGCGACCCGCGTCCCACTTCAATAAAATCCAGATGACGACGGCCATTTGCAGCACGGTCGCAATTTTGCCGGGGATTCGCGGATGCACGACGATTTTGCCGACGGTGTAATGGATGACGCCAACGCCAACGAGCAACAGCAAATCGCGCCCGATGATTGTGCCGGTGAGCCAGAGCGGAATCTGGCCGAGAAAAGTTCCGTGATTGAAGCTCAACGTGACGATGCCGGACACGAGCAATAATTTGTCCGCGAGGGGGTCAAGAATTTTCCCCAGCTCGCTGATCTGGTTGTAACACCGCGCGATGTAGCCGTCCACGCCATCCAAAATCGCCGTGACTGCGAACGTAAGGATGGCCAGCAGCCGGTGAATCTCGTTGCCCGTGCGAACGTAATAAATCAATTCAACGACAAAAAACGGGATCAGGAGTATCCGCAGAATGGTGATTTTGTTCGCGGTGGTCATGACCGGAAAACTTTTACACGAATTTCCCGGATTGGCACGAAGAGAATTCCGGACCAAGGAAAACGAAATAGACCTGGAACAGCCCCCATTTTGTTTTTTTCCGCGGGACGTTTGAAGAATTGCTTCTTGCCAAGCGCGCGATTTCTTCGCTCAATTTTCCCGCCAATGAACAATTCATCTGACAAACCCCTCGTCGGCATTTTGATGGGCAGCGATTCGGATTGGCCGGTGATGAAGACCGCCGCCGATGCGCTGGCGGAATTCGGCGTCGCCAACGAGGCGAAGGTCATTTCCGCGCATCGCGATCCGCGCGGGCTTGAAGAATACACGAGCACCGCGGGCAAACGCGGCTTGCGCGTCATCATCGCAGGCGCGGGGGGCGCGGCGCATCTGCCGGGCGTGACGGCGGCGTTCACGACGCTGCCGGTGATTGGCGTGCCGATTGAAAGCAAATCGCTCAAAGGACTGGACTCGCTGCTTTCCATTGTGCAGATGCCGCCGGGCGTGCCGGTGGCGACGGTCGGAATCGGCGCGGGACGAAATGCCGGATTGTTGGCGGTGCAAATTCTGGCCGTCGGCGACGAGCGCCTGCAAAAGGCGCTGGCAAAATTCAAAGACAAACTCGCCGAGGAATCGCGCGCGAAAAACAAAAACCTCGCGCAATAGTTTTTCAGGCAACGTCTCATGGAAGGCGTCCACCGGTTGCGCCGGGCACCGGTATATTCATATTTTTTCCGGTTAAGCGGACATAAGCGAACATAAGCATCCTCCCATTTCGCGCCGATGTGCAGGCTAGCCGTGGCGCTGGACAATCAGTCAGACTTAAACTATAATACATCAAATAATGGGATGTCGCTCATTGATGCAGACCCGCAAGCCAAACGCGACGATGGCTGAATCTTGAAAACAAATGCATCATTTTGCGAATTCCATTCAAAATTTTCCCGGCAAAAAAAATGGAATAAAACAGGTGTCAACCAACCGTCACAAAACGAAGCCACATTGCGGTTCGTAAGGAGGGACAAACCAATATGAGTGAGCCATCTCCAAAGAGCGAAAGCGCTTTTGCCTGTCCGAACACATTTTGTGGCGCGGCGTCCTGTCTGTTCGTCTGCGCGACGATTGCCTTCATCGCCTGCCTTGTCATTACGCGGCATTCCGCGCCGGCCAGACGGCTTTGGATGCCCGTAGTGGTCCAAACCAATGGCAACCTGACGGTATTGGGAGAAACGCGTCAGTTGGAGTTTTGGACGCCTTCCGCCAAGACCGGGGATTACCTGTATAAGAAGGGCGGTGAGGTTGTCAACATTGATAAATGGCAGATGATTACGAGTGATGACGCCGTTGTCCAGTTTGGCGCCGTGCTTCACTCGAATTTGGAGGTTGTAGGCTATCGAAGGGTTGAGGTGTGGGGGCAGGGCCGGACGGGTTTCAAGCCGGGCT
Source organism: Verrucomicrobiota bacterium (assembly GCA_050015635.1). Classification (GTDB taxonomy): domain Bacteria; phylum Verrucomicrobiota; class Verrucomicrobiia; order Limisphaerales; family UBA11358; genus UBA11358. The sequence goes on from JBEKBA010000063.1 coordinate 14,906, forward strand.
GGTGGTGGACGGTGAACGTCTTCACTAATTACACGGCGGTTGATCTGGCGCATACTTACCAAAGCTTTTGGAAGTCGCCGCAACCGTTGTTCCTTGAGGTAATTGATAATCGCGGCAATGAAGACAAGTGATTCGGCGACAGAAGACGTGCTGTAACTGCCATCCATCGCAGGCTTTATATCCCCCATACTTTGCTGGTGTTGCGCTTGACCGGCTTTACTGCTCGTCAGGTGAAGAATCAGGTGAAACTTTTATGGCACCTGGAGCAAGTAGAACTGTTGCGGGACCAAGGGGTTCACAACGTTGGTGATGGTCAGGTTGAAACTGCCGTTTGCGCTCCAGATATTCGTTGCCACCGGCGTCCATTGGCCCCAAGGCAAGGTCAGATTCGTGCTGGTCAGCACATAATACGTCAGTCCGGAAAAACCGTTGGCGCCATTGATCAGCAGATTGGTTCCGGACAAGGT
>JBEKBA010000064.1:0-15133 GCA_050015635.1 Verrucomicrobiota bacterium
GATCGTAACGCTGGTCAGGCCGGAGAGGCCAGAGAACGCCGAGTCCCCGATGCTGGTGACGCTGTTGGGGATCGTCACGCTGCTCAGGCTGTTACAGCCAGAGAACGCATCCTGTCCGATGCTGGTGACGTTGGTGCCGATCGCAACGCTGGTCAGGCTGGTGCAGTTGTAGAACGCCGAGTTCCCGATGCTGGTGACGCTGTTGGGGATCGTAACGCTGGTCAGGCTGGTGCAGCCAGAGAACGCATCCGCTCCGATGCTGGTGACGTTGGTGCCGATCGTAACGCTGGTCAGGCCGGAGAGGCCAGAGAACGCCGAGTCCTCGATGTTGGTGACGCTGTTGGGGATCGTCACGCTGGTCAGGCTGGTGCAGCCAGAGAACGCATCCGCTCCGATGCTGGTGACGCTGTTGGGGATCGTAACGCTGGTCAGGCCGGAGAGGCCAGAGAACGCCGAGTCCCCGATGCTGGTGACGCTGTTGGGGACCGTCACGCTGGTCAGGCTGGTGCAGCCAGAGAACGCATCCTCTCCGATGCTGGTGACGCTGGTGCCGATGATGACGCTGGTCAAGCTGGAGCAGGTATAGAACGCATAGTCCCCGATATTGGTGACGCTGCCGGGGATCGTGTAGGGTCCGGCTATGCCTCCTGGATATTGAATGAGCGTGGTCTGGTTTTGGTTGAACAAGACTCCAGCCACACTACTGTAGGCGGGATTGCCTGGAGTCACCGTTATCGCTGTCAGGCTGGAGCAGGCTCCGAACGCCGCGTCCGCGATGTTGGTGACACTGCCGGGGATCGTCACGCTGGCCAGGGTGGTGCAGTAATTGAACGCTCCGTCCCCGATGCTGGTGACACTACCAGGGATGGTGACGCTGGTCAGGCTGGTGCACCAAGCGAACGCATAGTCCCCGATGGTGGTGACGTTGGTGTCGAGCGTCACGCTGGTCAAACTGGAGCAGGTATAGAACGCATAGTCCCCGATACTGGTGACGCTGTTGGGGATCGTCACGCTGGCCAGGGCGGTGCAGTAATTGAACGCTCCGTCCCCGATGCTGGTGACGCTGCCGGGGATCGTGTAGGGTCCGGCTATGCCTCCTGGGTATTGAATAAGTTTGGTCTGGTTATGGTTGAACAAGACTCCAGCCACACTGCTGTAGGCGGGATTGCCTGGAGTCACCGTTATCGCTGTCAGGCTGGAGCAGGCATAGAACGCATAATCCCCGATGTTTGTGATGTTGGGGCCGATGATGACGTTGGTCAGGCCGGAGCAGGCATAGAACGCATAGGTCCCGATGCTGGTGACCGTGTAGCCATTGGTTGAACCGGGGATGGTCACCGCCCCGCCGGAACCGGTGTACCCCGTGATCGTGATCGAGCCGTTGTTGGTCACGAACTGGAATTGGGCTTGCACCGCGGCAGGCAGCAGCGCCGCACACAGCAGCCAGATTTGAATCAGGGTTCGTTTGGTTTTCACAAAATCTCCTTTTTATTTTTGGGAAAACGACCGGAAAAATTGCCACCAGATGAAAATACAAAAGTTTCCCTTGCCTTGGAGCCGCCCTGTTTCACCGGCGACGTTGCGCTGTGCAGCCTAGCTGACCGGGATGTTTGGCATATGTCTCATACATAACACCAACATAACACCAACACTCCTGTTTTGCAAGAAGTCCGCTCTGGTCAAGCTGCCAACGCGACCACTTGCTCCTTCGCTTTAGCCCTGGCCCATGCTGCTGGCGTGAACTCTCTTATCCGGGTGATCTTGGCTGCCGGCAACGGGTGAACAAATCTTTCATGTAATCAAACGGGTTGATCCCATGCCGCCGACAACTGCCCAGCAGCGTGTAAATCACCGCGCTGCGTTCTCCGGCTTCAGGATGTCTGACAAACAACCAATTTTTCTTTCCCAGTGCACCGGGCCGAATTGCATTCTCGATCAAGTTGTTGTCAATCTCCAGCGTGCCGTCCTCCACGAACTGCGTCAGTGCTTCCCAGCGTTTCATTGCGTAATCAATCGCCTGCCCCAACAAACCTTGCGGCAAAGTCCGTCGGCGGACTAGTTCCATGGCACGATGTAGCCGAATCAATACCGGTTGTGATTGCCAAACGCGTATCGCTACATAATTACTGTCCATGCTCTAATTCGCTTGCAGACGGAAGAACCCGGTCGCGCCGCTGATGGCATTCGTTTAAGGACTGGTGAATAATTCATCAGACATCAGGCTCCGGTCACCGTAGATTTTTGTCGAAGAAATCCGCGATTATTTTTGAAAGTTCGACGGAAGTGGGACTCGATTTCAATCCGAAAGGCGTGAAGCCATGACTGAAATTCGTTATCACGACGAAAGTTGAGGAAACTCCGGCGGCTTTGAGTTTTTCATCAAGTTCCTGCGATTGCGCCAACGGCACCAGCCCGTCGTGATCGCCGTGCAAAATCAAAAACGGGGGCGACATGGAAGAAACATAGGTCACGGGACTGGCGCGCTTGAGGATGGGATCGTTCGCGTCCTTCGCACCAAATGCGTCCTTGATGAGTGCAATGGCGCCCTGGTTGAAGTTCGTCTTCCCGCCGGTAAAATCGCTCGGGCCATATAAATCCACCACGGCCTGCACGCGGCTGGATTCATTGCTCCAATCACATTGTCCATCGAATCCCGCGCGCGAGTCCGTCAGCCCCAGCAATGCCACCAGTTGTCCGCCCGCGCTGTCGCCCATGACGCCGATGCGTCGGGGGTCGAGCTTGAAATTTTCCGCGTGGGCGCGCAGAAAACGCACGGCGCATTTCGCATCTTCCAGCATCGCGGGAAATTTGTATTCAGGCGCGAGCCGGTAATTAATGGCCACCACCAGGTAACCACGCCGGAGCAGCTCCGAAGGTCCGGGTATGATGGAGACCATGGACTTGCTTCCCATCCGCCAGCCGCCGCCGTGAACATACATCACCACCGGATACGCCCTGCCCCCGTCACCGGCGGGAAAATAAAAATCCATTTTTAATTCATCATCACCGGCCCGGCCATAAATGACATTGCGTTGAACCTTCGCCGCGATGGCAGACGGTTTGGGTTCCTTCGGTGTCTCCGTCGTCCAAACGACACAGGACGCGGCAAAAATCAAAAGCGCGCCAAACACCAGGACGACCGACGCCGACGCTTTCATAAAGATTGAAACTCCACTGCTTTCTTTTTTGTTCGTATATCAAGTCCCTTTCCGTTGACGAACCATCCTCGAACACGAGAAGAACAAAATCAATCCTTCATCCAAAGGGGCATCAACCAGATTGCACTGCATCGTCAGTCATATTTTGATTTCAGTTGATTTCATCCGGACAGAGTTCATCTTCAAGACACCGGTTTGAAAAGCGTATGAAAAACGAACCTGCAAAGCTTCCGGTTGTCTTGATTTTCATGGGTGTTGCCGGCAGCGGCAAAACGACGGTGGGCGCATTGTTCGCAAAAAAAACCGGCGCGGTTTTTTATGAAGGCGATGACTTTCATCCTGCGGAAAACATCGCCAAGATGCGCGGCGGAATTCCGTTGACCGACGCCGACCGGGAAGAATGGCTGGAAAAATTGAGGGAAATCATCGTTAAAGCGCTGGCAGCGAAAGAATTCACCGTGCTGACCTGTTCGGCGCTGAAATCAAAATATCGCGACAAACTGGCTGCCGACAATTCGCGCGTGAAGTTTGTGCATCTCATCGGCCCGCAGCCGCTGATCGAAGAGCGATTAAAAAACCGACCCGGGCATTTCATGGCGCCGGCGTTGCTGGAGAGTCAACTGGCGATTCTCGAACCACCGGCGGACGCACTGATTTTTAGTTGCGAAAAATCCCCGCAGGAAATTATCGACGAATTACTTCATCGTTTGGGAATCATCGTTCCCGATTAAATCCGCCACTTCCTTTCGGCAACAAAAAGGCAAGCGCGGCGGCAAGCAACATTCCGATGCCCAAGACGGTGAACGGAACGGCGACACTGCGATATTCCGTCTTGAGCCAGCCGACGATGTAAGGTCCGGCAAAACCGCCGGTGTTTCCGAGCGCGTTAACGAGACCGATGACCGGGCCGAAAACATTTCGTGGCAAGGTTTCGGTCGGGATGGCCCAGAACGGCGCAAGCGCGGCAAACGGTCCGGGAATAGCGAGGCACAAAAAGGCGTAGGACAACCAGAAATGTTCCCTGGTCAGTACGCTTAAAATCAAACTCAAGCCGCTGATGGTATAGACGAGAGCGACATGCCCGCGCCGTTCGCGCGTTTTGTCCGAATGCCATGAATTGAGAATCATGATTACAGCGGTGACGGCGTAAGGCGCTGCGAACAAAAATCCATATTGCACCGCGCTGAAATTTTTTGACTTCAAACCGTCCGTGAAAAATATCATGCAACCGTAAGCCGCGGAGTTGTGCAAAAAATTCATGACGATCATCACGAAAACGTCCCCGCGCGCCAGCCGTTGCCAAAACGGAATTTTGTTCACCGGTTCCAGTCGGGTGGATTCTTCGTGGAGTTTTGTTTCCAGGAAACTTCTTTCCCCGGCGGAAATCCAGCTTGCATCGCGCGGATGATCGCTGATGAAGAACCACCAGATGGGCAGCCAAATGAACGGCAATGCGCCTTCCAAAATCAGCATGGTTTGCCAGCCATACGCGCCGAGCAGCCAACCGGTGAGTGGCGCGGAAACGACGATGGCTAATGGCTGGCACAAATTCCAAAGCGCATTGGCCCGCGCGCGTTCGGCACTGGGGAACCAATGCGCAAGCAAAACGACGGTAGCGGGAAACACGCAGCTTTCGGACACGCCCAGGAAAAATCGCGCGGCTTCAAATTGGTAAAATGTTTTCGCCAGGCCACAGGCCACGGCACAGATCCCCCAAAACACCAAACTCAGACTGACCAGTTTTTTTGCGCTCCATATTCCAGCCAGATGGCCACCGGGCATTTGCAGTAAAACATAACCGAGAAAAAATATACCCGCCGCCTCCCCTTTCATCCGGTCGTCCATAAGAAGATCGCGCATCAAGGACGAAATTTTTGGATCGAGCGCCAGCGAGACGTTCGTCCGGTCCACATACGAAATTGTGTACATAATCAGTGCGACCGGAATGATGCGAAGCCACCGTTGCTGGATCATGGGCGGATGCTGTCGAAACCGGGTGCCGAGCGCAAAGGTTAAGTATTCTACCGGCGATGGAAGCGGGAATTGCTGACCATGTTTGGGGCTTGGAAGAAATCGTTGGCTTGTTGCCTTGATTTTGGGGCAGCGGTGGCTCAGATTTCTACGGTAAGCCGATGATCATCACATTGCGACATTTCGTAGCGATTGGGCTGACTACTGCGCTGGCATTCGGTGTGTTTCAGTCTTTCGAGGAGTTGCTTGGTCACCCCACCACATTCGATATGGTGTGTTTTATACTCACGACGTTTTTCGGCTCACTAGGTGCAATCTCGCTTCTCATGTTTCCCATTGTCACCACTGTCGAGCGTTTAATTGGTAAGAGGCGAGTAGCACGCAGTGTTTGTATTTTGGCGCTTCCAGCACTGATTCCAGCGATTCTTTTATTATTGACAACTCTTTTCAATGGCAACAATCAGTTGACGGGAGGCTTTAAGTTCCCATTTTTAGAATTAGCATTAAGTTCCACATTTGCTGGCTCGATATTGTTTTGCGCATTTTTCTATTTTTATTGTGGCGTCGTATGGTTCACAGCAAATTTGAGCCACAAACTTAAGCATTGGCTTAATCCCGCGTAGGAACCAATCTGATTTCAAAACGTACCCCTACCCAAAAGTGCGGTATATTTACAAATCAGGCGTTCTCCCCTACCCTTCCCAATTCTACACATCGTGGAGAGACGGAAAAGTCGTCGAGGGATAAACGCGAAATAAAAACCGTTCCGGTTCCCCGAAGCGACTTTTGAATTTTCAGGCGCGGCGGCAGTGCGGCAGCACTGCGGCGGAAGGGTTGCAGATGCCATCCGGTCATCGCAGTCGCCGTCGCGCGTTCCGCCATGGCGACCGGGGCGCGATGACCCTACCTTCAAATCCATTGCGGTGGCCGGCACGCCAGTGCTTATTTTTTCTTCGTCTTGCGTTTTTCTTCAATCGCCGCCTGTGCCGCCGCGAGGCGGGCAACGGGCACACGGAAAGGCGAGCAACTGACGTAGCTCAAGCCGATGCGATGACAGAATTTCACGGAATCCGGATCGCCGCCGTGTTCGCCGCAGATGCCGAGCTTGATGTCAGGGCGGGTCTGGCGACCTTTGGTGATGGCGATTTCCATCAGTTGACCGACTCCCGTCTGATCAATCGAGGCGAACGGGTTTTTCTTCATGATTTCCGCTTCCTGATACGCGCCGAGGAAGCTGCCGGAATCGTCGCGGCTCATGCCGAGCGCAGTTTGCGTCAGGTCGTTTGTGCCGAAGCTGAAAAATTCCGCGGTCTGCGCGATTTCATCGGCGGTCAACGCGCCACGCGGAATCTCAATCATTGTGCCGACGCTGTAAGACAGCTTGACCTTCTTTTCGGCCTGAACCTGTCGTGCCGTTTCGTGGACGATGGCCACCTGCAAATCCAATTCCTTCTTGAAACCGACGAGCGGGATCATGATTTCCGGTTTGCATTTGATGCCTTCGTGGTGCGCATCGGCGGCAGCCTCAAACACGGCACGCGCCTGCATCCGGGTGATTTCGGGATACTTAATACCCAGCCGGCAGCCACGGAAACCGAGCATGGGGTTGAACTCATGCAGTTCATGAACGCGTTGCATGATTTTTTCGACGGGAATATTGAGTTTCCGCGAGAGATCCATTTGCGACTCCTTGGAGTTCGGCAAAAATTCGTGCAGCGGCGGGTCAAGGAAACGAATTGTTGCCGGAAATCCCTTCAAGGCTTTGAAAATTCCGTGAAAATCCTCGCGTTGATACGGGAGCAACCTGGCGAGCGCGGCTTCCCGGGCTTCAAGATTGTCGGCAAGAATCATCTCGCGCATCGCGTCAATGCGGTCGCCCTCGAAGAACATATGTTCGGTGCGCGTGAGGCCGATGCCGGTCGCGCCGAACGCGACGGCGTTGGCGGTCTGCTCCGGCGTGTCGGCGTTGGTGCGGACGAGCAGGCGCGTGGCTTTGGCACACCACTTCATCAGTTGCGCGAAGCTCTTGAACTTCTCCGTGGCCTGCGCAGCTTTGTCGCCGCCAATGAGCCCGGCGATGATTTCGGACGGCGCAGTCTTGATCTGACCGGCGTAAACCGTGCCCGCGGTGCCGTCAATCGAAAGGAAATCACCTTCCTGAAAAGTTTGCCCGCCTACACTGACGGTTTTCCGGTCATAATCCACCTGGAGCGCGCTCGCGCCGCAAACGCAAACCTTGCCCATCTGCCGGGCGACCAGCGCCGCGTGCGAACTCACGCCGCCGCGCGCCGTGAGAATCCCTTCCGCCGCAATCATGCCGCGCAAATCCTCCGGCGAAGTTTCCACGCGGACGAGCAGGACTTTCTCGCCCTTCCCGGCGGCTTGAACCGCGCGGTCGGCGTTGAAATAAATTTTCCCCGTGGCCGCGCCCGGACCCGCCGGAAGACCGTTGGCGATGGCTTTGGCCTTTTTTACTTCCGCGAGGTCAAACACCGGCGCGAGCAGTTGGTCGAGTTGATCCGCCGGATTGCGCAAAACCGCCGTCTCCCAATCAATGAGTTTCTCCGCAACCATGTCCATCGAGAACTTGAGCGCGGCCATTGCCGTGCGCTTGCCGTTGCGCGTCTGGAGCATGAACAGCCTGCCTTCCTGCACGGTGAACTCGATGTCCTGCACATCCTTGAAATGTTTTTCAAGCGTCTTGCGCACCCCGAGCAATTCGGCGTAAGACCTGGGCATTTTTTCCTTCAATTTCAAAACCGGTTCAGGTGTGCGCACACCGGCGACGACGTCTTCGCCCTGCGCGTTGATGAGAAATTCGCCGTAAAATTCATTCGCGCCATTCGCGGGGTTGCGCGTGAATGCCACACCCGAGCCCGACTTTTCGCCGGTGTTGCCATAAACCATCGCCTGCACGTTGACGGCCGTGCCCCATTCGGCGGGGATGTTATATTTGCGGCGATAAACAATCGCGCGGTCGTTCATCCATGAACCGAACACCGCGCCCGCCGCGCCGCGAAGCTGTTCCCACGGATCGTTCGGAAAACTTTTGCCGGTGCGTTTGAGCACGAGCGCCTTGAAATGTTTCACCAATTCCCTTTGATCGGCGGCGGTGAGCTTCGAATCTTCGATGTCGCTGTGATAATTCTTGTGTTTGAATTCGTGAATCGCGGTCTCGAACGGTTCGTGATCCTCGTCGGCGCGTTTCTGCACGCCGAGAACAACGTCGCCATACATCTGGATGAACCGGCGGTAACAATCCCATGCGAACCGTTCGTTCTTCGTCGCGTAGGCCAGCGCGAGAACCGTCTGGTCATTGAGACCAAGGTTCAAAATAGTGTCCATCATGCCCGGCATCGAATCGCGCGCGCCGGAACGGACGGCCACGAGCAACGGCATCGCCTTTGCGTCGCCGAATTTGCAACCCATGATTTTTTCCATGTTCGCGATGCCCGCTTCCATCTGCGCCTGAAGTTCCTTCGGATAAGTCTTCTTGTGTGCGTAGAAATAAGTGCAGACCTCGGTGGTGATGGTGAAACCCGGAGGCACGGGCAGGCCGATGCGGGTCATCTCGGCGAGGTTCGCGCCCTTGCCGCCAAGCAACGGTTTCATGCCGCCATCGCCATCCGCTTTTTTATTGCCCCAGGTGTAAACGTATTTGTTTGATTTCGTTGCTTTGGCCATAAATTGATTCGCTGCTTTGTGATTGCCGGAAAAATTCCAAAAACGAGCGCTGAATCTAACAGCGGAAAATACCGTGTCAATGAACGAGTTGACCAAACTGCGTTTGGCCAGACGTGTCTGGACTCAATATGCGCCATCGGAGCGGCAGCGTGACGCTGCACCCAATCAAGAAACTTAACCGCCAAGACGCCAAGAACGCCAAGGCAAAACGAATTGAAGTGGGACGCGGGTGGAAGTCCTTGCGGACGACCAACACTACCTTTAAACGCGAAATTTTAAGAGGGATTTTCATGGTCTTCAGAGGCAGGGTCGTCGTCTGCGGAATGGGTTTGATCGGGTTATTTTGACCATGGTTTAGCTGCCAAAAAACGCATTTGGACCCTGCCAATCCTAACTTTTCTCCAATTTTCAAGATGGGTTCGTTTGGTAAAAATGCCGTTTTGATTTCAATGCTCATTTGCCACCTCCATTGTCAGTGGCGGCGGAATGGCCTCGCCCAGGGGATTGTGCGGACGGCGCGGCGCGCCATCCCTACCAAAAAATGAAACGCGCCGAGCGGTTGCAGGGGTACTGCAGGGGCGCTGCAATGAGGCTGCCGGGAATTTTAGGCAATCGTAAAACACCGGAAGGGATTTAACCGCCAAGACGCAGAGACGCCGATCCGCCGTCGCGTCGTGCGCTATGGCGGACAAGGGCAGCGTGGAATTGAGCCAGAGGCTCAACGGCTACAGGTCATCGCGGCGGTCCTTGCGGACGGGCAATGCGCCTGTCGGCGCGAAAGAATTGATTGGGGACGACGTGGAAGTCATCCCTACCGAAAGGCTTTGATATTTTCAATACAACCATTTTCCAATCTTGCCCGCAGCATCCAGCGTGATGCCCTGACGCCGATATGCCCAGCACATGTAGCTGATGCTCACGAAATAGGACGCGGGCAGACGGTTTGCCGCGCAAATTTTCACGCCCAGCAACGTCGTTTTGCCGCCGAAACCCATCGGACCGATGCCGAGTTCGTTTGCCGTCTTCAAAATGTCCTGTTCCAACGCATCCAATTCGGGAACTGGATTGCGGTCGGGAATCAGCCGCAAAAATTGCGTCTTGCTCATCTCGTAGCCCGTCGCGCGGTCGCCACCGATGCAGACGCCGAGAATGCCCGGTCCACAGCCTTTGCCCTGTGCCTGCAATACGGCGTCGAGAATCGCCTTGCGGCAGCCGTCAAGGTCGCGGTTCGCATTGAGCTTCTCGCTCGGCAATGCGTATTGTGCGCCGACGTTTTCGCAGCCGCCGCCCTTGAGCACGAGCCGCGCGCTCACGTCCGGCGAGCGATGTTGATGAAAATGAAACGCGGGCGTTCCCGGCCCGCAGTTCGTGCCGTCATTTTTTCCAGTCAATGAATCCACGGAATTCTGGCGGAGAAAACCTTTTTTTGTGGCGAGTTTCACGGCTTCCTTCGCCGTTTCTTCAAACGCAATCTGGTCGAAGCCAACCGGACAATCCACGTAAAACAAAATGCTGCCGGTGTCCTGACAAATCGGTTGTGATTTTTGTTTCGCGAGCTGGATGTTGCGGTCAATGATTTTGAGTGCTGATTCGGCCAGCGTCCCTTTTTTTTCCTGTTCCAATGACCCGATGATGGATTGGTTCACGTCGTCGGGAATCTCGGCGGACGTGCGGCGGATGAGTTCGACCAGCGAATCCTGCAATTGGCTCATAAAGCAAAATCAAACGTAGAGTCTTCAGTGGTTAGCGTCAATCAAGTCAATCCGTGTTTGATGTCTTCCGCCTTCAAATGGGGTCGTCAGCCATACCCGGACAATTTCGAGCGCAGTTTCGAGACTGATCATCCGTTCGCCGATGGAAATGACATTGGCGTTGTTGTGTTGCCGCCCGAGCCGGGCGGACTCCTCGTTCCAGCACAAGGCGCAACGGACGCCTTTGACGCGGTTGGCCGTTATCGCCTCGCCATTGCCGGAGCCGCCCACCACCACGCCCCGTTCAAATCCGCCCCGCGCGACGCCTTCCGCCACGGGCCGGATGAATAGCGGATAATCCACCAGTTCCTCCGAATGCGTGCCAAAATCTGTAACGTCATGCCCCAACGATTGCAACAGCTCCTTGATTTTTTCCTTGTACCGGAATCCGGCATGGTCTGAGCCAATGGCAATTTTCATGAATTAAAACGTGCGCAAGCATGACACGCCGGCTTTGATTTTTCCAGCTTGCAGTTTGGGGTCTGGGGGATGGGGGATGGGGAAGAAAAAAAGGGGGCGCGGCAGGGGTCATTGCAGCGATGCTGCCGGGATGCTGCAGCGGGGCTGCAGGAGCGGGTCTATCCACCTCCGCCAAGGCTACGGCGGACATGGGGTCTTGGGGATGACGTATATGAAATCGGGAACGGCCAACAAAAGCGTCCGGCGTGGACGCCGAAGCACCTTGCGGTGCGGCCACCATAAAAAAGAGACGCGAATTACACGAATTAACGCGAAGCAGCGTGACGCTGCACCCAATCAAGAAACTTAACCGCCAAGACGCCAAGGCAAAACGAATTGAAGTGGGACGCGGTGGAACGCATCCCTACCATGAGGGACGGATTGCTTTTGGCTTGATGGCTGGTTTAACGTCGAACCATGAAAAGCGACCTCCACGTCGCCACGCCGCCGCCAAAACCGCTGATGGTTTTCGATGGCGACTGCAATTTCTGCAGGCTATGGATTTGCCGCTGGCGGCAAATGACCGGCGAAGCCGTGGATTATCTGCCGGCGCAAGATGCCAGTATCGCCGCGCAATTCCCGGAAATTCCCCGCAGGCAATTTGACACCGCCGTTCAATTCATTGAAACCGACGGCGCGATTTATTCCGGCGCGGAAGCGGTTTTCCGCGCGCTGGCACACAATCCAAAACGGCAATGGCCGTTGCGCGCTTACGAAAAAATTCCGGCCTTTGCCCGAGTCACGGAGTGCGCCTATAGTTTTGTCGCCAGTCGCAGAGTTTTTTTCTCCCGGCTCACGCGCTGGTTCTGGGGCCGGCACGTTGAACTGCCGGATTACTTTCTCACGCGCTGGATTTTTTTGCGCGCGCTCGGCCTGATTTATCTGGTCGCATTTGTTTCGTTGTGGACTCAAGTCAACGGCTTGATCGGCCACAACGGAATTTTGCCGACGGGTCAATTCATGTCCGCCGCGCAACAACAATGCGACGCACAAGGAATCGGCCCGGAACGATATTATTTGTTGCCGACGCTTTGCTGGTTCAATTCGTCCGATGGGTGTTTGAACTTCCAGTGCGCAGCGGGTTCGGCACTGGCAGTGCTGCTGGTTTTGGGGATTGCACCTGCGCCGTGCCTGGCTTTGCTATGGCTGATTTATCTGTCGCTGGCCACGGTGGGCCGCGATTTTCTGGGTTTCCAATGGGACAACCTCCTGCTCGAAGCCGGTTTTCTCGCGATTTTCCTGACACCGCTCCAAATTTTGCCACGATTGTCGCGTGAAGCGCCACCGTCACGGATCGTTATCTGGCTGCTGCGGCTGTTGCTGTTCAAGCTCATATTCTCGTCCGGCTGCGTCAAACTTTTGAGCGGCGACCCGAACTGGCGCAACCTGACGGCGCTCACGTTTCATTACCAAACCCAGCCGTTGCCGACATGGCCAGGCTGGTATGCAAATCAACTGCCGCTGTGGTTTCAGAAAACCTCCTGTTTGGTCATGTTTGCCGTCGAACTCGGCGCGCCGTTCCTGATTTTCGCGCCGCGACGAATCCGATTTTCCGGCTGCGCCGCAATCATCGGTTTGCAGATACTGATTTTGTTGACCGGCAACTATACGTTCTTCAATTTTCTGGCGATTGCGCTGGGCCTGCTGCTGCTCGACGATTTTGTGTTCCAAAAAATTGTATCCCGCAAATGGTCCGGGCTTTTTTCGATCAACCCCCGACCCGCTACTTTCACCCGTCGCTGGCCGCGCGCGGTGACCATTCCGCTCGCCACCGTTGTCCTTGCCGTTTCGCTTTTTCAAATGATTTCGATGTTTGGCGTGCGTTCCGGTTTGCTCGCACCGCTGGCCGCACTGGATGGATGGCTCACGCCGCTGCGCACGGTGAATGATTACGGCCTGTTCGCCGTGATGACGACAAAGCGCGACGAAATCATCGTTGAAGGCAGTGACGACGGTGTGAACTGGCTGCCTTACGAGTTCAAATACAAACCCGGCGACCTGAACCGCCGTCCGGCCTTTGTTGCCCCGTTCCAGCCGCGACTGGACTGGCAAATGTGGTTCGCCGCACTCGGAAATTACCAGCAAAATCCATGGTTTGTGAATTTCTGCATCCGGCTGTTGCAGGGTTCGCCCGGGGTTTTGTCATTGCTGGAAAAAAATCCGTTTCCGAAACATCCGCCGCATTACATCCGCGCCGGGTTTTACGATTATCAATTCACCGACTTCGCCGGACGCCGCGGATCGGGCGCATGGTGGAAACGCGAGCCGGCCGGTGAATACCTCCCGCCGATCTCACTTTCCGATTTGCAAAAAAATTAGAAGTTCCGCTCGACAGAAAATAACCCGTTGTTAATTTCACGGCGCAATGGCAAAAACCAAACGGATCGGAATTTTGACGGCGGGCGGCGACAGTCCCGGCTTGAACGCCGCCATCCGCGGCGTCGGCAAAAGCGCGATGGGCTTTTACGGCATGGAGATCATCGGCTTCCGCGACGGCTTTCGCGGCATCGTCGAAGACCGGCGGCTCAAACTCGACAAGGCGGCGCTTTCCGGGATTCTCACGGTTGGCGGCACGATTCTGGGCACCAGCCGCGACAAGCCGCACCGGATGCTGATTGACGGCCGCGCGCGCGACATGACCCATGTCATTGTCGAAAACTACAAAAGATACGATCTCGACGCACTCGTCTGCCTCGGCGGCGGCGGCACGCAAAAAAGCGCGCTGCATCTCGCCAAGGCCGGACTCAATATTGTCACGCTGCCCAAGACGATTGACAATGACGTGGCGATGACGGATGCGACATTCGGGTTTGCCACCGCACTCGATATCGCGACTGAAACGATTGACCGGCTGCACAGCACGGCGCACAGCCACCATCGGATTGTCGTCGCCGAAATCATGGGCCATCGCGCGGGCTGGCTGACATTGGGCGCGGGCATTGCCGGCGGCGCAGACGTGATTTTAATCCCGGAAATTCCTTACAACGTCGAAAAAATCGCCGACGCCATCCGTCGCCGCAGCCGGAGAGGAACAAATTTCAGCATCGTCGCCGTGGCCGAAGGCGCGATGAGCATCGATGACGCGCGCGCGTTTAACGCCGGTGAAAAAAAGCGCGAGCGCGCCCGCACGTTGCACGACAAAAAGGAAGCGAAGGTCGAACTCGCCGCGCTCGAATCCCGGCACACCGGCAATACCTTACGGCTGGCGCGGCAACTGGAAGAGCTCACGCAGCTTGAGTCGCGCGTCACGATTCTCGGCTACGTACAGCGCGGCGGCACGCCCTCGCCCGCCGACCGGCTGCTCGCCACGCGGCTCGGCGGCGCATGTGCGAATTTAATCAATGAAGGAGTTTTTGGCGTGATGGTGGCCGCGCGCGGCGACGACACCGAACCTGTGCCGCTCGAAAAAGTCGCCGGAAAACGCAAAATTGTTTCACCCGATCATCCCTGGGTTGAAACCGCCCGGCACGTCGGAACCTGCCTCGGTGATTAAATTTTGGCGAATATACCTTGATAACACTTAATGAATCCAGCACCAGGAAAAACTAAAGGAAACCAAAATGAATATCATAGTCCTTCCAATTATTTTGGCCGTATGGGTTTTCTGGTTGTATGCCGAGTTTAGGCTCGGACGCCGAGCGCGTATTATCCTTGGCCTCGTTGCCATGCTGTGTAGTGGATTTTTGGTCTATGCTTTTTGCCAGATTAAGCCGTTTTATGAGAGTGGGTGGCATCGCAATTCCATCAGAGATGCCGAGAGCCTGCTAAAGCAAGGACAAACAAACATTGTCATTACGGCATTTGAAACGTATGGCAATATCGCAGCAACAGACTCCACTTTCAGGGCATCTGAGCGCATGATGCATATTTTGGAAAGTGGGCAGACCAATTGATATTTTTCGTTTAATTCGTCGAATTGTGTGTCAAGTATGTAATTGCGAAACTAAAAACAGACACGGATGCGCCTGACGGCGCGAAAGAATTGGTCAGGGACGACTTCCACGTCACTGGTGTCCGATTAAGGGCGGTGGTAAGTGCGCAAAGTGGGCGTTTAGGGGTAGTTTCGTGAGCGTTGAGAGTGTGTTCGATTCCCGGTCTAAAGGCGATATA
>JBEKBA010000065.1:0-15125 GCA_050015635.1 Verrucomicrobiota bacterium
AAGAATTTCGGGATTGTATTTTCACAAACCCAATACAAATGATTTATTAAAGAGGGAACAACGGGGCATTCAAATCGCTTCTGGACTTTGGAGGAAGTTGTCCACTAAATCAGATGGGCATAATATGCCAATAATAGATTTAATAGGGAAGATTTTATACCCACGACGGCAACCGTGGGAACGCAGGCACAAGCTTGAAGTGTACATTATTATCGTGATAATTACTCTCATTGCTTTTGCTCTCTGCGCATTGATAATAATTCTGGAAGATTGATTCTAAATTAAGCTCAACGTGCGGCGGCAATGAGCTTCGTTCTAACCCATTCGGTTTTTGCCATTCCGGATGCAGCCACCGCTCATTCAACTTCATCATATTCCGGCGGTGACAAGCGCGTTTGCATGCGGGATATCCAGACAAGCCAGTTTATTTGGCTCGCGCCTTTATGCCACTCGGGGCGGCACCTGGTAACGGCGTTTGAGAGCGGCCTGCGCGTTATCAGTGAACGCACAAAAGAAAAATTTTCCGGAGAATGGTTATGAAAAGGGGAAACTTTTGCGTCAGGGCGAACTGAACCGGTAAAAACGGCTGGGATAATTCGTCCATTGGGGATCGCTGAAATGGGATGAGCCGCCGGTGAGAGTGTTCGTTGCCAATGGTAACCAGGTGGGCTTGGCGAGATTTGTGCAGGCTTCCACGACGATAACCAGATTGCTACTACCGATGATGTTGAATCCAAATTGATTATTCTGCACGCCAAAACTGCCATTGTTGGTTTGCACCTGCGGATTCCACAGCACCGTTGGAGAACCGCCAAAGGTTGTATCCCAGCCCGTGGTTCCCGGCAAGTAATAGACCTCCAAATTGTCAAATAAGAACACACTCGAATCACCGGTGGGGGCGTTGCCCTCGAAATAGACGCTGGTCAGTTTGGGGCATTCCTCGAACGCATACTCCCCGATGCTGGTGACGCTGGCGGGGATCGTGACGCTGGTCAGACTGGAGCAGTAAGCGAACGCGGCGTCTCCGATGCTGGTGACGCTGTTGGAGACCGTGTAGGAGGTTCCAGAATTGCCTGCCGGATATTGAATGAGCGTCGTCTGGTTGAAGTTGAACAAGACGCCGGCCACACTGGTATAGGCAGGATTGAGCGCATCCACCGTGATTGCAGTAAGGCTGGTATCATATGAAAACGCCTCGTCTCCGATGCTGATGACGCTGGCGGGGATCGTGACGCTGGTCAGACTGGAGCAGCCCTCGAACGCATACTCCCCGATGCTGGTGACGCTGTCGGAGATCGTGACACTGGTCACGTTGATGCAATCCTCGAACGCATAGTTCCCGATGCTGATGACGCTGTAGGGGATCGTGACGCTCGTCAGGTAGTAGCAGTAAATGAACGCAGAGTCTCCGATGTTGGTGACGCTGTCGGGGATCGTGATACTGGTCAGGTTTTGGCAGTCATAGAACGCCTCGTCTCCGATGCTGGTGACGCTGTTGGAGATCGTGTAGGAGGCTGCGGCATTGCCGATCGGATATTGAATGAGCGTCGTCTGGTTGAGGTTGAACAAGACGCCAGCAGCACTGCTATAGGCAGGATTAAGCGCATTCACCGTGATCGTTGTCAGGCTTGTGCATAAAGCGAACGCCCCATACCCGATGTTGGTGACGCTGGCGGGGATCGTGACGCTGGTCAGGTAAAAGTTATCTGCGAACGCATTCGTTTCGATGCTGGTGACCGGGTAGCCATTGGTCGTGCCGGGGATGACCAATGTGCTGACGGTGCCGTTGTAGCCCGTGATGGTGATTGCGCCGTTGTTGGTCGTGAAAGTGAATTGGGCTTGCACCGCAGCGGGCAACGCCAACAGCAACAGCAGCGCCAGCAACCTGGTGGCACAGGCAGTTCCTAACTTGGCCATTCCCGGGCATTTATGCCAAGGTGAATCCATGTTGTTTGAGCGATGAACTCCAGGTTGTCATTTCTGATGAAACAGCCACACTCGTTTAACAAAGATTAGGGCATCAGTCAAGTTCTAATCTGAGATGAGGGCAGGTAAACCACCAGATTAGACTTCGTGTTTGCCCGTTCCGCCGAGGCATAGCGGTATGCCAGTCACAAGTTGTCAAAGAGAAAAAGTCAATTATACTGTCGGGGTGATTTTTTACAAAGTTTACAAGCGATGCCCATCGCCGCCGGATGTCCGGTTCATTTGCGCCCTTTGTTTTTCGATTCTGATATTGTCTGCCGATGGTTGCAAAAAAAAATCCGCGCCGCCGCCGCCGCCGGAAGTCCAGGTGATTACGGTGACGGCGACGAATGTTCCGATTTTTCAGGAATGGATCGGGACACTTGACGGTTTTGTGAACGCGCAAATCCGCGCGCAAGTGACCGGTTATCTACGCACGCAAAATTACGCCGAAGGTAGCGAGGTCAAAAAAGGTGATTTGCTGTTTCGGATTGATCCGCGCCCGTTTCAAGCCGCGCTCGATCAGGCGAAGGCGAAACTCGCACAGGACAGGGCGCAATCGGGCAAAACGGAATTGGACGTGAATCGGTATACGCCGCTCGCGAAGGAACAAGCCATCAGCCAGGAAGAATTGGACGACGCCATCCAGGCGAATCTTGCGGCGGAGGCACAGGTCAAAGCGGACGAAGCCGCCGTTGAAAGCGCGCAATTGAATCTCGCCTTTACACGGATCACATCACCGATTGACGGTCTTGCAGGAATTGCGCTGGCACAGATCGGCGATCTGGTCGGGCAATCGGGCAGCGTGTTAACCACCGTTTCAACCATCAATCCGGTCAAAGTTTATTTTCAAGTCAGCGAGCAATCGTATCTGGCTTTCTGGCGGCGTCTGACCGGTTCGGGAAACGGGAATGAAAATTTTCCGTTGCAACTGATTTTTGCCGACGGCTCGGTTTATCCCGAAAAAGGGAAATTTTTCTTCGCCGACCGGCAGGTCAATCCGAACACCGGCACGCTGCAAATCGTCGGACTTTTTTCCAACACGAATTTTATGCTGCGCCCCGGCCAATACGGTCTTGTTCGCGCGCAAACGCAAACCATGACGAACGCGCTGCTCGTACCGCAACGCGCGGTGACGCAACTCCAGGACGCCTATCAGGTTTTCGTCGTGGACAATCAAAACACGGCGCACATCCAACCCGTGAAAGTCGGCGAGCAAACCGGCTCGAATTGGATTATTGAAAGCGGTCTCAAACCCGGGGACCGCGTCGTGGTGGAAGGCACCCAAAAGGCAAAGGAAGGCACGGTTGTAAATCCGCAACCTTTTACGGACGAAACCAATTGAACCGAAGGGCAAACGAATTCCGGCAGGCGAACGAATCGAAATGAAAACAATATTTCCGGCGCGTTCGCGAATCAACCATGTATAAATTTTTCATCAATCGCCCGATTGTCGCGATGGTGATTGCCATTCTGATGGTGATTATCGGCGCGGTTTCGATGTTGAACCTGCCGGTCGCGCAATTTCCTAATATCGTCCCGCCGGAAATCCGCATCCAGACCACGTTCCTCGGCGGCGACGCGCAATCGCTGGCTAATGCCGTCGCAACCCCGATTGAGGAACAAATGAGCGGCGTGGACAACATGAATTACATGTATTCTGTCAGTGCCAACAATGGCGTGATGCGCATGGGCGTGAATTTCAACGTGAAAACGGACCCGAACATTGATGATATGCTCGCGGATCTTCGCCAAAACCAGGCTGCGCCTCAATTGCCGCCGTCCGTTCAACAATATGGCGTTACCGTGTTGAAATCACCGCAAAGCCCGATGATGTTGGTCGCCCTTACATCGCCCAATGGCACGCACGACGCGACGTTTCTGGCGAATTACGCCTACATCAATCTGGTTGACCAAATCACCCAGTTAAAGGGCATTTCAAACGTCAATGTTTTCGGCGCCGGCCAATACGCGATGCGATTCTGGGTCAAGCCCGATCAACTCGCGAAACTAAACCTCACCGTCAACGACATCATCACCGCCATCAACGCGCAAAACACTGTCAATCCCGCCGGGCTCGTCGGTGGCCCCCCAACGCCGCACGGACAGGAATTCACTTATGCCATCACCGCCCAGGGCCGGCTCGTTACCGAAAAAGAATTCAGCGAAATTATCGTCCGCGAAAATCCGGACGGTTCGGTTGTTCGATTGAAAGACGTCGCGCGTGTCGAACTCGGCGCGCAACTTTACAACATTGTCGGTAAATTAAACGGCAAACCGGCGGCGGTCATGGCCATTTATCAACTGCCGGACTCGAATGATCTCGATGACGAAAAGGAAGTGCTCAAGCTCATGGCGCAAGACAAGCAGAATTTTCCCCCGGATTTGAATTATGTTGTTTCGCTCGATACCACGCTCGCCGTTTCCGAGGGAATGCGCGACATCATGCGGACTCTCGTCATCGCGCTGATTCTTGTCGCCATCGTCGTTTTCATTTTTCTGCAAGGCTGGCGCGCCTCGCTCATTCCGATGCTCGCCGTTCCGGTGGCGCTGATTGGCACCTTCGCATTTTTTCCAATCTTCGGATTTACGCTGAACACGCTTTCACTCCTCGGTTTGGTGCTCGCGATTGGACTGGTGGTGGACGATGCCATTGTCGTCGTCGAAGCCACCGAACGTCATATCGAAGAAGGAATGGCGCCAAAGGACGCCGCGCTCAAGGCCATGCAGGAGGTTGCAGTCCCGGTTGTTTCGCTTGGGCTCATTCTCGCGGCGGTTTTTGTTCCGACCATATTTATTGCGGGTATCACCGGACGGCTTTACCAGCAATTCGCCCTGACGATTGTCATTTCCGTCATGCTGTCGGTGTTCAACGCGCTGTCGTTAAGCCCCGCGCTCGCGGCCATGCTGTTGAAGCCAAGAGAAAAAAACAAATCTCGCGGGCCGCTTGGAAAATTCTATGACTGGTTCGATCGTGTGTTCGACAAGGCCCGGAATGGTTACATGAAAGTCGCCGGCGCACTCATTCGCAAAAGCGTTTTCACCGTGATAGTGCTTGCGACGATTTTGACTGTCGCCCTTTTGCTCGGCGCGCGATTGCCTACCGCCTTTTTGCCGGTGGAAGACCAGGGTTACGTTTTCGTCGTTGCGCAATTGCCCAATGCCGCGTCGCTCGAACGTACCGATGCCGTCTGCAGAAAGATCGAGAACATTTTGAAAAATACCCCGGGGGTAAGATATTGCACAACCATCGAAGGCTTCAGTCTGTTGAGTCAGGTTCAGGCCACCTACAATGCCTTCTTTTTTGTGACGCTCCAACCCTGGAGCGAACGGACAAAATCCAATGAGAAAATCGCCGTAATTAGTGCGCACATCAACAGCGAGTTGGCCAAATTGCCCGAAGCGACGGCGGTGGCATTTTCGCCCCCGTCCATTCCCGGCGTTGGCACATCCGGCGGTTTTACCCTTATGCTGGAAGACCGTTCCGGCAGTCAGGACCCTTCATTTCTCACGCAAAATCTGAACAAATTCATGGACGCCGCGCGGAAACGTCCCGAACTTGCCGGCGTGCTCACACCGTATCTGCCGAATGTGCCGCAAGTGTTCGTGAAAGTGGATCGCGACAAGGTTTTGAAACTGGGCGTTGCGCTCAACGATGTTTACAGCACGATGCAAACGTTCATGGGCGGATATTTCGTGAATTATTTCAACCGGTTCGGGCGGGCCTGGCAGGTCTATCTTGAAGCTGAGGATCAATATCGCACGCGCGCCGAAAACCTCCTGCAGTTTTACGTGCGCAACAAACAGGGACAACCCGTGCCGCTCTCGGCTTTCACGCAAATTCAATACCGCACCGGTCCCGAATTCGTCATGCACTATGACGAATATCGGTGCGCGCAAATCAACGGCTCGGCGGCGCCCGGTTACAGCGAAGGCCAGGTGACGAAGGCGCTCGAGGAAGTATTCGCGCAAACGATGCCGCCGGGAATCGGCCATGATTATTTCGGCATGTCGTTTCAGGAACAACAGGCGGCGGCAGGCGTGTCGCCCGTGCTGATATTCAGCCTTTCAGTTTTGTGCGTTTTTCTGATTCTCGCCGCGCAATTTGAAAGCTGGTCATTGCCCATGAGCGTGCTGCTCGGCACGCCCACGGCCATTTTGGGCGCATTCCTCGCGTTGACGGTGCGCGGATTTCAAAACAATGTTTATGTGCAAATCGGTCTGATCATGCTGATTGGCCTCGCCGCAAAAAACGCCATCCTCATCATTTCCTTCGCCAAAGTGGAATACGAAAAAGGCAGCACAATTTCCGATGCCGCGCTCACCGGCGCGCGCATCCGGCTGCGGCCCATTTTGATGACGTCGTTTGCGTTTATTTGTGGTTGCATTCCGCTCTGGCTTGCGTCCGGTTCGGGCGGTGTTTCCCGCCAAATCCTCGGCACCGTCGTCATCGGCGGAATGTTGGGCGCGACGTTCGTGGACATTTTTATTGTGCCGGTCACTTTTTCAATCGTTGAAAAAACCGTCGCCCGTTTCAGCAAAAAATCCCGGGAAGAACACGCGCCGAAACCGCCGGAGCCGAACGGATGAAAGGAATAGTCCAAAATACCATGTCCGGAGTCCAGGGTCGGAAACCACGCGCGTTTGGCAGACTCTGGCCCTTGATTTTTGGCCTTTGCGCCTTGTTTCCCGCCGGCTGCGCCGTTGGACCAAATTACCATCGCCCGCCGGTCAACGCGCCTGAAACATTTCGCAGCGAAAATGAAATGTCCACAAACTCGTTCGCCGATCTTCCGTGGTGGCGGGTCTTTCACGACGATACGCTGCAAAACCTGATTCGCGCCGCGCTCACAAATAATTATGATTTGCGGATTGCCGTCACGCGCGTCGAACAGGCGGGCACCATCGCCGCGCAAGCCCGCGCGCAATTTTTCCCGCAAGTGAATTACGCCGGGTTTGCCGGCACTGGGCAAAATGTCGCCGACAACATGCCGTCGCCGACCGGCACGCGCGGCACGGTTTTTGGAGCGGATGCCAATGCCTCGTGGGAAATTGATTTGTGGGGACAAATCCGCCGGCTCAATGAATCCGCCCGCGCGCAATTTCTGGCGAGCCGGGAAGCGCAGCGCGATGTGACGATTTCGCTCATCGCCCGGGTCGCGCAGGATTATTTTCAATTGCTGGCGTTGGATCGCCAGCTTGAGATTGCGCGGCAAAGCACCAATTCATTCGGCGAAAGCTTGAAACTTTTTAACGAGCAATTGCGGGGCGGCGTTGCCTCGAAATTGGAAACCTCGTCCGCCGAAGCCCTGATGGATTCCGCCGCCGCAACGGTTCCCGGACTTGAACAGCAAATCGCGTTGCAGGAAAATCAATTGAGCGTTTTGCTCGGGCGGAATCCCGGCGCAATTTTGCGCGACGATACCTCGCTCGAGCGACAAATGCCGCCGGACGTGCCCGCCGGTTTGCCGTCGGCGTTGCTGGAGCGGCGGCCGGATATTCGTGAAGCCGAGCAACAATTACGGTCGGCCAACGCGCAAGTCGGCGTGGCCGTGGCCGACTTTTTTCCGCAACTGAATCTTACGGGATTGTTCGGCGGAGCCAGCCCGGAACTTTCCGCGCTCACTTCCGGCGGCGACGTGGCGTGGAGCATTGCCGCCGGTTTGACCGGTCCGCTTTTTCATGGCGGCCAGCTTCGGGCACAATACGCGCAAGCCCGCGCCATACGCGATCAATTTGCATTGCAATATCAGGCTGCCGTGCTGAATGCGTTTCAGGAAGTTTCCGATGCGTTGATTTCGCGTGAAAAACTGGCCGACGCGCGCACGCTACAAAGCCGGGCTGTGGACGATTACAAGGAAGCCGTGAAAATTTCGATGGAGCGCTACCGTCTTGGCAACGCGGATTATTACGAAGTCTTGCAGGAGCAACAGTTGCTCTTTCCCGAGGAGGATTCGCTCGTGCAAACGCAACTAAACCAGCTTCTCGCCGTCGTGCAACTTTACCTCGCGCTTGGCGGCGACTGGGAAGCGGAAGAAACCGTCGTTAAATAGTTTCGAAAAGCATTGCGTTGGAAATAAGAGACTGCAGCAGCGCTGCCATGTTGCAGCCACCCCTCGGCAGCGGTGCTGCAGCGACACGGCAGCAGGTGGCAAACAACCCTTTTCAGCGTGCTTTTTAACCCTTTCCACACTTTCCGTTCGTTTACATCACCAATTCCTCGTAAGCGAAGCGTGAACTTTACGCAATCCACGGTAGGGTTACACCCCATGGCGAAGGGTAAGGATGACGCGGTAACTTTATGAAACTTAATGGTCGCCAGATACCTTTGCCATCACACTGGCGTTAATAAACATAAAAAATAAAAACGGGAAAAATAAAATATGAAATCAATTATTCCGCTGTCAGCAATCATCGTTCTTACCGCTTTGGCGTTGGTGGGCTGTAATCAAAACGGTCCAGGCAACTCAACCAATGCTCAATCCACCAATTCAAGTGGGACCGATACCAACAGCACGAGTAGCGGAATCACCAATATGCCGGCAAGTACCAATAAATAGTTGATGGTTTTTGCGATTTGGCTGGCTTAATTGAAAGTCAAGGTGCAGGATTAGCCATGATAAAAATAAAGTCAGCGCGAAGCGCTCGGTCACAACCCTTGGAAACCGGTCAAATCTGGCGTATGGCCGAGGCGAATCTTCAGGTGGGAATGGTTGGCAAGCTGCTGGTGCATTACAAACTGGGCAAGCCCAATGCCGTCCGTGTGGCTAATTCGTGCAATGGCATAAAAACCATCGAAAAATATCTGAAAGCGAACAAAGCCGTACTGGTTTAAATCCGGCGGAATTTGTTTGATAAGCGGTGCCAGGAAATTGGCGGGGAATTTGAAATTCAAAATACCTGATAAAGACGGGACCGGAAGAGGTGCAATGAAATCAAAAAATGAGTTCTCGAATTATTGGCAAACCATCTCCTTTAGAGCGTTTGAAGAAATACTGTAGCCATGCGGAGCGAGGATTTTTGGTGTTTTGGCAAGGCTGAGTGAGGGAGCATGCCCGCTGCGGCCTGTGACTGAGCCAAAACGAAGCCAAAACCCAAAAAGACCGCTCCTTAATCTTTCCCACCGCATGGCTACAGTTTTTATGAAAATGCTCTAGCCATCCGGCCATGACGATTACTCCTGCGTGAAGTAGCTCAAGTTTTCCAGTTCGATGGCGAGGTTCACGTTGTTGACCATGACTTCCTCGGGAACGGAAAGCACAATGGGCGAAAAATTCAAAATGCCCGCGATGCCGGCTTGAATGAGTTGGTTTGTGACTTCCTGCGCGGCGGCGGCGGGTACGGTGAGGATCGCCATTTTGACATTTTGCTTTTTGACGAATTCAGGCAATTCATGCATGCCGTAAATCGGCTGTTTGATTTCCTTGTCGCGCTTGCGTTGCGGTTCGGCGTCAAAGGCGGCGACAATTTCGAACCCTTCCTTTTCAAATCCACGATAGGAGAGCAGCGCGAGGCCGAGATGGCCGACGCCGACGAGAATGACCGGCTGCAGGCGCGAGGTGCCGAGTTTTTCGGAAATTCTTTTGAAAAGTTCAGCGACATCGTAGCCGAGGCCGCGCGTGCCGAACGTGCCAAAATAGGCGAGGTCTTTGCGGAGTTGGGTGGATTTTACGCCCGCAGCCCTGGCGAGCGCCTCGCTGGAAACCGTGCCGATGCCGTTCTCATGCAGCCGCGCCAGGCAGCGCAAATAAATCGAGAGACGATAAATCGTCTTGCGCGGGATGGTCGGGCCTGATTTTTTCAAGCGCGGAAAAATTAAGCGAGTGATTGCCGAAGAGCAAGCACACGACTAAAGTCCCTTTGAAAATTCAGGTGCATTTGTTTTCGGCAAGGCGGTTGCTGAAGAAGTCCGGATGACCAACAGAGACTTTGTTTGGGACTGGCATTGCGGCCGGCGAATCGTGTAAAAACGATGAAAAACCGCGTGACAAAGGCCCGGCTGGTGTTTTTTGTTTGCGCCAGCCCGGGGCAATTTATGCCGGAGATGATGTTGGAAATTATCCACACCGTTCAAAATGCGACGCGCATTCGTTGATATGTTAAAGAATTACGCAACCAATGACGGTTTTGACGAGATGATTGATGTAAAGGGGATGCCACGTCCGCATTACAAAAAATTCCACCGGCTTTTCGGGGGTATAACGTCACCGGAGTTTGAGACGAAGCGGCAGATGGTGGACACGAATTTCTTGCGGCAGGGTATCACCTTCAATGTTTATGGCGACGCGCAGGGCGCGGAGAAAATTTTCCCGTTCGACCTGCTGCCGCGCATCATCCCGGCCAAAGAATGGGAGCATATCGAACGCGGCCTGGCGCAACGCATCACGGCGCTGAATCTTTTCCTGCACGACATTTATCATGAGCAGAAGATCGTAAAGGATGGCGTCATCCCGCAATTTTATATTTTGTCGGGCCGGCATTTCCGGCGTGAGTTCGTGAATTTTGAAGTCCCGAAGGGAATTTACATCCACGTCTGCGGCACGGATTTGATCCGCGACCGCGACGGCAGTTATCTTGTGCTGGAAGACAACGGCCGGTGTCCGTCCGGTGTGAGTTACGTCTTGGAAAATCGCCGCGCGATGAAACGCGCGTTTCCCGGAATGTTTGAAAGCATCGGCATCCAGCCCGTTGACCATTATGCGCAGGAGCTTTTGAAATGTCTCAAATATATTGCGCCTGCAAGCATTGCCGATCCGACGGTCGTGCTGCTCACGCCCGGCGCCTACAACAGCGCCTATTTCGAGCACACCTATCTGGCGCGGCAGATGGGCATTGAAATTGTCGAAGGCCGGGATTTGTTCGTGCGCGATTCGCGCGTGCTGATGCGCACGACGAAAGGCTTGCAACCCGTGCATGTCATTTACCGGCGCATCGACGACGATTTTCTTGACCCGACGGTTTTCCGCCGCGACTCGATGCTGGGCGTTCCGGGACTGGTTCACGCCTATCGCGCGGGCAATGTCTCGCTGGCCAATTCCATCGGCACGGGCATCGCCGACGACAAGGTGATGTATTATTTCGTGCCAAAGATGATTAAATACTATCTGGATCAGGAGCCGATTCTCCAGAATGTGCCGACGTATCTCGCCAATGAAGAAGCGGACAAAAAATATATTCTGGAGCATCTGCCCGAACTCGTCGTGAAAGCCGCCAATGAATCCGGTGGCTACGGAATGTTGATCGGGCCGAAGGCGACGAAGGTGGAAATCGAAGCGTTCCGTGAAAAAATCATCGCCGAGCCGCGCAATTACATCGCGCAGCCGATGGTGTTTTTCTCGCGGCATCCGACTTATTGCGACGGCGCGGTCGAGGGCCGCCATGTGGATTTGCGTCCGTTCATTTTGTCGGGCGAACGCATCTCGATCATTCCCGGCGGACTCACGCGCGTGGCGTTGCGCAAGGATTCCATCGTCGTCAACTCATCGCAAGGCGGCGGCAGCAAGGACACCTGGGTGCTTTACGGCGATGAATAAATTTTTTGCGATTCAAAAAAATTCATGTTAAGCCGCGTCGCCCATTCGCTTTACTGGATGGCTCGTTACATCGAGCGCGCCGAAAACATCGCGCGCATCGTGGATGTGAATTTGCAACAACTCCTCGACCTGCGGAATCTCGACGAAAAGAGCCTTGCCGCGCACTGGCTGCCCATCGTCCAGGCCACCGGTGAGGAGCCGGTCTTCTTCAAATTGCATCCACGCGCGACCGGACAGGCCGTCACGGAATTTCTGGTCTTCCAAAATGAAAATCCGAACTCCATCATGCAATCCATCTGTTCCGCCCGTGAAAACGCGCGCATGGTGCGTGACCAGATCACGCAGGAACTTTGGGAGGAATTGAACCGGCTGTATCTTTTCGTCCGTTCGCCGCTGGCGCGCGAAGTCTGGCGGCGCAGCCCGAGCGAATTTTTTCAGGAAGTCAAAGCCGGTTCGCTCCATCTCATCGGCATCATCAACGCCACGATGGTTCACGACGAAGGCTGGTGGTTTGTGCAAACCGGCCAGTTTCTGGAACGCGCGGATAAGACGACGCGCATTCTCGACGTGCGCTACGAAACCCTGCCTGAACGCGGCGCGCCATCGGTTGTCAGCCAGAGTGATGCGCTCGAATGGTCGGCGGTGCTGCGTTCGTGCAGTGCCTGGGATGCTTACAAGACATTTTACGGTGTGGAGGTGCATCCGCGGCTCATCGCGGAATTTCTCCTGCTCAACGAGAGCTTTCCGCGCTCGCTGCGCTTTTGTGTGGGTGAATTGAATTGTGCCGTTCGCCGGATTTCAGGCGCAGGGGAGGGACATTTTCGCAACGACACCGACAAATTGACCGGACGCCTGCTCGCCGGATTGCAGTTCAGCACCGTGGACGAAATTTTTGATTTTGGTTTGCACCGTTATCTGGACGAGGCGCAGACGAAATTGAACAACATCGGCGACGCATTGTTCCGCGCCTACATTTTCCAGCCGTTTCAAAACCCGGACGGGGAACACATGGTGCAACAGGAAGAACAGCAGCAACAGACTTGCGCCGGCAATTTTTCATCGGCGGCTTGAGCGGCCTTTTTTTCGCAACCAATGAAATACGATATTTTACATCGCACCCGCTACGTTTATGTTACGCCCGTGCGCGACAGTTTCAACGACGTGCGCCTTGAGCCGCTTTCCATTCCCACGCAGACAATCGAATCCTTTCTGCTCCGCGTGCTGCCCGCCGTGCGTTTAAGTCATTATACGGATTTTTATTCCAACTGGGTTCATCACTTTGAAATTCCCGAGGCGCACAACTATCTGCTCATCGAAAGTCATTCACAGGTCGTTACGTATCCACCCGCAGCCATCGCGGAAGACGCGAAACTTTGTCCAATCGGAATCCTCGGCGACGCGGCGAACATCGAACGCTGCTTCGATTTTCTACAGATCAGCCGCTACGTCGAAATGGAAGCGAACACGTGGCGGCTGGCGGTGGACGCAACGATTGGCACCTCCGATGCCTGGCAGGCCGCGCTCGCGCTCATGCGTTTCACGCACGGCTTTCTGAAATACGAACCGAACTCCACGCACGTACACACGCACATGAGCGACGTCATTAAAGACCGGCGCGGCGTCTGCCAGGACTTTGCGCACCTGATGATCGGTCTGTGTCGCAGCGTGAAAATTCCCGCGCGCTACGTCAGCGGCTATCTCGCGACCGAGTCCGCGAACGCCACTCACGCGTGGGTGGAAATTTTCATCCCCGCGCTTGGCTGGCGTGGACTGGACCCGACGCACAATCGCCAATCAGACGGAACTTATGTGAAGATCGGCCACGGACGCGATTACGCGGACGTACCGCCCATCACCGGCAATTATCGCGGCACACTCGAACGCACGATGGAAGTCGAAGTCAAAATCACGGCAATGGGGTAGTCAAAGCAGGAAAGTGTCGTGGCATATTGGGCGCACCAACCTGTCTGTGCGACTGTTTTAAATGACCCGGCGCCATTTCAAGCCGGCTTGGATTTAAAACTTCTTCCAACGACCATTCCAATCACGCTGCCGATGATTGCTCCGGCCACGAATTCAGAAAACCAATGGATGGTCACAGAGACGCCGAGACCGATGTAGAACGCGTAGAGTGAAGCGAAGAGAATCAACTTCTTATTTCCGGGATAAAGCGTAATCAGGCAGGCTGCCATGGCAAAGGCAACGGTGGTATGCGACGATGGCCAGCCCCAGAACATGCCGCCCTTGAGGAAACCGAATTGGAAGTGGTGGCTGGTGTCAATCGGCGAAACGTTACTTGTCGCAGGCATGCTGAAGCGTCTGGAGAAGGGCGGGGGGATGCGTCCGGTGAATGCCTTGTAGCAGGAGGAAATCAGGAAGCCGAGAATAGCCGCCTGCCCCAAAGCCCATGCGGCTGTGATAATACCGGGATTTTTTCTAAACTCGCCGACCATCAAGAGGGCCAGAGTTACCGGGACAGGCAGCAGCGTTCCGAGTATAATGGCAGGGCGGGCGAGCAAAAAAAACGTGTCTCCCCGGGTCGAAAGATAATAAGACCAATCGCTGCCGGACATGACAATCACCATCGTCAGAACAATGGCCAATGCGTGCCACAAGATATTGCGACCGCTAAAAATGGTGATGACATTTCGGGGAAGCCTGTACAAAAGTCCGAGCATGGATCAAATCATAGCCTGACAACGGGAACTGAGCCACGCCTAAGTTGTGATGTCAAACCGTGACCACAATTCGCACAGCAAACGACTCTTGTGGGGCGACTGACTCGTGGCTGGCTTTGGAAAGCCAGCCGGAACCAAAAAATCGAAAACCATCAGTCCGTCTGTCCGTTAGACAGGGACTTTCTTCCGGCAATCCGGCGGAATATTTAGCCGTCGCCGGATTGAGTTACTGCGCCAGCCGCGCCGCGGGTCACGCCCGTTCAGAGGACATGATTACACCCATTCCATGATCTCACGCTCGGCCTGCAGCCAGTCGTCCAATTCATGGCCCGCTTCGGCGCCGCGCGCGAGGTAAATTTCATGGGCGCGCGCTGCAATTTCATCAAGGCGGGGAATGGCTCCAAAGGAGCCGTTCCTGTTCCGGTTTAGTGACGTTTTCTTGTTAGTTTTAACGGTCGTTTGCATTGTTTTCTCCACTATGGTTTACGCGTTGATATTAAATACTTCAGGTTACAGAGGAATTTGAGCACCTTCCGTGCCGGGGCAGTCAATGATTTAAGGCTGTCGCTATTATGTCTTTGACAAACTTTTAGGGTGGTAGGGACAGCGCGCCCGCTCTTTTTTGTTCCCGATTTCCTATACGTCATCCCCAAGACCCGAGACCCCATGTCCGCCGTAGCCTTGGCGGAGGTGGATAGACCCGCTCCTGCAGCCCCGCTGCAGCATCCCGGCAGCATCGCTGCAATGACCCTGCCGCGCCCCCTTTTTTCTTCCCAAGACCCGAGACCCCAAACCCCATCCCCGGCGCCGTCAGGCGCATTGATTTCATGGTAGGGATGCGTTCCACCGCACTGGTGTCCGATTAAAAACCCAATAAGCACGGACTATTTTGTGATTCATTGCTTTTAGATGAGCCTTCGTCTTTGGTAAGTAGTTGTGAGATGGGCAA
>JBEKBA010000066.1:0-15464 GCA_050015635.1 Verrucomicrobiota bacterium
TCATTTCCAGCGGTTGCCGGGTGATTGCGGGGTAGTTCAAAGGTTCTACCCCGATAGTAATTTCACTGGCACTTTCACTGGCACTTGCCTCCTCTGGCATCTGCAACTTGTTGCCTTTTGGCAACTTGGAATTGGAGGCGAGGGTCGGAATCGAACCGACGATGAGGCTTTTGCAGAGCCCTGCCTTACCACTTGGCTACCCCGCCGCACGAAAGATTAAATCTAAATTTGTCTTGCGCCTGAAGCAAGTTCAAGTTTTGTTGCCAGCGGCTTTAACCGACAAAACCCAATTTGTGCCGCCGATTCCAAAGTTCTTTCGGTCTGAAAATTCCCACTGGCGTGATGATGCCTGTTATTAAATCCGGGGGTGTCACGTCAAAACCCGGATTGAACGCGCCGCTCGTCGGATTCGCGACACGAACAAATTCGCGCTGGCCGCGTTTGTTGACACCCCATGCACCAAGCACTTCGTTTCCATCTCGCTCTTCAATTGGAATGTCAAAGCCGCGTTTCAATTTCCAGTCAATCGTGGAAAGCGGAATCGCGACGTAAAAAGGAATTTTATGACGCGCGGCCAAAACCGACTTCGTGTAAGTGCCGATTTTGTTCGCAACTTCGCCGGTGCGTCCAAGAATACGGTCGCTGCCGACAATGACCAGATCAATTTCACCACGCTGCATCAAATATCCGGCGGCGTTATCGGCAATAATCTGGTGTGAAATTTTTTGCTGCGCGAGTTCCCACGCAGTGAGCGTTGCTCCTTGCGAACGCGGTCGCGTTTCATCGCAAAAAACGTGGATTTTTTTGCCTTGTGCCTGCGCGGCATACATCGGTGCGGTGGCGGTGCCGAGATCCACGAACGCGAGCCAGCCAGCGTTGCAGTGCGTCAAAATTTTCATGCCGTTCTGAATCAACTTCGCGCCGTACTTTCCAATTTCCTCACAATGCCGGACATCTTCATTTGCAAATTCTTCGGCGGCGGCGAGCGCAAGCGATTGTTTTTCCTCGATGGTTTGGCCGACGCGCATCGCGGCACGAACGTCATTCATGGCGTTGACGGGATCAATGGCGGTGGGACGCGCGGCTTTCAAAAATTGATAGACACTTTCGATGTGGGCGGAAAATTTTTCCGAAACGTTTCCGCGAAACGCGAACGCACCTTGTGCCAGACCATAAGCTGCGGTTGCGCCAATCGCGCCTGCGCCGCGCACAATCATATCCGTGATTGCGCGGGCGGTTTCGCGGAAAGATTTTGTCGCGACGATTTTGAATTCGTGCGGCAGCAACCGTTGTTCAATTAACAAAACACTGTTGTTCGCGCGGTCAAAAGTAACAGTGCGATAATGGCGGGTTTGTCCGCGAACGTTGACGTTCATTTGCGGTCAAGCGACTTTGATTTTCATTCGGCGGATTTTGTCGCGGACCTCCCTGTAAATCGGTTGTTGGCGGAGTTTTTTCAAATCCGGGTCTTTTGCCAGCCAATTGAAATCACGATAGCCAAGTTGCAGCGATTTTTCCAGCGCGAGCACGGCGCAGTCAAATTGTTCGGTGAGCGAGTAGCTGCATGCGAGGTTGTAAAAGACGAGTGCGCTTCGCGGTTCGAGGCGCGCAAGCCGTTCGTCCACTTTCAGACCTTCGGCGAAACGGCCACGCCGGGTGTAGTGGTCGCCGAGCAGTTGCAGCGCATCCGCGTAATCCGGATCGCGGCGGACAAGTCCCTCCATGAATTCGATTCGGGTGTCGAGGTCACGCTGGCTGGCACGGCTCGATTTTTTTCTGGCACTGCTTTTGACCGGCATATAACGGGCCCAGTTTTTCGCAGCAGCCGTTTGAAGTCAAGTGGCCGAACGCAAAAAATCATGGAAACTCCCGGCGCGTTGCGTCAAAGTTCAATCAGATTTTTGGGGCCATGAAATGCTTTATCACCGGCGCGTCAGGTTTTATCGGCGCAAATCTTGTTCATGAACTCGTCGCACACGGGCATCGTGTAAAGGCGCTCGTGCGTGCGGAAAGCAATTTGCGCGGACTGGCGGGCGCTGAATTTCAACGCGTGACCGGCGACGTGATTGATCGCAAATTGCATGAACGTGAAATTGCAGGTTGCGATTGGTGCTTTCACGTCGCGGCGAGTTATCATTTGTGGCTGCGCGACTACGCGCCGATGTATGCGGCCAATGTCGAGGGCACACGCAACGTCCTCGAAGCGGCAGGCAAGGTTGGCTGTGGGAAAATCATTTACACCAGCACGGTCGGCTGCATCGGCTTGCCAAAAAAAATTGGCGGAAAATTCATACCCACGGATGAGGCGGCACCGGTTTCCGAAACGCAAATAAGCAATCATTACAAGCGCTCGAAATGGCAAGCCGAGCAGGTCGCGTTGGAACTGGCGCGAAAAGGCCTGCCCATCGTTGTGGTGAATCCGACCGCGCCCGTCGGCCCGCGTGACGTGAAACCGACACCGACCGGCCAGGTCATCGTGGATTTTCTTAATCGCAAATTGCCCGCATATCTTGAAACCGGACTAAATTGGGTTCACGTTCGTGACGTGGCGATGGGTCACATTCTAGCGGCGGAAAAAGGACGCATCGGCGAACGTTACATTTTGGGCAATGCTCAGGGAAATTGGACGATGCAGGAAATGCTCGCCGCGCTCGAAGAAATCACCGGCATTTCCGCGCCCAAAATGAAAATTCCTCACTGGGTCGCGCTGGCGGCGGCGCATGTGGACGAAACAATTTCTTTCTTTACCGGCAAGCCGCCGCGCGCGCCGCTGGCTGGCGTGCGCATGGCCAAATATAAAATGTGGTTTGATCCGGGCAAAGCCATCCGCGAACTCGGCCTGCCACAGACGCCGCCAAGACAGGCACTGGCCGACGCCATTGAATGGTTCCGTGCGAATGGGTATGTGAAAAAGTGAATTTTATTCCATCTCTGCATAACCCTGATCGAAAACTTATCTTGCTATTTGCGTTTGCTTGTAAAAAATTTCACGAACGACTGTCAATTTTATGGCCCACGTCAAATTACATATTCCCGGACCGGTTGAAGTCAGCGAGAAAACCTTCAAGGCGTTTTGTTCGCCGATGATCGGCCATCGCGGTCAGGGTTTCAAAGACCTTTTCGCAAAAGTCCAACCGCAACTCCAGCAACTGCTTTACACGAAGCAACTCGTTTATCTTTCCACGTCCAGTGCATGGGGCGTGATGGAAGGCGCGATTCGCAATCTTGTTTCCAAAAAAGTTCTCAACTGCATGTGCGGCGCGTTTTCGGACAAATGGTTCGACGTATCAAAAAAATGCGGCAAGCAGGCCGAGGCGCTGCAAGTGGATTGGGGTTGGCCGATCCGCGCGGAAGCGATTGACAAAAAACTGGCGACGGGCGAATTCGACGCGCTTACGCTAATCCACAACGAAACTTCGACCGGGGTGATGAGTCCGGTCGCGGAAATCGCCGCGCTCAAGAAAAAATATCCCGACGTGATGTTCATCGTGGATGCGGTCAGTTCCATGACCGCCGTACCGCTGAAGTTCGACGAAATGGGCATTGACGTCCTGCTGGCCGGAACGCAAAAAGCGTTCGCACTGCCGCCGGGACTCGCCGTTTTTGTTTGCTCACCCGCTGCGCTGGCGAAGGCAGCGACAGCGAAGGATCGCGGCTATTATTTTGATTTCGTTGAGTTCCAGAAAAATGCCGAGCAAAGCATGACGCCCAGCACGCCGAGCATCGGCCACATTTACGCGCTGTCCTCCAAGTTGGATGATTTTTTTGCCGAAGGACTGGAAAACCGTTTTGCCCGACATCGCAAAACGAACCAACTGACCCGCGATTGGGCGACAAAACACAACTTCAATTTATTTCCTGAACCCGGTTTTGAATCGCTTACGCTCACCTGTATCAGCAACGGCGCGAAGCCCGGCGGACGAACTGTAGATGTGGCGAAATTGCAAAAACTCGTGAAGGAGCAGGGCTTTTTGATTGACGGCGGTTACGGAAAAATCAAAGGCACGTCCTTTCGCATTTCAAACATGGGTGATGAAACCGAGGCGACGATGAACCAGCTTTATGCTGCGTTGGATTTGGCGATGAAGCAATTGTAATTGCTTCTGTCCATTTTGAACTTTTCACTTCTGCGCGCTCATTTCATAGTGTGCGGATGAATGTTTTTGTCACCGGCGGTGCGGGTTACATCGGTTCCATTTGCACGGAAGAATTGCTCAACGCCGGCCATCAAGTCGCGGTTTATGACAATCTCACCGAAGGCCATCGCTCGGCGGTGGATTCGCGGTCAAAATTCATTTTTGCGAAACCCGACGAGCCGAATGACATTTTCAACGCCGTCAAATCCGCCAAACCCGACGCCATCATGCACTTCGCCGCCAGCGCGCTTGTCGGTGAGTCCATGACGAATCCAAAAAAGTATTTCCATAACAATACCGTCAATGCGCTCAAACTCGCCGACGCCGCCCTGGAATGTGGCGTGAAAAAATTCGTGTTCAGCTCCACCTGCGCCACTTACGGGCCGCCGGATAAAATGCCGATGACGGAGGATTTGCCGCAATGTCCGATTAGTCCCTACGGCGAATCCAAATTGATGTTCGAGAAAATCCTGCAGTGGTATCAGAAAATTTACGGACTGGAGTTCATCGCGTTCCGTTATTTCAACGCCGCCGGCGCGAGCAAACAATTCGGCGAACATCATCGCATCGAAACGCATTTGATTCCGAACGTGCTTTTTGTCGCGCTCGGCCAGAAGCCGCACTGTGAAATTTTCGGTGCGGATTATTCCACGCCCGACGGCACCTGCATCCGCGACTATATTCATATCATTGATCTGGCACAGGCGCACATTCTTGGTTTGCAACCCGGCAAAACTGGCTTCTACAATTTGGGCAACGGCGATGGTTATTCCGTAAAACAAGTCATTCAAATGTGCGAAAAAATCACGGGCAAAAAAATTCCGGCGATTGAAAAACCGCGCCGGCCCGGCGACCCGCCAAAACTTGTTGCGTCCGCCGAGAAAGCCATTCGCGAATTGGGTTGGAAACCGCAATTTCCCAAGCTCGAGGAGATCGTGGCAACCGCCTGGGAGTGGCACAAAAAAAATCCAAACGGTTATCCGGATTAAAACATGGCAGAAAAGTTGCTGATTTTATGGCGGTGACGACATAAAACAATTTTCCTCATCGAGAACGATGCGGTGATTGTTCATGTTTACCGTGTGAGGCTTTTGCGTGAAGGGTTCCGGTTCGAAATGGCGTCATATCCAACCCCGAACCTTCGGAATGACTCGCTGCTTTATTTCCACACACAAAACCGCCGACGAACTGAAATCGTTTCCATCTGCCAAAATCGAATTCAAAATTTTGCTTGCCAAAGCCGCCGGTCGTTCTTCACTTTCTGACATGGCAGCGACGCGTAATTCCAGCTTTGACGATCCGTTCTACAAACCGGCGGATAAATTTTTCCCTGCGAACAACAAGATTGGTCTGACGTTCGACGACATCACGCTCGCAACGTTGTATTCCGAGATTCTTCCGCGCGACACGCAGCTGGACACTACGCTCGCGGAAAATTTGCGCCTGAACATC
This sequence comes from Verrucomicrobiota bacterium, assembly GCA_050015635.1. Classification (GTDB taxonomy): domain Bacteria; phylum Verrucomicrobiota; class Verrucomicrobiia; order Limisphaerales; family UBA11358; genus UBA11358. The sequence continues at coordinate 5,589 of JBEKBA010000066.1, forward strand.
CCAGTCATTTCGTCGGACATGGATACCGTCACCGAATCGCGCATGGCCATCGCGATGGCGCTCAACGGCAGCCTCGGCCTCATTCATTACAATCTGCCCGAGCACGAACAGCTTTCCGAAGTCAGCCGCGTCAAAAACCATGTTCACGGTCTGATTCAAGACCCGATCAAGGTTTCACCCGACCAGTTTATCGGCGACGTGCTGGCATTGATTGAGCAAAGAAAATTCGCGTTCGGAACTTTTCCGGTCGTTGATAAAAATGGGAAGCTCGTCGGGCTTTTGTCCGGCCATGTCGTGAAACCGCGTTACGCGAAAATGAAAATTTCCGATGCGCTCACGTCGCGCGCGCAAGTTCATACCATCGATCAAAAGGAACTGGGTAAAGATCCAATTGCGCGCGCTGATAAATTTTTCACCGAACATCTTGGTATCCACAAATTACTCGTCGTGGACGACAAGGACAGATTGCGCGGACTGATCACGTTGAGTGATGTCGAGCGCATCACGCATGAACGCAACGCGCAATTCAAGCCCGCGCACGACTCGCGTTTCCGGCTGATGTGCGGCGCGGCGGTTTCGTCCACGCGCAATGCGTTCGGCGAATTGGATCGCGAGCGCATTTTGAACCACGTTGGCGCGCTCGTCGAACGCGGTGTGGATGTCGTCGCTGTTTCAACCGCGCACGGTCACAGCAAAGGCGTTGGCGACACCGTGAAAGTTTTGCGCGACGCTTTTCCTAAATTGCCGATCATCGCTGGTAACGTCACAAGCGCAGTGGGCGTGGAATTTCTCGCCGATTGCGGCGCGGATGCGATTAAAGTCGGCCAAGGGCCAGGTTCGATTTGCACGACGCGCATCGTCGCGGGCGTCGGTATTCCGCAGATGACGGCGCTTTACGTCTGCTCACGCGCAGCTGCGAAGAAAAAAGTTTCCATTCTCGCCGACGGTGGCATCACGAAATCCGGCGACATCGTGAAGGCATTGACCTTGAGTAGTGCGGTGATTTGCGGCGGAATTTTTGCCGGGTGCAACGAAGCGCCCGGTGATGTCGTCGAAATCAGCGGCAAACTTTACAAGCAATATCGCGGCATGGGTAGTTTCGCGGCGATGAAAGCCGGCTCGGCAGCACGTTACGGCCACGAAAAAAATCCCACGCAGAAAGTTGCGCCTGAAGGCGTAGAAGCGCTCAAAGAAGCGTGCGGTTCGGTGGATCGCGTGCTGGCGCAACTCATCGGTGGTATCCAGAGCGGCATGGGTTATCTTGGTGCGGCGAACCTCGCGCAACTTCGTGATAAGGCGCGTTACATTCGCGTCAGCCCCGCCGGCCAGCGCGAAGCCACACCGCATGATGTGGTGGAATTGAAGACAGGGAATTAAACCCAGCTATTTATCGTTTGTAAATTCTCCAGCTTAAATGAGCAGGATGGCTAGAAGCTGAAACCTAGGGGTCAATACTTTCGTAAGACTCGACTTCCGAATTTGAAAGATATTAGTGCGGCTTTACAGGTTGCCCGTAATGATGTTGCTGAAATTGCTTTCCCGATTCCGCCAACGGAGTTCAATGTCACTGGCCTATACAAGGCGGTTGTGCTTGTTGACGGCGAGCAGCTCAATTATCGTATGTTCAATGTCACGTTAGAGTAACATTCTGGATAAGTCCCTTTGATAATTATGACCGCGACCCAATTAAAACTCGGCATGAGCGTGCTTGTTGTGGCCAGCGCAGCGATGGTACTGGTGGTTCAATATCAAGCGCAGGAAAAACTGCGCGCGGAAAATGAATCATTAACGCAGCAAGTCACACAACTGCAAACCGACAACGAAAGTCTTACAAATCATCTTGCTGCGATTGGTTATTCTAAAGCGTTGGCAGACGAGCAGTTTAATGAATTACTGAAATTGCGTGGCGAACTTGGCGTACTGCACGACCAAGCTGGCGAACTCGGCCAATTGCGGGAAGAAAATCGCCGGCTTTATACCGGACTGGCGGCTGCCCAAAATCAAGTAAGTCGACTATCTGCGATAGAATACAAACGACATCAAATAGATACAATCAACGCCATGAAACAACTTGGATTCGCGATGCGGATTTTTGCGGGCGACAATAATCAGCAATTTGCCACCAATTTTGATCAACTTAAAAATGGACTTGGAGGGGTTACAAATTTTCCGGGCGATATCGGATTAGACTCCTTTGAATTTGTGGATGTTGGTTTGGTGAACGGTACGATGCCCGGCAAAATAATTTTCCGTGAACGAGTAACTCGTCGAACTCCAGAAGGAAAATGGGAGCGCGTTTATGGCATGGCGGATGGTAGTGTTGAAGTACTAACTTCAGACGATGGAAACTTCGACGCCTTCGAACAACAACACATGGTTTCGCCGCCGCCAAATCAATAAGGCAACGGAAATTTAGCCGTCAGTTCGCGCACGCGGTCGCGGACTTTGTGCGCGGCGGCGGCATTTTTGATGTCCAACAGCACTTCGGAAATCATGTCGGCAATCGCGGCCATTTCCACTTCTTTCATGCCGCGAGTTGTGACGGCGGGTGTGCCAAGGCGAATGCCACTGGCCTGAAACGGCGAGCGCGTCTCAAACGGAATCGTGTTTTTGTTGACCGTGATTCCCGCCTCATCGAGCACGATCTGGCAATCCTTGCCGGTCAGATTTTTCGCACCCACATCCACGAGCATCAAATGATTGTCCGTGCCGCCGCTGACAAGGCGGTAGCCATTGCGTTTCATGCCGTCGGCGAGTGCCACAGCGTTCTTGACGATTTGCTGCTGATACGTTTTGAACGACGGCTGCAATGCTTCGTGGAAGCAAACGGCCTTCGCAGCAATGACGTGTTCGAGCGGTCCGCCTTGAATGCCGGGGAAAACCATCGAATCAATTTCCTTCTCAAATTTTTCGCGGCACAAAATCAATCCGCCGCGCGGCCCGCGCAACGTCTTGTGCGTCGTCGTTGTCACGAAATCAGCGTGCGTCATCGGACTGGGATGAATTCCCGTTGCGACGAGGCCGGCAATGTGCGCGATGTCCGCGAGCAGATACGCGCCGACTTCGCGGGCGATTGCACCCATGCGCTTGAAGTCAATCACACGCGGATATGCGCTTGCGCCGACCGTGATCATTTTCGGTTTGTGTTCGCGCGCCATCACCGCGAGCTGGTCGTAATCAATCCTTTCGTCGTCCTTGCGCACGCCGTAATGGACGATTTCAAAAAACTTGCCGGAGAAATTCGCCTTGTTACCGTGCGTCAAATGTCCGCCGTGACTCAAATCCATCGTCAACATTTTGTCACCGGGTTTCAGCATGGCAAAATAAACGGCCATGTTCGCCTGACTGCCGGAATGCGGCTGGACGTTGGCATGTTCCGCACAGAAAAGTTTTTTTGCGCGGTCAATCGCCAGTTGCTCGATGGAATCCACGTTTTCGCAACCGCCATACCAACGCTTTTTTGGATAGCCCTCGGCGTATTTGTTCGTGAGCACTGAGCCTTGCGCTTCCATGACTGCGGGACTGACAAAATTTTCGCTCGCGATCAACTCGATGTTTTCCTGCTGGCGCAACCGTTCGTGTTCGATGGATTCAGAGACGGCGGAATCTACGTTGCGCATACGCAATTGCGCGGGCGCGAGTCGCACGTCCAGTTTGTTGACACGACGTTCGTGGCGTCCGCCTTCAAATTTTGTGTTAATGAATGCGTCGAGGATTTTTTTCCCGATTTCGGACGAAGTTTTGTTGCCGCTCAAACAAAGCACATTCACGTCGTTGTGCTGCCGCATCAAAGTTGCGGACTGTTCATCACAAGCAATGGCGGCGCGCACGCCTGGAATTTTGTTCGCGGCGATGCTCATCCCAACGCCGCTCGTGCAAACCAACAAACCAAATTCCGCCTGTCCATTGGCAACGGCCTGCGCGGCTGGCTGGGCGAAGTCGGGATAATCGTCACCCGGTTCTTTCGATTTCGCGCCGAAATCCGCGGCGGTCAGACCGCGTTGCCTCAAATACTGTTTCAGCGTTTCTTTTAATTCATAGCCGCCGTGATCCGCACCGAGCGCAAAATTTGTGGTCGCCGTTGCTTTTGTGCCGTGCGGTACCGATAAAATTTCGTGTTGTTCCATAAATTTCAGAAGTGATGCGATGCCTTGCCCGACCTGGTCGCGGCAATGCGTATACACTTCATACTGACTGCCAATCGGGTCGCTAATGTCTTTCTCGAACGGTTCGAGCGTGTTGTCAAATTCGCACAACAAAAAAGTTTTTTCCGCCGCCGGCGGATACAACAGCGCTATGGTGTCCACATGGCTGTGCGTCATGCCGAAAATAAAATCCGCCTGCCGCACCAAATCCGTCGTGAGCATACGGCTGCGCTGGCCGGAAATGTCAATGCCCAGCTCGCGCATCGCTGTTACTGAATGCGGCGTGGGCGGCTGGCCTTCCACCGCGCCAAGACCCGCCGAAAAAATGCGGAATTCGCCGCGTCCGCGCGTGGCCTGGCGGAAAAATCCCTCGGCCATTGGACTGCGACAGACATTGCCGGTGCATATGAACAGAATGGTTTTCATGCCGCGCAAAGATTTAAAGTGAGTCGCGGACTGCAAATCGTCAATCCGAAATCAAAGGCGTGACTGGCGCACGACCGCAAGACCTTTGATCAAATCCACCGCGCGCGCCAAAACCGGATCACGAATGAACGGTTTTTGGACTTCGGCATTTGGTGGCGGCGCGGAACTTTCATCTTCATCGCTGTCCTTGATTTTCTCGCGCACCAAATCCGCCTCGCTCGTGTGGTCAACGAACGGCAGAAAATTGTTCGTTGCATTGATGGAATTGGTTTCGTCCTGCGCCAACGTTCCGAAAGGATTTTTTAAAAACACGCGCTCATCGTCCAAATTCACCGTGATAGTGATGTCTGGTTGGACACGCGAAACTTTCCCGGCGGCGAATTGTACCGGCGGCGTTGCGTTGCCAAAAATCAATCCGTCGCGCGCCGCCTGCAATTCCGACGCCAACGCCACTGCCGCGCCGCGCGTCTCACCGTTCACAAGAATCGCCAACGGCAATTGTTTCGCCGCAAACAAACTTGCCGCCTCCTGCACTGCTTCAAAATTGTCACTGTCTGCGAATCGCAAATCCAAAACCGTGCCGATGATTTTATTTGTCCTGTTCAACGCGTACCGCTCCGCGCCGATTTCGTCCGCCAGATTTTTTGTGACATCACCCACGCGCAAATATGCCACGTCGTTTTCCAAAATAGCTGATTTAGCCAGCGCCGCGTTCGTTGTGTCCGCGCGCAATAAATTTTGCGCCGTCGGCAAAAACGCCAGCGACAAAACAAAAAGATTCAAAAAACGTCGCGTCATGCTGCACCCAAATTGCGTGACAATAACGGAAAAGTAAAGTCACTACCGGAAATGGCGCAGATCAACACAATGCTTTCGCAGCGATGTCGTGACGAAACTGCGCGCCGTCAAAATATATTTTTCCCACGGCGGTATACGCGGCGGCTTGGGCGGATTTCAAATCCTTCGCCCAAGCGGTCACGCTCAGAACGCGACCGCCGTTCGTGAAAATTTCGTTTTCACTTTTCGCCGTTCCGGCGTAAAAGACTTTTGTGTCCGGCAATTTCGCCGCCTTGTCGAGACCGCAAATCACTTTGCCTTTCGTGTAATTTCTAGGATAACCGCCGCTGGCCATCACAACGCACACTGAAGCCGCCGAACGCCATTTCAATTCAACTTTATCAAGCGTGCCGCTCACACTCGCGTCGAGAAGTTCGAGCAAGTCGTTCTCCAGCCGCGGCAAATAAACCTGGGTTTCAGGATCGCCGAAGCGCGCGTTGAATTCCAAAACTTTCGCGCCCGATTTTGTGAGCATGATGCCGGGATACAAAATGCCGCGATAATCAATTCCCTCCTCCGCGCAGCCGCGCATGAACGGTTCAAGAATGGATTTCGACACGTCCGCCAGTTGCGCATCGGTCAGAAACGGCGTGGGCGAATACGTGCCCATGCCGCCGGTGTTCAGGCCAAGATCGCCGTCGAGCGCGCGTTTGTGGTCCTGCGACGTGGGAAAGAGTTTTGCCGTTTTGCCGTCGCAAATCGCATGCAACGAAATTTCCACACCGTCCAGAAATTCCTGAATAACAATTTGTGAACCGGCGGCACCGAAATTTTTCCGGACCAAAATTTCATCAATAGCCCGGTTGGCTTCGGCCTCGCCAGCGCAGATCAAAACGCCTTTGCCGAGCGCGAGACCGTCGGCTTTCACCGCGCATTTGCCATCGAGCGTCGCGGCGAATTTTTTTGCAGCGTTTGCGTCGGAAAAAGCTCCAGCACGCGCGGTCGGAACTCCATGTTTCTCCATGAAGTTTTGAGAGAAAACTTTCGAAGACTCGAACTGCGCGGCCTTTTGGTTCGGCCCCCAAATCCGCAGCCCATTTTTCTGAAACAAATTCACGATGCCGAGCGCGAGCGGACTATCCGGCCCGACGATTGTAAGTTCGACTCTCTTTTCCATCGCAAACGCCAGCAATTTCGGCAAATCCTCCGCGGCAATGTTGACACATTCAACGGGTAAAGAATTTTTTGCGAGCCGTTCCTGCGCGATGCCCGCGTTGCCCGGGGCACACCACATCTGCGTGACGTGCAGCGACTGCGCGAGTTTCCACACCAACGCATGTTCGCGCCCGCCCGAACCGATGACGAGAATTTTCATGAAAGCCGCCCATAGCTTATGCGGATTTGAGGGATTAAAAATGAAAAAGTGATTGGCGATGATTATATGCGCTTTGTCACAGCAAACAAAAAAAGCGAATGAAATGGCAAAAAATGTGGGGCAAATGCCACAGAACAATTTATTGTTTTTGAATTATTGACCGTTCACTTTTGTGATAGCAAAATAAATATTATATGGATGTTTTAACCCTTTCGCGCATCCAGTTTGGGGCGACCGTTGCGTTTCACTATATCTACCCGCCATTAAGCATCGGGCTGGGGGTCATGCTCGTCATCATGGAAGGATTGTGGTTCAAAACAAAAAAACCGGTCTATCATCAGATGGCACGGTTCTGGACAAAGGTGTTTGCGCTCACGTTCGCCATCGGCGTGGCGACGGGCATCGTGATGGAATTTGAATTCGGCACGAACTGGGCGACGTATTCACGCTTCGTCGGCGATGTGTTTGGCAGTGCGCTGGCAGCGGAAGGCATTTTTGCGTTCTTCCTCGAATCCGGCTTTCTCGCCGTGCTGCTTTTCGGCTGGGACAAGGTGAGTCGCAAGGTACATTTCTTTTCCACGTGCATGGTCTGTCTCGGCGCGCACTTCAGCGCGGTATGGATTGTCGTGGCCAATTCCTGGATGCAAACGCCCGCCGGCTATCACATCGTCGGCCAAGGCATGCACGCGCGCGCCGAAATCACAGACTTCTGGCAACTGGTTTTCAACCCTTCCATGGTGGATCGGCTTTCACACGTTCTCTGTGGCGCGTGGTCGGCGGGCTCGTTTCTCGTCGTGAGCGTGAGCGCATGGTATCTGCTGAAGAAAAAACACCTGGAATTTGCCCGCGCGTCACTGAAAGTCGGCCTGACTGTTGCGCTTATTGCATCGCTCTTGCAGGCGGTGACCGGCCACACCAGCGCGCAAGGCGTCGGGAAGAACCAACCAGCAAAACTTGCCGCGTTTGAAGGACTTTATCAAACAACTTCGAATGCGCCGTTAACGCTCATCGGTTATGTGGACGAAAAAAATGAAAAGGTTGATGGCCTTCAAGTGCCGGGTCTGTTGAGTTTTCTCGATCACAATGATTTCCACACACCGGTCATGGGTCTTGACGCCTTCGCGCCGGAGAATCGTCCGCCGGTTGAGGCATCCTTTTTATTTTTTCACGGCATGGTTGCGATTGGCTTCGCGTTGATTGCGATTTCCGCTCTGGGGTTTTTATATTTTCGTCACGGCTCGCTGCGCGAACGCCGCTGGCTGTTGTGGATTTTGGTTTTCTCTGTGCTCGGCCCGCAACTTGCAAATCAACTCGGCTGGTTCGCCGCCGAAGTCGGAAGGCAACCGTGGATTGTCTACGGCCTGTTGCGCACGCCCGAAGGTCTTTCCAAAGTTGTGCAGGCAAGCGTCGTCCTCACGTCGCTGATTATGTTCACGTTCATTTATTTTCTGTTGTTCTCGGTTTTCATTTATCTGCTGAACGACAAAATCCAGCATGGGCCGCACGACGACGATTTGATCCCGTCCGGCAAGCTGGCGTTGCCGGATGAATTGATCCATCACGAAAAAACATGAACTTCGACCTCAACACCATCTGGTTCATCCTTGTCGGCGTGCTGTTCACGGGCTACGCGATTTTGGATGGCTTTGATCTCGGCATCGGCGCACTGCACCTGTTCACAAATAAAGACGAAGAACGCCGTGTGATGCTGAATTCCATTGGCCCCGTTTGGGACGGCAACGAAGTCTGGCTCGTCACCGGCGGCGGCGCGTTGTTTGCGGCGTTTCCAGATGTGTATGCGACCGCGTTTTCCGGTTTTTACCTTGCACTGATGTTGTTGCTGGCGGCGTTGATTTTCCGCGCCGTGGCGATTGAGTTCCGCAGCAAGCGCCCCGAACACTGGTGGCGCCAGATGTGGGACGTGAGTTTTTCCGTCGGCAGCATTTTGTCGGCGCTGCTCATCGGTGTGGCGCTCGGCAACATCGCGTGGGGCGTGCCGATTGATGCCAGCGGAGAATTCGCCGGAACATTTTTGGGTCTGCTGAAACCATATCCGCTGCTTGTCGGCGTGACGACCGTGGCGTTGTTCATGATGCACGGCGCGATTTACGGCGTGATGAAAACCGAAGGCGAACTGCACGACAAACTACGCCGCTGGGCAATGCGTTGTATCATCTTTTTCGTGATTTGCGCCGCGACGACGACTATGGCCACGCTGCTCTATGCACCGCATATCGTCGAACGCGTGAAGCAAAATCCGTGGCTCTTCAGCCTCGTGCTGGCGAACATGCTGGCCATCGCCAATATTCCGCGCGAATTCCATCACGGACGCGACTGGCTGGCGTTCCTTTCATCGTGCGCGGCGATGATCACGCTCATGGTGCTGTTTGCCCTCGATGCTTATCCGAATCTTATTTACAGTTTGCCACATCCCGAGGACAGCCTGACGATTTACAACGCCGCGTCGTCGCACAAAACGCTAGGCATTATGCTTGTCATCGCGTGCATCGGCATTCCTGTTGTATTGGCTTACACGGTTTGCATCTACTGGATTTTCCGGGGCAAGGTTAAGATGGACCGGATGAGTTACTAAACAACGCGCGCTTCACCGTTGCCCTTTGCGACTTTGCCAATGAGCCACGCTTTACGTTCTTGCGCGCGGATGAATTTCAACACCTAATCTGGAAAATCGGCGGCATATCCCACGAACCTTTGCGGATGAGGACGTCGCACGTCTTCGGCAGCACGCGCGGGATGTTGTCCACGAAACCGCCACCGGTGATGTGGGCGAAGGCGCGCATCAAATCTGATTTGCCATTGAACTTCTTCAACAGCTTTTGCATCAGTGGACCGTAACTGATGTGTTCTTTCAGCAGTTCCCCACCGATCGTATTTTTCAATTCAGCGACGTAACTCTGCGGTTTTAATTTCAACTGCTCGAAGAAAATCTTTCGCGCGAGCGAATAGCCGTTCGTATGCAGGCCGTTGGATTCGATGCCGATGACCGCGTCGCCGTGCTTCACAGTTTTCTGGCCGTTGAGCATTCTGGACTTTTCCACCACGCCGATAATCGTACCGCTCACGTCGTATTCACCCGCCTGATAAAAGCCCGGCATTTGCGCCGTCTCGCCGCCGATGAGCGCGCAATTGTTT
>JBEKBA010000067.1:0-14895 GCA_050015635.1 Verrucomicrobiota bacterium
ATCCAATGCAGCAAGCCACGCCAGTATGCGGCGCCGAAAAGGATAAGCGGGAATTGCGGGATGCGCTGGGTTTGCACGAGGGTGAGGACTTCAAAAAATTCGTCGAGCGTGCCAAAGCCGCCGGGCATGAAGATGAAGCCGAGGCTGTATTTCACAAAGCAGACTTTGCGGGCAAAAAAGTAATGGAAATGGATCGGGACATTGACGTACCGGTTGCCGCTTTGTTCGTGCGGCAACTCAATATTGAGGCCGATGGATTTGCCACCGCGCCGCGTCGCGCCTTTGTTCGCGGCTTCCATGATACCCGGCCCGCCGCCGGTGATGATGGCGAAATTATGTTCGGCAAGGCCTTTAGCAATGTCGTGAGCGGCACGATAAGATTTGTCGCCCGGTTTCGTCCGCGCTGAACCGAAGACAGTGACGGCGGGGCGGACTTGGGAAAGTTCCTGAAACGAATCCACAAATTCAGCCATGATGCGAAAAATGCGCCAGGGGTCTTCGTGAATGAAATAATTGGTGTCGCTCATGGTCGAAATATAAACGTGCCAATGAAATGAAACAAGCGCGCGAAAGCAAAAACAGGCCGGAGAATTTCCAATTCTCCGGCCTGTGCTGTCATTCAGTTCATCAAGAGCAGCCCAAACTTTCGCCGCAGTTCAGGCATTTGTAGCATGCACCGTTGCGGACGGCGACATGGCCACAGGTCGGACAGGTCGGCGCGTCCTGTTGAAAATGCGCGACCGAATCGCTCAAGCTTTTGATCATGCGTCCGGCGGGTGCGTGATGACCGTTGCCATTGCCCGCTTTCATTTCAAGCACATCGTTGTCTTCGGCGATAGGAAGTTCAGGCACCGGACGGTTCACTTTTTTTTTAACCTCTTCGAGCAGGCCGGGCATGGCGAGTTCCGGCTGCGCGCGGCTCGGCGTGATGGCTTCGCGATAGCCCGGAACGAATTGCAGTGCGAGCCAGCGAAAAACGTAGTCCGTGATGGACGAGGCGTTGCGGATTTCCGGGTTTTTAGTGAAACCACTCGGCTCGAAGCGTTGATGCGCGAACTTGCGAACAAGCGCCTCCAGCGGCACCCCATATTGCAGCGCCATGCTGGTGAGCGTGCCGATGCTGTCCATCAGGCCGCCGATGGTCGAACCTTCCTTGGCCATCGTGATGAAAAGTTCACCGGGCTGGCCGTCCTCAAACAAACCGACGGTGAGATAACCTTCGTGTCCCGCGATGTCGAATTTGTGCGTGACCGCCGTGCGCGTGTCGGTCAGGCGGCGGCGCAGCGGTTTGCCAGCCTCGTTGCGCAATTTAATAACTTCGACTTCCAGTTCTTTGATGCGATTTTCTAGTGCGGGAATGTCCGGCGAAGAAGTTTTCTCGCCACCTTCGTTGGTTTTTTTGGTGTTGAGCGGTTGCGAACGCTTTGAACCGTCACGGTAAATCGCCACGCATTTGAGTCCCATTTTCCAAGCTTGAACGTAAGTGTCGCGGACTTCCTCAACGGTACAGGCGCTTGGCATATTGACGGTCTTGGAAATCGCGCCGCTGATGAACGGCTGTGCGGCGGCCATCATTTTCAAGTGCGCGAGATAGCCGATGCTACGCTTGCCTTTGAACGCTTTGAACGCGCAGTCGAACACGGGCAAATGTTCCGGTTTGAGGCCGCTCGTAATTTTTTGGCCGTTTTCTTCAACGTCTTCAATCGTGTCGTGTTTCTCGATGTGCGCGATGATGGCTTTGTTTTCCTTCACGCTGTAACCGAGGCGGTGCAACGCATCCGGCACACCACGATTTACCATTTTCAACATGCCGCCACCGGCGAGCAGTTTGTATTTAACAAGTGCGATGTCCGGTTCGATGCCGGTCGTGTCGCAGTCCATGAGAAATGCAATTGTGCCGGTCGGCGCGAGCACGGTGACTTGCGCGTTGCGGTAGCCGTGCTGACGACCTTTGGCAAGCGCACTATCCCAGGTTTTGCGCGCCTCATCCTTGAGATAATTAAATTCCCGGCTTGGCTGAATTTCCTCAACGGCGTTGCGGTGAAGTTTGATGACGCCGAGCATTGAATCCACATTGTCCTTCGCCAACGGTTTTGAAACGTGCGCGCAGTGCGCGCTGCGATAACCCGGGAATGCACCGATGTTCGAAGCGATTTCCGCGCTTTGCTCATAAGCGTGACCGGTCATAATCGCGGTAATTGCGCCGGCCAGTGCTCGGCCTTCGTCGGAATCGTAAGGCAAACCGTAGCTCATAATCAGCGAGCCAAGGTTTGCGTAACCGAGGCCGAGCGTGCGGAAAATATGAGAATTTTCAGCGATGTCCTTCGTGGGGTAACTTGCATTATCCACGAGGATTTCTTGTGCGGTGATGTAAATGCGCACGGCGGCTTTGAACCGTTCGACGTCAAATTTGCCGTCTTCACGTTTGAACTTCATCAGGTTCAGCGACGCGAGATTACAGGCGGTGTTATTGATGAAAACGTATTCGCTGCATGGATTCGTTGAGTGAATCGGCTCCGTGCCTTTGCAGGTGTGCCATTTCTGGATCGCGCCGTCGTATTGCATTCCCGGATCCCCACAGATGTGGGTGCCTTCGGCGATCTTGTAGAGCAATTTTGCGGCATCCTTCTTTTCCAACGGCTTGCCGCTGGTGATGGAACGCGTCCACCATTCCTTGCCCGCGAGCGCGGCCTGCATGAAGGCGTCACTGGCACGGACGGAAAGGTTTTCGTTCTGATACATCACGCTGCCATAAGCGTCGCCATTGTAGGAACCATCGTAGCCTTGCTCAATCAATGCCCAAGCTTTTTTTTCCTCCTTTTGCTTTGCGTCAATGAATTCCTCAATGTCGCCGTGCCAGTCGCGGAGCGTGTTCATCTTCGCCGCACGACGGGTTTTGCCGCCGGATTTCACGACGTTGGCGACCTGATCGTAAACTTTCAGAAAACTCATCGGGCCGCTCGGACGTCCGCCGCCGCTTAATTTCTCGCGGCTCGAACGCAATGGCGACAAATCCGTGCCGGTGCCGGACCCGTATTTGAAAAGCATCGCTTCACTGGATGCGAGACGCATAATGTCTTCCATGTTGTCCGCGACCGACTGGATGAAACACGCGCTGCCCTGTGGATATTCGTATTGCGTCGTGGCGCGCTCGGCCTCATGCGTCCGGCGATTATAAAACCAATTGCCCTTGCCGGATTTTTTGCCGGTGCCGTATTCATGGAAAAGCCCGACGTTGAACCAGACAGGTGAATTGAACGCTCCATATTGGTTCAGGCAAAGCCAGGTCAGTTCCTCGTAGAAAATTTCGCCGTCCGCCTTGCTGAAATAACCGTCCGCGATTCCCCAATCCGCAATCGTCCGGGAAATGCGATGAATAAGCTGGCGCACCGACGTTTCGCGTTCCGGCGTGTCTTGTTCGCCGTAAAAATATTTTGAGACGACAACTTTGGTCGCTAGCAACGACCATGGCTTCGGTACTTCGACGTTTTCCTGCTTGAAAATCACCTTGCCGGCGTCATCGGTGATTTCGGCGGTGCGCTTGTCCCATTCGATCTGGTCGAACGGCTTGGCTTTCGCGTTGCTAAAAACGCGCTCGACGCGCAGGAATTTTTGCACCGCCGCCTTTTCAGCGTTTATATTTCGTGCCGCAGAAATTTTTCCAACGCGACGATGACCGGCTTTCGGAGCCGACGACAAGACTTCTTCACGAGCATCAATCATGATTATCTCCAATCTAATTTTAGACGTTAATGCCCGGCGGTTTCAAGAAAGGCGGAAGCCGGCCGGGCTTCAAAAATGTTAATTTCTTCAGGAAAACGGACTTTTCCAAGCATTCACATTTCCCCAACTAATTGGGGAACAGTGACCATCATGCTACCACCCGTTGTGGCTTTCAAGAAAATTTTGCAAAAAAGTTACGCGAACGATATTCCCAAATGAAAATCAACAAAATCTCTGTGTCGGACTTGCAAGGCGAGAACTTATTCGCCGCTGTGAGTAAAATTTCAGCGCGACTTTTTGCCGTGCGCCGCTGCGAATTTTCGGCGCACACGGGCAGATTCTTCGAATTGTTTCCGGTGCGTCGGCTTGAATTTTCGGATTGGCTCAATGGTTTTCGGTCGTGGCTTCGGCACGAGCACCAATGGACAACCTTCGTAGCCAAACGCGCGGCGCATTTCACCCGCCAGATATTTTTTGTATTGATCGGAAAACAATTCATCGCGGTTCACGAACAGCAGAAACGTCGGCGGCGCCCTCCGGACTTGCGTCGCGTAGAAAAATTTCAGGCGATGACCCGCCGCGCTGACCGGCTGGCGGCGCTCGACAGCGTCGCGCAAGGTGCGATTCAAAATTCCCGTCGAAATTTTCTGCCGCAACTGCGCCGCGACGTAACGCACCGCTTCGAGCAGACGGTCAAGGTGAAAGCCGGATTTAGCCGAGGTGAAAATCACGGGCGCATAATCGAGAAAAAATAATTTTTTTTGAACCCACTGGCCGAATTCGCCGAGGGTGGTCATCACTTTTGGTGCACCGCGATTTTCCTTTTTGTTGCGGGAAGTAATTTCCTCTTTGCGTGCTTCGCGAACCTTTTCATCGAATAAATCCCATTTATTGACGACGACGATGCAGGCTTTGCGGTTTTCAACGATGCCGTCCGCGATTTTTTTATCCTGCTCCAGAATGCCTGATTCCGCGTCCAGAACCAAAACCGCGATGTCACAACGCATGATGGATTCTTCCGAGCGTTTAACGCTGAAAAATTCAATGGAATTGTCCACGCGGCGGGTCTTTCGCATTCCGGCGGTATCAATCAAAACATATTTCTGGCGTATGCCGTCGGTTTCGACCTCGAACGGGACGTCCACCGAATCGCGTGTTGTGCCGGGAATCGGGCTGACGATGACGCGCCCGGATTGTGTAAGCGCGTTGATGATGGACGATTTGCCGACGTTCGGGCGACCGACAATGGCAAGTCTCAAAACAGTTTTCAGTTTCAAGTTTTCAGTTTCAAGTGGACTGCCAATGGATTGTTCCTCGCTGAAAACTGAAGACTGAACACTCGAAACTTCTGACAGGAACGCGCCCGCTGCGTCCATCAATGGTTCGATGCCTTCGCCGTGAATCGCACTGACGGGAAAAATTTTCTCGAAACCGAGCGCGGTAAATTCATCCGCGCCTTTTTCCGCACGACTGGTATCCACCTTGTTGACCGCAAGCAAAACGGGCTTGCCGCTGCGCCGCAATTTTTCCGCAACTTCGCAGTCGAGCGGAACAATTCCTTCCTGCACGTTGACAACAAAAATGATGACGCTCGCGGCCTCAATGGCGATTTCCACCTGTTCGAGTGCGGCTTTGACAATCACATCGTCGGATTTTTCGCGGCGCAGCAAACCGATGCCGCCGGTGTCCACGAGCGTAAACACGCGTCCCTGCCATTCGGCTTCGGCGCTGACGCGGTCACGTGTGATGCCGGGCTGGTCATGCACAATGGCAATGCGTTTTCGGATGATGCGATTAAACAGCGCGGACTTGCCGACGTTTGGACGACCAACAATGGCAATCAAATTTGACACGCGGTCAGCATGAATGAGTTCGTTGTACGGCGGAAGTAAAATTGAACTGTCTGCTTGTTTTTAGCGACTTTTGCATTTAACAATTTGCAGCGTTGTCCGTGAATCCGACCCTCATCATCGTGCCAACTTACAATGAGCGGGAAAATCTCCCGAGCTTGGCGCAAAAACTATTATCACTGCCGGTCGCTGTGGATTTGCTTGTGGTAGATGACAATTCGCCCGACGGCACTGGCAAAATCGCTGACGAACTTGCGACGAAACATCCTGAAATTCGCGCTTTGCATCGCGCCGAGAAAGATGGCTTGGGCCGCGCCTACATTACCGGATTCAAATGGGCGCTGGAACGTGGTTATGAATTTATTTTTGAGATGGACGGTGATTTTTCGCACAATCCCGATGACGTGCCGCAATTTTTGGATGCGGCGAAAAAACAAAACGCCGATCTCGTACTGGGTTCGCGTTATGTCAATGGCATCCGCGTCATCAATTGGCCTTTGAGCCGTTTGATGTTAAGTCGTTGCGCCGGAAAATATGTGAAAGCCGTCACCGGAATGCCGTTCACCGACCCGACAGGCGGATACAAATGTTTCCGCCGCCGTGCGCTCCAATCCATTAATCTCGATAAAGTCCGGTCGAACGGCTACAGTTTTCAGATTGAAATGACACACAAATTGTGGCGGCAGGGGTTCAAAATCACCGAATTGCCGATTATTTTCACCGACCGCGCGCAGGGGCAATCAAAAATGTCCGGTCATATTGTGGACGAGGCGTTTTGGATGGTCTGGCGGCTGTGGTTACAAAATGGTTTGCGCCGTTCGCCGCGACCACGCCAATGAATATTTGCCAATCGTGCGGCGTTGTCTAAATTGATTGCCATGATCACCTTGATCGTCGGCACAAATCGTCCGGGCAGCAACACGCGCAAGGTTGCGGCGCAAATCGAAACGTTTTACGCCGCATTGAAAGTACCGTTGCACGTTTTGGATCTGGCGCAATTGCCGCCGGAAATTTTTTCGCCAAGTTCCTATGCAGAAAAACCGAGGTCGTTCCAGCCGTTTGCCGACGCCGTTTTGCAATCCGCCGGACTTCACGTCGTCACGCCCGAATACAACGGCAGCGTGCCCGGCGTGCTGAAGTATTTTATTGATATGCTGAAATTTCCGGAAAGTTTCGATCAAAAGCCGGTTTGTTTCACCGGCTTGGCGGCGGGTATTTGGGGTGCGCTGCGACCGGTCGAGCAGCTTCAAGCCATTTTCATTTATCGAAACGCGCACATTTTTCCCGCGCGCGTTTTTTTGCCGCAAATTAATAATTTACTTGACGCTTCAGGAAAATTAAAAGACCCTGATTTGCTCGTGCGCTTGAAAGCACAGGTCGATGGCTTCGCTGAATTTGTCGAAAAACTCAAAGACGTGAAATTGCGCTTCGCAAAATGAAAGGAGTCCGCCATGAAAATAAATCTGTTTGCAACACTTACCGCTGTCGTTTTGTTTGCTGTTTCCACTCTTGCGGCTGAAATGCCAAAAGTCGGCGACACTGCGCCGTTGTTTGTCGGCCAGGATCAGGACGGCAAAACGGTGAAGTTGGCCGATCTCATCGGTAAAAAAATCGTGTTGCTGTATTTCTATCCGAAGGATTTCACCGGCGGCTGCACAAAAGAGGCGTGTGGTTTCCGCGACCGCATGGGCGAACTGAAAACGAACAATGTCGAAGTTATCGGCGTCAGTTTTGATTCCGCCGAAAGACATAAAAAATTCATCGAGAAATACAATTTGAACTTCACGTTGCTCGCCGATCCCGACGGAAAGATCATTAACGCTTACGGCGTCAAGTTACTTGGGTTGAAAATCGCCGATCGAGCCAGTTTCCTCATCGGCCTCGATGGTAAGATCATTCACGTCACTGATGCCATGAATCCGCAAACGCACTTTGACGAAATGAAAGCCGCCATCGCCACATTGAAATAGGACTGACGACGATTTTCTTCACACGCGCGGCGAAAAATCTTTTTCCCGAGCGTTTCGTTTTCTAACTTGAGCGCGTGCCGCTCAAACTCGCAGATAAAATTACCCTGATGATTCACGACATCGCCTTTGGCGGTGAAGGTGTCGGACGCGTGGATGATTTTGTCATTTTCGTGCCCTTTGTGCTTGTTGGCGAAATCGTCGAAGCCGAAATTACCGAGGTCAAAAAGAATTTTGCGCGTGCGAAACTGCTGAGCATTGAAAAATTGTCGCCGGAACGCGTTGAACCCGAATGCTGTTATTTTGGCGTGTGTGGCGGCTGCCAGTATCAACACATTGATTACGCGGCGCAGTTGCGATTGAAGCACAAGCAGATTTCGGATTTGTTCGAGCGCATCGGGAAAATTTCGCGGGCGGCTGTTGCGCCGGTCATCCCGTGTCCGCAACCTTACGGCTATCGCAATCGCATCATGATCCGTAGCCAGTGGAACAAGCCGGAGCAGAAGTTGAACATCGGGTTTGTGCGCAGCGACTGCGGTTTGGTTGAGGACATTGGGGAATGTAAAATCGCCGAGCCGGCCATTAACGAACAAATCAAACACATCCGCGCTAATCCGCCACCGAAGGGTGGAATCAAAGTCGTGCTGCGGATTCCGCCGGAAAATTGGGACGTTCCACCGGATTCGTTTTTCCAAAACAATTTATTCCTGCTGCCGAAACTCGTTGAAACCGTGCGTGGAATTTTGCGCGACGGCGGCGCAGAACATTTGGTGGATTTGTACTGCGGCGTCGGATTTTTCGGAATCGAACTGGCGGACGCGGTTGAATCTTTTGTCGGCGTTGAACTGGACAAACTCGCCATCAAGTCGGCGCGACGCAACGCGGAGTCGCGCAAGATCCGCAATGGCGAATTCATTGCAGCAGCAGTGGAAGAAATTTTACCGGAATTGCTGCTAAAATTTTCGCCGGAAAAAACAACAGTGATTCTCGACCCGCCGCGCAAAGGTTGCTGGCCGCAGATACTACAATTACTGCGCGAAATGCGGCCGGCGCAGGTCATTTACGTTTCGTGTCACCCGGCGACGATGGCGCGGGACTTGAACATTTTGTGCGGCGACGATGTCTTTGAACTGGCGCGGGTGCAGCCGCTGGATATGTTCCCACAAACGCAGCACGTCGAGTGCGTGGCGGATTTGCGCGCGGGACATAACCTTGCCAAGCCGCGCGCGATGGTTTCAACTGAATGAATCCAATGGCGACTAAAATGCAAACGGACCCGCGAAATTTTTTTGCGCCGCGCTTTTTGCCGTGGCTGCTGTCGGCGGTGGCATTTATAATTTATTGGCTGACATTGAATCGCTGGGTGTCGCTGTTCAATCTTGACAAAGTGGCCCAAATTTCCGGCTGGACGTGGCAGCCGGAAGTCACGAATCCGATTTCATTTCTCGTCACCTATCCGTTTCGCTGGCTATCGGCGGCGGAAATTCCCGTTGCGCTGAACATTTTTTCCGCCGTTTGCGCGGCGCTGACGCTCGGTCTGCTCGCGCGTTCAGTCGCGATTTTGCCGCATGACCGGACGTCCGCGCAACGCGCGCGCGAGCACAATGGTTTTTCATTTTTGACCATCCGTAGCGCGTGGCTACCGCCGGTTTTGGCGGTGGCGGTCTGCGGTTGGCAAATGACATTCTGGGAGCAGGCGACAAATTACACGGGTGAAATGTTCGACCTACTGCTGTTCGCGTTCGTGATCTGGTCGCTGCTGGAATACCGGCTGGACGAAAGCGAAGGGAGATTGTTTCTGGCCGCCTTGGTTTATGGTGCGGGCATGGCGGACAATTGGGCGATGGTGGGATTTTTCCCTGTGTTCATCGGAGCCATTATTTGGACTCGGGGCTTGAATTTTTTCAAAGCGCGATTTCTCACGCGAATGATGCTGTTCGGGCTGCTGGGAGTATCATTTTATCTGCTGTTGCCATTGCTGGCGGCTTTTTCACACAAAATGCCTGTGCCTTTCTGGCAGGCGCTGAAGTACAATTTGTCGTCGCAGTTCAACGTGGTGCGGGCGTTTTTTGTCGGCTCCCAACTACGGCAAGCCGTTGTATTTTTGTCGCTGACTTCGCTACTGCCGGTTTTTGTTCTGGCAATCCGTTGGAGTTCAACTTTCGGCGACAGCAGCCGGCTGGGCATATCGCTGACGGGTTTCATGTTTCATTTGGTCCACGCGGTATTTTTGGTGGCGT
Organism: Verrucomicrobiota bacterium; assembly: GCA_050015635.1. Lineage (GTDB taxonomy): Bacteria > Verrucomicrobiota > Verrucomicrobiia > Limisphaerales > UBA11358 > UBA11358. The sequence goes on from JBEKBA010000067.1 coordinate 9,781, forward strand.
GCATCTGGGTGTCGTTTGACTCGCCGATCAGTCCGCGTCATTTGGGATTGGGGTTGCCGTTTCTGACGTTTTACTATCTCGGTGCTTTGAGTGTCGGCTATTACAGTGGATATTTTTTGCTGGTGTTCGGATCGAAAATCGCCGTGAACCGCTCGCAACGACTGCTGCCGTCGCGGCTTGAATTTTTGAATCTCCCGATGGTAACCGGCGTTTGGCTGCTTTCCATTCTGGCAATGGTGGGACTCGTTTACAAAAACGGGCCGCAGATTCGCGCCGTCAATGACGACACCTTTCGAAAATACACTGCGCTCGCTGAAAAAAATCTGCCGCGCTCCGGCGGCATTTTGTTGAGTGACGATTCGCGCCGGGTGTTTTTTGTCGAGGCGGCGCTGGTGCAAGACAGCCGGACGAAGGATTTTTTGTTGCTTGACACACATTCCCTGCCTGTGCCCGCCTATCATCGCTACTTGCATGAAAATTTTCCCCAAAAATGGCCGGACACCGTTACCGCCGGCGAGCAGACCAACGGCGTCGGTCCGTTGCACCTGGTCCGCCTGCTGGCCGCGCTTGCCAAAACCAACGAGATTTATTATTTGCATCCAAGTTTCGGCTATTACTTCGAGCAATTTTATCTGGAGCCGCACGGCTTGATTTACAAAATGCAAACGTTGCCGCATGGCACACTTCTGCCGCCGTCGCCGGACAAAAATCAAATCGCCGAAAACGAGACGTTTTGGGCGCAGGCGGAAAAAACCGCCTTTGCTTCGATTGAACGCGCAAAGGCCCCATCCGATCCAAATGCGCCGCAATCGTTCGGGGAAGAACTGCTCGCACAATTGCATATTGAACGCGAGACCAACCCGAACGCCGTCGTCGCCGGGAATTTTTATTCACGCAGTTTGGATTTTTGGGGTGTGCAATTACAGTGCGCGGGTGAATTGGACAAGGCCGCCGCGAATTTTGAGCTGGCGCAAAAATTGAATCCGGACAACGCCGTCGCCCGGATCAATCTGGCATTCAACCAGCAGTTGCGTGCCGGCAAGCCCGCGTCGGTGGATTTGACGAAGACCACGCTCGACCAATTCGGCAAATTCCGTTCATGGAACGAAATGCTCGACGCCGACGGGCCGTTCGATGAACCCAGCTTTTGTTTCGCTAACGGCTTCGTTTTGGCGCGGGGTAATTTATTCCGCCAAGCCATAGCGCCTTTTAATCGGGTCCGCCAACTCGTGCCGGACGACCTGAGCACGCGGCTTTGGCTCGGCCAGCTTTATGTGGTCAATCATTTGCCCGACCGCGCATTGGAGGCAATTCACGAGGTGCGCGAACAACCGGGAAAATTTTTACTGACAGACACCAATGAAACGCACCTCACCTTCATCGAAGCCGCCGCTTATTTCCAAAAAAATGATTCGGCGCGGGGAACGCAACTGCTCGAAGCGCAAATTTCCAGCCACCCCACTAACGATGATTTGCTCGTCGCCGCCACGCAGATTTATGTGGCGCGCGGCCTGTTCCCCAACGCACTCGCCGTTATTGACCGTAAATTGGAAGCCACGCCCGATGATCCGGCGTGGCTTTTGGCCAGGGGCAGCGTCTGCCTTGAGCTTAAGGATGATGACGCTGCCATCGCCGCGTTGAACCGTGTGCTTGCGCTGCAAACGACCAACAGCCAGGCGCTTTACTTCCGCGCCAACGCCTACCTCGCCGGCGGCAAACTTGATGCCGCGCTCGCCGATTACAAAAAATTACAAAATTCATTCACCAATTCACCTCAAGTTGCCTACGGCCTTGGCGAAATCGCGTGGCGCAAACACGACACCAACGAGGCGATCAAAAATTACGAATTTTTTCTCGTCAATGTGAACACCAATGCCGCCGAGGCCAAAACCGCTCTTGAACGGTTGCGCGAGCTCAAAGGTAAAACACCCTGAACGCGCCATGCGCGTCACGCACATCATCACGCGGCTCGTCATCGGTGGCGCGCAGGAGAACACCGTCGCCACCGTTCTCGGCCTGCGCCAAAAACCCGGCGTCGCCGTCCGGTTAATTTCCGGTCCGACCACCGGCCCGGAAGGCTCGCTCGAATCTGTATTTGCCAACACACCGGAAATTCTCACGGTCGTTCCCGAACTCGTCCGTCCGGTTCGTCCGTTGAAGGATTTTTTAGCGCTGCGGCGACTGGAAAAAATTCTGGGCGAACAAAAACCGCACATCGTCCACACGCACAGCGGCAAGGCGGGAATTCTCGGCCGCCTCGCCGCCAAACGTGCGGGGGTTCCCGTCATCATTCATCACATTCACGGTCCATCGTTTGGCGCGTTTCAAAACCGCATGAGCAATTTCATTTTTTGCGCCGCTGAAAAATACGCCGCGCACGTGACGGATCGTTTCATTTGCTCCGCGCAAGCCATGACGCGGATTTATCTCGCCGCCGGAATTGGAAAGCCGGAAATGTTCACGCGCATTTTCAGCGGTTTTCAACTCAAACCATTTTTGGAGGCCAAAAACGATATTGCGTTCAGAAAGAGATTGGGAATTCCCGCCGACGCTTTTGTCATCGGCAAAATCGCGCGTCTGTTCAAGCTCAAAGGCCACGACGATTTGCTTTCCGCGTTTCAAACATTGCTGCCTCAATGTCCAAACGCGCGATTATTGCTCGTCGGCGATGGTTCCTTGCGACCGCATCTTGAAAATCATGCGCGCAAAGCCGGCGTTGCTGAAAAAGTCATTTTCGCCGGACTCGTTCCGCCGAATGAAGTTCCGCGTCATGTCGGCATCATGGATTGCCTCGCGCATTTGTCCTCGCGCGAAGCGCTGTCCCGCGCGCTGCCGCAGGCGCTCGCCGCCGGTAAACCCGTCGTGGCTTACGATTTCGACGGCGCGGACGAAATCTGTCTGAATGGCGAAACCGGCTTTTTGGTTCGCACGGGAGACACGGCGATGGTTGCAAAACGTTTGCTCGAACTTGCCAATGATTCAGCGCTCCGTGAAAGACTTGGCCGGGCCGGGCCGGACTTCGTCCGTGAACATTTTGCCGTCGAACAAATGGTGGACACCATCTACAATCTTTACCTGAAACTGGCCGCCGGGCGCGGCCTTCGCCTGTGAGTTTTCCATTCAATTTTTATCTCGCCGCATTTGCGGGCGCGTTGATCACAACGCTGTTCGCGCTGCCGCTCTGGCGAAAATGGTGCCTGCGCACGAATCTCGTGGACGATCCCGGCCAGCGCAAAATCCACGACATCCCGATTCCGCTTGCCGGTGGATTTGCCGTGCTCACGGGGATTTTGCTGCCGCTGGCCGCCGGCGCGATTTTTTTGAAGCTGGGCATATTAAAAATTTCCTCCGCGTCATTGATTGTTCACGGCATCAACCGTCGCGCGATTGAGCTCGGCGTCATTGCGTTTGGCGCCATCGCCGTTACCGTTCTTGGCTGGCTGGACGACAAGCACGAATTAAAACCACTGTCGAAATTCACCGGCCAATTCCTCATCGCGCTGCTCGTCGCCATTGCCTGCAAACGCATCACGCTTTTTGTGCCGAACATTTTTTTCAGCTACACCATCACCATTCTCTGGCTGCTTACCATCATGAACGCCTTCAATTTCATGGACAACATGAATGGTCTGTGCGCCGGGTTGGGCGTAATTGGCGCGCTGCTGTTTGCGTTTATCGCGGCTACGGATGGCGAATATCTCGTCGCGCTGATCGCGTTTCTGGCGTGCGGCGCGTTGATCGGATTTCTGCCGTATAATTTCCCGAACGCGCGCGCCTTTCTCGGCGACGCGGGCAGCCATCTCACCGGCTACCTGCTCGCGGTGCTGGCGATTCTGCCGCACTTTTACACCAAACAAAACCCGCATCCACTCGCCGTGCTTTCGCCGCTGTTCGTGCTGGCCATTCCATTGCTTGATCTCGCAAGCGTTGTCATTTTGCGGATGCGCGCGGGCAAACCATTCTGGATTGGCGACACGAATCATCTTTCGCACCGGCTCGTGCGCGCGGGTTTGAGCCGCACCCATGCCGTGCTGCTTATCTGGCTGATTGCGACCGTCATCGGCGCCCTCGCGTGGTTTTTCTAACCCATGTCAATTCGTGCAATCCGCGTCTGTTTTCCTTGCCCACTCGGATTGCTCCGTTAATTTTGTTTCGTGAAGATTTTTTTCATCGGCGATATCGTCGGCCAACCCGGGCGCAACGCGGTCAAAACCCTTTTGCCAAGAGTGCGCGAGCAGCACGCGCCCGATTTTGTCATTGCCAACGGCGAGAATTCCGCGGGCGGCTCGGGCATCACGCCCAAAATCGCCGAAGAAATTTTTTCCGCCGGGGTGGATGTCATCACCAGCGGCGACCATTTGTGGGACCAGAAGGAAGTCATGGAACTGCTCGCAAATGAAAAAAGATTTTTACGTCCGTTGAATTATCCGTCCGGCACGCCGGGGCAGGGGAGTGGCGTCTTCCAAATCCAAACCCGAAATCCCGGAACCCGGACCCAAGGTCCTATTTTGATTGCCGTGCTGAACGCCCAGGGCCGCACGTTCATGCCGCCGCTGGAAAATCCGTTCCTCCTTGCCGCCGGGGAAGTAAAACGGCTGCGCGAGCAGACCCAAATCATCTTCGTGGATTTTCATGCCGAGGCGACCTCGGAAAAGATTGCGTTTGCGCGGTTTCTGGACGGGCAGGTGAGCGCGGTGGTGGGCACGCATACGCACGTGCAAACGGCGGACGAACAGATTTTTCCCGGCGGCACGGCTTACCTGACTGACGCGGGCTTTACCGGCCCGCACGAAAGCATTTTGGGCCGCGAAATCGAACCCGTAATAAAAAAATTCCTTACCGGTATACCCCAGCGATTTGAAGTGGCAAAAAACCGGGTGTTGCTCCATGGCGCGGTGATTGAAATTGATGATGCCAGCGGCAAAGCGATTAAAATTCAGCGAGTGTCGGAAAGTCTTTAAAATGAAAGCACAAATTTTTTTAAGTTGTGGACAGAATCGGGACTATGGCGAACCAGCAATAGTCGCGGAAATTAAAAAAAAGATAGAAGCGGAACTTGGGTTTGAATGTTATATAGCCGTTAATCAGCAAAGTTTGCGCGGTTTGCGTGAAAAT
>JBEKBA010000068.1:0-14884 GCA_050015635.1 Verrucomicrobiota bacterium
GGAATCTTCGTGAAGCGAAGATTGGCGTTCTGCATGGACTCGAATTCATCGTAATTCGCGCTTGTGAACGCGTTGGTTGCAAACTCAAAATCAGGAACGCTCGCGCCGAAACCCTCCTCATGGGTCCATTCGTTTTGCGTGCCGAGCGAAAAGCTTAAACAGTCAAGCGGCGTTAAGAGGCTGGCCACGCTGAAAATTTCCGATTCACGCCGGAGTGTAATCCGGCCGCTGCTCCAGGAAGAGGGATCGTCGCCCTCAAAATTGGGGCTGTTCGTTTGACTAAAAAAATCGCTGCCTGCCAGTCTCGAATAGTAATAACCGCCGGATAAAAACCACCAGTCATAGATTTGTTTTTCCAGCATCAACGTGTTCATGCCTTGCACCTGATGATAATCGTCTGGCGTATAGGTTATGCCACTGGTTGTCCCGCCGCCCTGTTGAAAAACATTTGTTTCGTAGCTGCTGTTGTTTTCGCTGTAAAACTCGACCCGCGCATTGTCCTCCAGATGCCAGTCGTTGAAATCGTGCGTCACGTCGAGCTTGATGATGTGCGTTTCTTCGTCAATTGCCTCCGTCGCGGGGGCGATGTTCACGTCGTTCACTTCTCCCCAGTCCAGCGTGGACTCGGTGCCCCTTTTGAAATCATATTCATAACCCAGCACGATTTGCGGCCAGCGCGGCAAAGTCAGACCGAAATCAACCCAGATGCGCCCGTTATCCACGTACAAATCGCGGTTCAAACTCAACTCCGGTGGAATCACTGCCGGATCATGCCCGCCGGTGTCGTCATAATATTCGCGCCATTCGTCAAAACCGGCATGGACAAAGCCGCGGTCGGCTTCATCCACGGCCAGCTTCAATTCAATATCCTGGTTGGGAACAAGAAAATGTCCTTCCAGCGAAAATTTTTCGTTGGGAGTGGTTTGTTGGGTGACTGAAAAGTGATCAACGCCGCCCGAAAAACCGCTGTTCATCCCGTCGAGTTCACGAAACTTTGAAGGGTCGCCCTGAACGCCAGTCCAGCGAAGTGTCGGCGCGAAGGTGAGGGCGGGTTGCGCCGGTTGATTCGTCGTGTTCCAGTTCGCGCCTTGATCAATCCATGCGCGCAGCAGGCCGATTTGCTGCGGTGTGAGTGGATCGCCCTTGCCGACGGGCGGCATCTCCATGTCTTCCACCTGCCGCGTGACATAATTTATCAGCAAACTTTTGGTGCTGTCGCCGGGAACAATGTCATTGGTGTTGTCGTCGCCGCCGTTGAGCGCCCATTCGCGGTTGTCGAGCCGGAAACGGCTCTTCGGTTTTTCTCCTCCATGACACCGCAAACAGGATGTTTCGAGAATGGGTTCAATGTCGCGGTCGAAAATAATTTTTGCATGGGCGGGCGGTGGCAGCGGGTTTTTCTGAATTTCCGCGGCGGACAAAGACGAATCAAATCCTGAAAATAGGCAAAAAAACAGGGCGACCGACGCAAATCGGTTTGATGAAATTTTTTTCATTCAACTTTTCGCCTCGCGCTCAATACCTCAATCTCGGATCAACATTTGAGCCGTGGATTGCCGTGTGACATCCGGCAGTCCAACAGGTTCCCATTTGCAGAAAAGGTGTGTGATCGGTGTTGCCGATGAGAATGGTTCCATTTGCACTCTGAACTTGCGCGTGACAGCGCAGGCAAAGGTTGGGATCGCTTTCGATCAGCATCTTCTGATTGATCGAGCCGTGCGGGTCGTGACAAACGTCGCAACCTTCGCGCAGCGCTTCGTGCTCGAAGACAAAGGGTCGTGTCTGTTCGCGGTGGCACTGCGCGCAACTTTCGTTTTGTCGCGCCATCGCCAGTCCGCCCGCCGGTTTGAAAATGTCGCCGCCGTGCGGATCGTGGCAATCCACACAACTCATGCGGCCTTCAATGACCGGATGATGCTCCGGAAGACTGAATTCGGCGTGAACATCAAGATGACATTGAAAACAGGACGTCGGGTCATCGTGCGGATTGATGATGAATGCTGCGCTGCCGCCGGATTCGATATGTTTGCTGCCGGGACCGTGACAGGATTCGCAACCGGTTTCGCCGACCATCGCCGCATCTTCAAAATGAACCCGCGCGTGCGGGCTGGCGGGAAATTCCCGGACGATATCGGCGTGGCAGTCCGCGCAGGCTTTGTTGCCGACGTAATGCGCGCCGGGAATTTCCAGCGGCACAACGACCGCGTCCGGTGTGGTGGAACAGGAATTTAAAAAAAGTAATACGCCGCCGCCGGCCATGGCAAAAACGGCGACAATAATTATTGTTCGCTTCAGTTTCACTTCCAATGATCAGGTTCAGCGCGCAACCGGTTGATTCGTCACGGCGGCGGCCTTGACGATTTCAGCGACAATTTCATCCGAAAGATCTCCGCTGGTCGGAAAAACCATCTGCAAATGGCCGTTGGCATCAATGATGAGCGTGCGAAAGTTGTGATTGATGAGACCGTTGTCGGATTCATACTTCACCCCCGATTCTCGGGCAAGTTCAGCGATTTGGTCCGGCGGCCCGGTCAGAAAACTCCAGTGTTTCGGATCATATTGATAACCCTCCCCGTACGCTTTGAGCATCGGCGGCGTGTCAAATTCCGGGTTGAAAGAAAATGAAAGGAAATGCCAGTTGGCCGGCGCGCCGGGCATGGATTCAAGTTTTTGCGACGCCTCCTGAAAATTTTTGGATAAACGCGGGCAAAAGTCCGGCAATGGACAGCGCGTGTAGAAAAAGGTGATGGCCAGCGCCTGACCATGAAAGTCGCTCAAACTGACCAACTGTTCCAACTCGTTGGTGAACTTGTAATCCAGCAACGGATTTCTTGCGCGGACAATTTGCGTTTCCGAAACTGGTTGATTCAGCGGTTTATTTTCTTTCAAGGGAACCGTGCCGATTTGGGTGAACTGATCCACCCAACTTTCCGTCCCGGTCACGTGAAGTTGAAATGAAATTTCGTCGCCCGCTTGCGCACGGGTCAGTTCCTTTGTGTCCTTGACCTTGAACGGCATGGTCATGGCGCTCATGTAATTGGAAATGGCTTCGTTCTGGATGACAATGGTTCCGTCAGCCGGGTTGACCTGCTCCACCACGCCTGTTGCGGCAAATACCCGCTCGTTGACTTCATCCGCTTTCGCGTTCGACGAAATCAACCAGCCGGACAGCGCGAGACAAATAATTAATCCGCACGACCGCATATTTTGACGGTGCAAAAATCTCTGGAGGTCAAATCACGGATTGGGCAACAAGCCAACTCGGTAGAACCTGGGATTGCCCGTTGCATTCGTGTCCTCAAAAGGCACCGGACTTCCCGCCGCCACATTGGTGCTGATGCCCGTCCAATTAATCAAATCCGGTGACTGTTGGACGACGTAGCTCAACCCCGCGTTTGCAGTGTAGCTAAACTCAAAATCCGATGACGACAAAAAGACCGGCCCGCTGATGACGATGGGTGCCGGTGTGACAACATGAACCGTGATTGCATTCGTGGCGCTCAACCCGTTGTTGTCCGTGGCGATGGCGGAAAGCGCATAGTCTCCAGTGGCCAGACTGCTTACCGGTATCGAGTAAGGACTGCTGGTGACATTGCTCAGTGAGCTTGCTCCATTTAAAAATTGAACATTGGTAACCGTTCCGTCTGAATCCGAAACCGTCGCTGCGAGCGTGAATGATGCGGGCGCGCTGAAAGTGGCGCCGTTTGGAGGATTGGTGATGGAAATTGTCGGTGGCACGGTGGCCGCAGCGACATTTATCAGCCCTTTCATGCCAACGCTAAAGTGAATTGAGCAATAATACAGGAAAGCGCCGGCGGAAGTGAATGTGTTGGTGAAAGAATTTGGAGGGTTGTGTACACCCGAATCCCACAATCCACTAGGCACTCCGTTATCTTCGCCATGCACTCCATTAGTGCCGCTGGTCGTAGAATGCTCACTACCCACCCAATTCCATATCACCTGGTCGTTGACGTTGATATTATTGGTCGCCGGTACAAAAACATCCGCACCGGCGCCAGTGCCGACGTTGACAATGACCGTTGCGGCAAAACTGGGAAGTGCGTGGCCGAAAAGCGTTACGCAGGTGCTGACTATTATCAATTGAATTGTGTTCCGCATCATCTTCATATTTTTCCTTTAAGTTTTTTATGGGCTGATTCCAGGAATCGTTAATCCACTGCGTTACCGGCATTTGTTCTTTTGCCGGTGGCCGCTGCATCCTCGAAGTCGTAAAACTTATCTTCCCGATTGAACAAACAGCGGATGCGCGTGCCGCCATAGTGCCATCAGCCGGAATCGGCATCAGCAACGCCGGCGGCGGAGATTTTTTCTCTACCTTGGAATTTGATTTCCTCAAGTCCATTTTTCAGTAATATGATTTGAGCTTCCAGACATCTTTGTTGAGATGACTGGCAGGAGCTTTTGTTCCCGCGAAACGGAAATTCTCACGGGAACATAGCGCGTGTTAGTGACTCATATTCTTGATGTTGCCATATGGCTTCTGATCCGGATTTTGAAAGCCTGGTGGCTCTTTACTACGAGCCGCTATACCAGTTTGCGTTCAGTCTGGCGCGGGCGGAGGCCGATGCCTGTGATCTGACCCAGCAAACGTTTTATGTCTGGGCTGCCAAAGGGCATCAGTTGCGGGATGTATCGAAAGTGAAAACCTGGCTGTTCACCACACTGCACCGCGAATTCCTGGCCACGCGGCGGAGGCAAACCCGCTTCCCGCACATCGAACTGGAAGACGCTGCGGCGGAGCTTCCCGTCGTTTCGCCGGTTGCCGTCAACCGCCTCGACACCGGCCAGATTCTTGCTGCGTTGGCGCGTATGGATGAAATTTATCAGGTGCCAGTCGCACTGTTTTATTTGCAGGATTGCTCTTACAACGAAATCGCCGAAATTCTCGGCGTGCCGCTCGGCACCGTGAAATCGCGCCTGGCCCGCGGTATCGGACGATTGCAGCAACTGCTGGCCGATAAAAAAATCGGGCCGCGCCCGGAAACGAATTTGTGAACCGCGAAGAAGCCAGAAATATTTTATTGCTCTACCGCCCGGAAACGGCGGACGCCGGCGATCCGCAAATCGCCGGGGCGCTCGCGCTGGCGAAAAGCGACCCGGAACTCGCGCGCTGGCTCGATGAACATTGCGCGCGGCAAAACGCCTTGCGGATGAAATTCCGGCAAATCGCCGCGCCCGCCGGATTGAAGGAGCAGATTATTTCCGAACGGGTGGCGCACGAAAGATTCATTTTCTGGCGGCGGAAAGCCGTGTTCGCGGCCGTGACCGTCGTCGTGGCCTTCGTCATTCTGGCGCCGCTCTGGTTCCATTCGCGCGCGGACGACACTTTTGCCATTTACCGCAGCCGGATGGTCAGCGCCGCGTTGCGCGGCTACGCGATGGATTTGGCGGCAAACAATCCGGCGCAAATCCGCGCCTACCTCGCGCAAAATCACGCGCCGGCGGATTATGTTTTGCCTGCGCCGCTTGAAAAAGTTGCCGTGACCGGCTGCGCCATTGAAAGCTGGCAGGACGTAAAGGTTTCCATGATTTGTTTTCACACCGGCAAACCGCTTCCGCCGGGTGAACAGGGCGATCTTTGGCTGTTTGTGATTGACCGCGCTTCGGTCAAAAACGCCCCGCCGGCCGGGCCGCCGCAACTGGCCAGAGTCAATGACCTCATCACCGCCGTTTGGGCGCAAGGTGACAAACTCTACTTGCTTGGCACGGAAGGCGATGAACAAACCATCCGGCGGCTTTTATGAACGGGCGGGCCGCCGGCGCCATTAATTATTTTCAACACTCATGTGGGAAGTCACCCACTGGAAATCCCCCCATTCGGCCTTGGGAATTGTAATGGGCAGGTCGGCGGCGTCTGGCAGCGGTGGACGAATCGTGCTCGGCTCCAGCCAGCGATGCAGCGCGCTGTGGCCGTCGGCAAAGGAAAACGCTGCGGCGCCGTTGTGATACGACGCGGGCAGGTGGAGCCATTCCCAATGGTACGCGCGATTGATAAAGTAACCGTCGTCAATGCTGTCGGGATGCTCGTCAAGAAACACAAAAATTTCCGTCGGCTGCGGAATTTGTGTGATTTTGAAAAATTGCGTGTAGCTGGGATTGTTGGTGTTGAATCCGCCGCTTGAAATCACGCCTGCGTCGCCGACCATGGCGTTCATCGAATAACTGCGGATGCGCGCGCTCCAGCCGGCGGCATACTGGATCGAACTCAACGCGCGGTCGGACGGACAGCGATAAATGCTCGTGACGCCCTCGGCATAAGGCCCGAGGCTCGCGTCCGTAATCGTAGCCGGATTGGTGTTGTCGGAACTCGTGTCCCAGGTCATGACGTCATTGACCCAATTGATGTTGGTTCGAAACGATGACCCGGCCATGCCAAGATTGTAAGGCAACAGGCCATTGTAGTCGTCCGCGTAAAGTTGCCACGCCAGAACAAGTTGCCGCGTGTTGTTAAGACAGGAGATGCCTTCCGCCCGGCTGCGTGCCCTGCCTAGCACAGGCAGCAGCAGCGCCGCAAGAATTGCGATAATCGCGATTACCACCAGCAATTCAATCAGCGTAAAACCAATCGCGTATGCTGGTGACGATTCCCGCAAAATGGGACGAACGTTCATGGCGTGAGAATACCTCGGATTTTTTTGATTAACTACTTACGCCGTAAAGCCCGCCATGTCAAAGCGCATTCCCGGGTGGTTCCGGGTCTTGCCATGTGTCGGGTCCGGGAAATGTTTATGGGCTTTCTGGGTTGGCACGGATTCAGGCCAACGTAAGCCAAATCTTGGAGGGTATCTCTGGGAGAGTGGCCGGATGCGCTTCCTGTCAAAGAATGGCGTGCCGTAAAAATAATAATTCAGGACCGTTCTTTGAAGGAACGGCCCTGACTCCCGAATTTTTCCGCTGCAAAGGCGGGCGGGAGAATTTTTCAAGCTCTTACGCGAAGCTGCGAAGCTTTGCGTGCCGGCATTTGGCAACCGTCCATCCGCCAATCAATAGCCCTCCGGCCATTAGCAGGTTGAACGCGCCGGGCTCCGGAACGGGATTGACAATTTCTGTCAGGCTGTATTGCGTCGCGCCGGAGAACTCCACTTGATAACCATAATCCAGCGAACTGTTCGGCCCGGGGTAAATTCCCACTGGCGTCCCGCCCCTATAATCAATCGTTCCAGTATAGACCCCGCTTACAGGTCCGCTGGGCTGTGTGATATTGGCCGTCCAACCCGAGGGAGCAACGACACCCGCGGAATTGATTGAAAAGGCCTGGTTCATGGCGACATTGACAATATACTCCGTCCAATCGAAGGAGGACTCGTTATCAATGGAATCGTTGACTGTGAGAACGGGGTCAGTCGTGGTATCCGTCAAAATGGTCAAGCCCATTTCGCCAAAACTGGATTGCGTTCCGTCAACTCCCACACTTTGAGCGCCGGTGCCACTGTCTGTGGTGAGGACCGGTGCATAGCAATATAATCCCCCGCTATAACTCCAACTCGGTATGCTGGTGATACTTGCATCGCTGATGAACCAACTTAGGAAACTTGCCGAAACGATCAAAAGAATTTTCTTATTCATAATCAACGGTTTAATCTAGGGTTTAAACTGATTCCAACTTCTGATTCCAACTGATTCTCACTTAAGAGGAACAATAACTGATTTTGTTCCAATTTTTTTCTGGTTACTTCAAGACCAATCTCATCCCGCTAATCCCTGATGCCCTGTTTGCGCAAAGTGGCCAATGGCCTCAATGAACCGGCCATGACGAATAATCCGGCTATCAACAAGCCCGGCAAGGAAGGTTCGGGCGCAGCCACTAGGGTCGGAGAAAATACCGGACTCGCGACCCCGGGATCATTTTGCTCGAAAGTGTCTGGTCCTGTCCCGCTGACATAAGCCACTGACTCACCGGACGGTGATGTGGTGATCGCCGACGGTGTCTCGGTGCTGTCAAAAGTGAAAGTCGCCGATTGACCCATTGCCAGTTCGTTGCCGGAATTGCCTTCCCACGAAATGGAGGTGTTGCCTTCGATGGCGGTATCAACCCAGCCAAGTGAACTTCCCGGACTGGTTATGGCTGTTGACAGGTTATTGCCACTCAATGTCCAGGCATACCAAAAACTGTCGAGTGAGGTCGTTCCCGTATTCAGTAGCGTTATGGTGTAATCAAAAACACCACCCCCCGCCGCCACACCGGAAATTGTTGCCGTGGCGTTCTGCGCATGGCTGGAAACGGTGGATGCGGCCAATCCGGCGGCAGCGGCAAGGGCAAAACGGATTGAATTCAATTTCGGCAGATTATTCATATTGTTTCATTTCAGATTTTTTTGGTTTTCCATGCAAATTAAGCTTCGATTGTTTGTATGAAGAACAAGTCGCGGAAATGTTCCCAAAAAAATCTTATCGGATAATCAAATAGATGGGCTATGACCCGTTCAAAAAGCCGGCAAAATGATGTCTAAAACTGCCAAAGGCGACGAACCCTCATTCGCTGCCGTTCTGTGAAAATTCCAGGCATGAAATTTTAATGAGTATGTTTATGTTTGCTCGTTGCCCGTTTGAAATGAACCCACACGAACCAGCCGCCTGAAAGAATTGCGACAAAATCCAGCCACGTTGTGTAATTCCATTGAAACGATGCCTCGGCAATGGCGCTGGGGGGACGGATGGTTGGAATCAGCCCAAACGCTCCAAACAGCAAGTCCACTATGATTCCGGCGCTCACCATTGAAACGAATAAAATGGCGGCGATGTAAAGCGCGGCTTTTGTGCCGTAGTATTTCCGATAAATGAGAATCAGCGGAATAATAATCAGGTCGGCATAGATGAATGAAATGACACCGCCAAAACTGATGCCGTTTGACCAAAGCATACTCGCCAGCGGAATGTTGCCGATGGAACAGACGAAAGAGGCCACGGCAATCAGCGGCCCGACCATGGCATTTTCAATCAAGCGGACTGCGCCCGATCCTTGAGTAATGAACAGATTTTTCCACCAATCATCTGGAACCAGCACCATCAAAAGTCCGGCAATGAAAAAACCGATGAGAATTTCCTTCCAAAGCATGGAAACATCCATGACGAAAGCGTCGGCGATCGCCGCCCAACTTTCCGGCTTTCTGATTTTTTCTTTGAAAGTTTCATCTTTTTCTTCCATGTCCGGCTCATGCGAATGACAGCACGATTTTTCTTCATCGCCGGTATGTGCCCGCGCGGTTTCAACTAATCCTTTTGGCAATGTCAGTTGCACCAGCAGCCACATCATGCCAATTAAAATGAACGCGCCAACGACTTCGGCCAGAACAAACGTCCAGCCCAGCAAAAGCCAGAGAATGAAACCGAGTTCGAGAACCAAATTTGTTGAGGCGAACATAAAGGCGAGCGTTGGGACAAGTGCCGCGCCCTTTTTGAAGGCGGTTTTCGCCGTCGCCGCCGCTGCATAAGAACACGACGAACTGACTGCGCCAAAAAGTGTCGCCAGCGCGACTTCACGCAAACCGGCACGGCCAAACTGTTTCGTGATTTGTTCTTTTCTGAAGAACACCTGCAAAAACGCCGATAGACTGAAACCCAAAACCAATGCCCAGAGTGTTTCCCAGAGCATCGCCGCCGCATGATATAAACTTTGCCAGAGCCAACTCATATTTCAGCCTCATCTTTTCATTTCCCGCTCGCGCAGCCACGCAAAAATCACCGGCGTCACAATCAAAATGCACGCGAGGCTGCTCACCATGCCGCCGATAATTGGCGCGGCCAACGGTTTCATCACTTCCGCGCCGGCGCGGTTGCTCCATAAAATCGGCAACAGACTGGCTACGATGGTTGCCACCGTCATCACAATGGGGCGCAAACGTAACCGCGCGCCGTCTTTCACTGCTTGCAACAAATCCGAACTCGAAATTTTGTCGCCACGCTCCTCACGCCTTTTCGCAACGGCTTCCTGCAAATAAACCACCATCACCACGCCGGTTTGGATTGCCGTTCCGAACAGCGCGATGTAGCCGACCCAAACCGCCACGCTGAAATTATAGCCTAAAAAACATTGTAGAAACACGCCGCCCGTCAGCGCGAACGGCACCGCCAGAATGACGTGCGCCGCTTCCTTCAAACTGTGATACACCATGTAAAGCAGCAGAAAAATGATAAACAATGCCGTCGGCACAATCATCATCAGCGTCCGTTCCGCGCGAATCTGATCTTCATACTGGCCGCTCCATTCAATCGTCATACCCGGCGGCAATTGAATTTCCTTTGCGATACGCGCCTGCGCTTCTTTCACAAAGCCGCCGAGGTCGCGGCCTTCCACGTTTGCTTGAACAAACACCCGCAATTGTCCGTTCTCGCTGTCAATTTCATCCGGCCCCATGTCGCGGCTGATGGTTGCAACTTGTCCGAGCGGAATGTATTTTCCCATTCCCATCGGCACGAGAATGTCACCCAATTTTTCAATGTCATCGCGCTCGTCGCGTTCGAGTCGGACTTGTATCGGAATCCGTTCGCGGCCATCAATGACCGTTGAGACATTCATGCCGCCGATGCCGGTTTCAACGACATCCAGCACGTCCTGCACTCGCAATCCATGATGTGCCAGATGTGCGCGATTGATTTCGATGTTCAGATACGGCTTGCCCTGCATCCGCGAAGCCGCCACACCGACCGCGCCGGGAATGGTGCGAACGACGCGCTCAATTTCAAATGCCTTTTGTTGAATCGCATCCAAATTGTCGCCAAGAACCTTGATGCCGACTTGCGCGCGAATACCGGTGCTAATCATCAAAATGCGGTTTTGAATCGGTTGCAAAAATCCGGGCACATAGCCGGGGACTCGTCCAAGTTTTTCCGTCAATTCGGCTATGAGTTTTTCCTTCGTGATGCCTTTGCGCCATTCCGATTCAGGCTTGAGCATGATGGTGGTTTCAATCATCTGCGCGGGCGCGGGGTCAGTCGGCGTTTCGGCACGGCCAAGTTTGCCCGCGACGGACTCGACTTCGGGTGTGTCTTTGATGACACGATCCTGCCACGCCATGATTCGCTGGACTTCCGAAAGCGAAACCTCCGGAAGCAGCACCGGCATGAAAAGCAGACTGCCTTCGTTCAATGGCGGCATGAATTCACTGCCCATGCCGTGCGGCAATTTTTCGGCAAGCTCTGGGTTTAATTTTGAAATTTGAGAAATGATTTGTCGCGGCACTCCGAGTGCAAGGATATAAGCGACGGCCGGCAAAATTGCGGCCAGTCCAATCACGGTTTTCCGATGCTTGAGCGCCCGGGCGAGAACCGGGTCGTAAATCGCCAGCAGCCCGCGCATCAGCCAGTTTTCGTGTTCGGCTTGGAACGGCCCGCGCACGAGCGTCGCGCACAGCACCGGCACGAGCGTCACCGCCAGAACCGCCGCGCCAACCATCGCAAATGTTTTCGTGAACGCGAGCGGATGAAATAATTTTCCTTCCTGTCCTGACAACGCGAATACCGGCACAAAGGCCAGAATGATGATGACGACTGCAAAGAAAATCGGACGGCCAACTTGTTTGGCAGCTTCGAGCGTGACGTTGAAAATTTCCGCAGAATTCAATCGGCTGCCTTTCTCCTTTTCCGCGCGTTCGGCATGGCGGATGACATTCTCAACCATGACGATGCCCGCGTCCACGAGCACGCCGATGGCAATGGCGATGCCGGAAAGCGACATGATGTTCGATGAAATGCCGAACTGGTTCATCAAAATGAACGAAACTAGAATTGAAAGCGGCAGCGGCAGTGCAACAATGAGAATGCTCCGAAAATGAAACAGAAAGACAACGATGACGAGTGTGACCAGAATGATTTCCTCGGTCAGCGCATGTTTGAGCGTGTCAATCGTGCGCGAAATCAAATTGCTGCGGTCGTAAAACGGTTCGATGCTGACGCCCGGCGGCAGGCCGGACGAAATCTGCGCGATTTTATCCTTCACGGCCTTGATGACGGCCATCGCGTTTTCGCCGTTGCGCATGATGACGACGCCGCCAACGACTTCGTGTCCATTCACATCGAGTGCGCCGCGCCGGAAATCGCCGCCGAGTTGAACGGTTGCCACGTCTTTCAAATAAATCGGCATCCCGTTGTTCTGCGACAAAACGATATTCTCCAAATCAGAAATTGAATTCACGAGGCCGATGCCACGCACGACAAATTCCATTCCGTTTTCCTCGATGATTTTGCCGCCGACGTTGAGATTACTTTGCTTCACGGCGTCCATGACATCCGACAGCATCACGCCGTGGTCGCGCATTTTCAGCGATGAAACTTCAATCTGATACTGCCGCGCCTGACCGCCAATGCTGGCGACTTCCGCAACCCCCGATACAGCGTTGAGTTGATAACGCACGAACCAATCTTGGATTGAGCGTAACTGGCCGGGATCATAGCCACCTTTCGGAGAATTTTTGGGATCGACGTCGAGATAATACTCATAAACCCAGCCCAAACCCGTCGCGTCCGGGCCAAGTTTCGGTTCGACACCTGCCGGTAAAACGTCGCCGAGATAATTCAACCGTTCGAGCACGCGCGAACGCGCAAAGTAGTTGTCAATCTTATCGTCAAAAACGACTGTGATGAGCGAGAAGCCGAACATTGAGGCAGCGCGAACGGCTTTTACGCCAGCCAATCCCTGCAAGTTCACGGACAGCGGATAGGTAACTTGATCTTCGACTTCCTGCGGACTGCGCCCCATCCAATCGGCATGGACAATAACTTGGTTTTCGCTCAAATCAGGAATCGCGTCCACTGGCGTTTGATAAAGCGCGTGAACGCCAAAACCGGTGAGCAACAACGCGCTGCAAATGACGAGAAAGCGGTTACGCAGCGACCATTCGATGATTCGGTCAATCATAAAATTATTCGCCAGCCGTGAGTTGCGCTTCGGAATCAATCAGCACGTTTCCAGTCGTGACGACCTTTTCGCCCGCTTCCAGACCGCCGAGAACTTCAACGAATTCATCGCCGACGCGACCGAGCAGCACTGCGCGCGGCGCATAATGGCCGTCGCCTTTGTCCACATAAACCATCGGTCCGATGCCGCGCGAAATCACCGCGCTGCGCGGAATCGTCAATGTCGGTTCAGTTTCGGCGATAAGATGAGCCTCGGCGTGAAGACCATTGAACAATTTGTTTTCGCCAAAATCACCGGCCTCGACCGGCGGATTCAAAATCTCCGCGCGCAGGGTCGTGCTGCCGCTCATCATGTCGAAATTCGCATCCGCAAAGGGCTTTACGCCGTGGAGTTTGATTTGCGCGTGATAAATTTTGTCCGGCGCGGACGACACGCTGACATCAAAAGTCTGTCCGATTTTGAGCCATTGCAAATCGCGTTCGTAGGCGGTGAACTCGAACCATGCCGCCGCCCATGAATTACCTGCAATCTCGCCCGACAGATGCAACATATGTCGCACTGGACGGCGTTCCACCAAATCCGTTTGTACGTTAATCGTGCTGATGCTGTCCGGTTCAAGCGTAACCATGCCTGAATTGGTTTCCGCTACGCCGCTTTCATTCGCATAAACCGGCGTCAGGTTCATCCCGCATACCGGACACTGGCCGGGCTTGCTTTCCCGAACCCACGGGTGCATGGCACAAGTGTAATAGAGGACTTTGCGTCCATTGGCATTGGCGGTGGATGCCGGTGAATGATGTGCCGCCATCCAGATGATGCCGCCGCTGATGGCAAATACAACCAACACAAAGAGAATCATTTTCGTCTTCATAAAAAATTTAAGTTTCAGTTGCCACCGTTTGTGCGCGGCGGGAAAAAATCGAAACAATTCACGGGCACAAAAATTCCGTGGAGAAAGGCAGGGAAACCGAAGCGCGCCGGCTCAAGGCACACTACGGGTGTTTAAGGGAATGAATCAGAGAAGCAGGGCGCAATTCCGCTCGTAAAGCGGCGTGGCCATCGCCATCAAAGGCGATGCAGAAACATAAGAAATACAACTCGCCGGATTTTCCGGCAAAGTCCTGGCGACAACAGTTGGAGCGGGAAGTGAAAATTGATTTTGAAAGTTTGATTGGGCCGGAACTGCGGGGGCAGGTTGCGAATTGGAAGTTGGTTTTGTTGCGCAACAAGCCATGCGATCACAGCAATCAGCGCAATTGCCCATGCTCGGCTTCACGCAAACTGGTGACGCCAACACGGGCGCGGGAGCGACTTGCACCCATACGAGCGAGACGGCAAATAAAATGGCGGAAAACTGTTTCACAAACTCGATTAACTTTCAGCGAAACATCGCAGATTGCAAATCATTTTTCTGTAAAGGCCGCCATCCCAACCAATCTTTGCAAATCGCAGTCAAATTGCACAATGCGCTTGTTGAGAGCCGGGCAAAACGGCGTAAATCATCAAACTCCATGCCCTTGCGTTATCTACATACTTCCGATTTAGTATTGTTGCGGATAAAACCCGGATGATTTAATTTTCACCCGACAAAATCAAAAAATAAAATTCTGAAAACTTTTCCAACTTACTTTTCGTTCGCCTGCAGTTGTTTTGCGGCGCTGATCACCGCCATCAACCCCGGCTCCGCGTGCGCCGATCAAACCGTGCCTTATCTCGATCCCGGTCAGCCTGTGGAAACGCGCGTGAAGGATTTGCTTGGGCGCATGACGCTCGAGGAAAAGATCGGGCAGATGGTGCAGGCGGATTTAAGCTGCGTTGAAGACCGCGCCGACATCCAGAAATATGGTTTCGGGTCTATGTTGAGCGGTGGTGATTCCAAACCGCCGGGGGAAAACACCCCCGAAACCTGGCTTAAAACCTGCAACGACCTTCAATCGTGGGCCTTGAAAACGCGCCTTAAAATTCCCTTGATCTACGGGATTGACGCGGTTCATGGCCACAACGATGTCA
>JBEKBA010000069.1:0-14700 GCA_050015635.1 Verrucomicrobiota bacterium
CCAATGCCGAGTTCCGCCGCGGTTTCCTTGTTGGCCTTGCCTTCGGCGATCAGTTGGAGTACTTCCATCTCGCGCGAAGTCAGTTGGGCAGCTTTTTTATCGAACACTCTCGCGCGGTCGGCTGATTGCAGATTCATACGATCACGACGCTTGGAAATTGAGGGACTGAAAAACGTTTTCCCCTTTTGGACTTCCCGAATCGCCCGGCACACATCGTGGGCGGAGGTTTGTTTAAGCAAAAATCCCACGGCACCGGACTCGGTTGCGTTTTTGACATACGCGTCGTCACTGTGCGCGGAGAGAATAAGCACTTTGGTGGCGGGGAGAGCTTTGAGTATCTGGCGGGTGGCTTCCAAACCATTGAGCAGGGGCATCGCGATGTCCATCAACACCACATCGGGGCGAAGTTTTTTGGCCAGCGCAACGGCCTGACGCCCCTCTTGCGCTTCGCCGACCACTTCAAAGTCGTCTTCAAGTTCGAGCATCTTGCGAAACCCCTCGCGCACCATCATATGGTCTTCGGCGAGCACAACAGTAATTTTTTTCATAAATGTTTGGCGGCGGCTTCCAGGACTTCTCGATGCAAAACTGGAACGCACCGTTGTAAGTTGGAGGTGTTATTGGTTCTAACCGTCTGCAGTGGAACCGCTGCCGTCCATTTCCCGGCAAAGTGATAGGCCGGCTCAAAGATCATTTTTCTGTTTCCCGCCGTGAACCACAGCTTGAGCGTTCCGCGATTGATGTCAGCCGGCATGGCTGTGGCATCAATGTGCCGGCTACGTTCGCCCTTGCCGTTCGTGGTGGCGGTCCCGATAATCGCCGTGGGTTTTCCCTGGTTGATCTCGGCCAGCGACTTGTCCGAAACGACGATCGCCAGCCGGCCCTTTTCGGTTTTGAAAAAGTAGGGAAACACCTTGATCTTGTAATCACCGGTGTAAACGCCGTCCGCGCGCTGGAGCTGTCCGATAGTCAGAGTGACTTTTCCCGCGGCAATCGGCATGGAACTGGATTCAATCATAAGAATACGATTGGTCGAAGCGGAGTTTGTCGAAGCTGGTGCTGCATGGCTGTCGCCCCAACCGGCGGCGAGCAGTACCAGTAGAACAGTGATTCGTTTCATAGACATTTTAGTGTCTTGTCACCGGATTTTTTCAGATCGTCTTTCCGGACGTGGGCGAAGGGAATCTCCACCCGGACGGCGGTGCCCTGGCCGGGTGCGGATTCGACGCAAAAAGAGCCGCCGATCATTTCGACCCGCTCCCTCATGCCGAGCAGTCCCAATCGTTTGTTTCCCTTGGAGCGCAATGTGCGTTCCACTTGAAAGGATCTGCCATCGTCCTTGATTTCCATTTGGACGACACTGTGAAGTTTCTGAATATTCACTTCCACCCGGCTGGCTTTCGCATGGCGGGCGACATTGTTAAGCGCTTCTTGGGCAATGCGATAGAGTACAGTTCGTTTGTTGTTATCCAATTGTTCAACCCCCGCAAAGACCTTCAAATGAACGTGTAGGTGTGTCCGTTTGGAAAACATTTTCACAAACGAATGCAGGGCGGGAATCAGCCCCAAGTCGTCCAGCGCCGCCGGGCGCAATTCGCGGGCAAAGCGATGCACAATGTTCACTGAATGTTCCACCAACTGTTGCGTGCGGGCGATGTTGCGGTCGAGGCCCTTGGTGTTGACCGCAGCGTCCTTTTTCAGGGCCGCCAGCCGGATGTTGATGCCCGTCAGGGTCTGGGCGATGACATCATGCAGTTCACGACTGATCTCCCGGCGTTCCTCCTCCTGTGTCAAAAGAATCTGGCGGGACAATTGCCGCAACTGTTCCTGCATGACTTCCGACTGTTCCAGCAACTGCGAATAATGGCGCTCGCTTTTTTTGAGCGCCGTCTCCACCACCTTGCGCTGGGCGATCTCCATGCTCAATTCCAGGTTCGAGGCGGCCAGTTCCACCGTGCGCTGGCTCAGCATCTCGACCATTTGATTCAGGTGGACGGCGCTCTCCCGCTCGCTGCGATGGATTTTCTCGATCGGGGTAATCGCCTCGGTAAAGAAAGCCCCCGCATGCTTGATAAGCGTGGTGCGTTTGCCGGCCGATTGGCCTGGCAACACTTGGGTAACCAGGATTTGCTCATGGAGCTTGGCCACGTCCAAAGTCTGCAGACCGGCGGTCAGCGCCTGCTGGCCCATGCCTCGCGCAACAATGCGCTCCCCCCCATTGGCGGATTTCTTTAGATAGGCCAGCAACGCCGTCTGATAGCGTCTTGAAAATTTATGTTTCATGAGTTGCCGAATTCACGGGCGACCCGCCGCACGGATTTGGCCGAGTTTACCACCAATCGTTGCGTGCTGGCAATTTCATTCTTGAGGCCTTTGGTGTTGCTCCGGGCTTCCTGTTTCAACGAGAGCAGCCGGACATTGATGCCCAACAGAGTCTGGGCGATTTCATCCTGAAGTTCACTGCTGATCTTCTTGCGTTCATCCTCCTGCACCGCCAGAACCCGATGCGTCAGTTGCCGTAAACCTTCCTGTAGTTGCAGGGAATCTTTTAACAGTTTGCTGTAGTGCACGCCGCTTTCCTTGAGGGCGGCTTCCACACTCTTGCGCCGGATTATGCCGCGTTGCAGCTGGCGGTTGGTGATGGCCAGTTCCACCGTGCGCCGGCTCAGCGTCTCGTTCAGCTGGTTCAAGTCAATTTTGCTTTGCCGCGCGGCGCGATGCGTTTCCACGATTGGGACAATGGCCTCGGTAAAAAAAATCTCCGCCCGCTTGTTCAGCCCGTTTTTGCTATTGGATAATTCCAGTGCAACGAGTGCTTGCTCGTGAATCCGGGCCAATTTAAGCGTCTCCAGCCCGAGGGTGACCGCCTGGCGTCCCAGTCCCAACGCCGGCTGCAAACTCGCGCGCGGCCCCTGCTTCAGGTGTTTTTTCAACGCCGCCACATATCGTTGCGACAACCCGATTAGTTTTTGTTTCATGTCGGTATGCCTAATTCAGGACAGCTTTCTGGAATGCTTGGCCTCTCGATGGCGACCATATCCCACGCCAATTCCCGCGCCAATATCCGTCAATTTCATTGATTCGCATATGGGGTAAAACCCTACCCGGCCGACCCGCCCATCAGCTCCCGGCGGCTGGATCAGTTTTTCCGCGCGAATGCCTCCAATAACTCAAGATGGGTTATGGGGAATATCCGTTATTGTTTTCAAACTTCTCTCCCGCCAACTGGCTCAAACGATCTCTTAGGGCAACTGCGGTGGAATCTTTATCCGCGCCGGCACGTTGATACCAGCGGCGCAAATTCGTAGGCTCGCTTCGCAAAAGTCAAATGTACCGTGATGCCGACAACTTCCGGGAGCGGTTCCTTTGGCGGCGGGCCTTGTAAAAGATTTTCGTCCCAATACCGTACCTGCCAGTGCGCGGGTGTTGCGCCGGCCAGCGAAGTCAGCGCGAGCGTCGGCGTGAGTACGTGTTTGCCAAAGCTGCCTTGCGGCGACTTGGCATAAAACGGATTGATGAGCAGTGCCGTTCGCGACGCTGGTTTGCGGTGAGGCAAAAGTGGCGAAAGTTTTGGTGCGAAGGACATTTCGCGCGGCAGCCAGAGCGGCTTGCGCGGCTGGTAAAACGGGTCGTCCGGCACATTTTCAAGAAACGTGGAAAGCCTGTTCATGTATCTCCTTGGTTTGATTAGTTTGAGCAGTTGCACGCCCGGCAAAATTTTCGAGCCAAAACCCGACCCCGTTGATTACCGCATCCGGCGTGGAAGTTCCTGCCGTGATGCCGACGGTGTCATCCGCATGAAACCACTCGCTGCATAAATCCACCGCCGTTTGAACGGGATGAACGCGTGGACAAAATTGCGAGCAGGTCTTCACAAGCTCATGTGTGTTGTTGCTATGTACGCCGCCGATGACGATGACCACATCGGATTTCTGCGCGATCCCGATGGCCGCGCTCTGACGTTGCTTCGTCGGCTGGCAAACGGTGTCCATGAAACGCACTTCCGAATTTGGAAATCGTCGGCGAACCAAACCAACCAGCTGCCGCACTCGTTCAATCGGCTGGGTGGTTTGCGAAATGATTCCGAAACGCAGTCGCTCCCGAAGTTTTTCAACGTCTTCTTCGCCAAGCACGACATCGAACTCGTCCAAATCTTCTGTTATGCCGCGAACTTCTACATGATCGCGCTTGCCGATGATGACCGGATGAAAACCTTCGCAGACCAGCTTCGCCAGATTGCGATACGCTACATGGACGAGCGGGCAGGTCGCCTCCAGCACGTTCAAGCCCAGTCCACGAGCTTTGTTGATCGCGCGCTCCGATGCGCCGTGCGCTGTGATCATTACCGTCCTCGTGTCCACACTCGCGGGCTGTTGCTTGATATGAATCCCTTTGGCCCGCAATTCTTCCAACACAGTTTCGTTGTGGACGAGGTCGCCCAGAATTGTGAGCGGCTCGTGCCGCGCGGTTTCCAAAGCTAGCGCGATAGCGTCTCTCACCCCAAAACACATTCCCAAATGTTCTGCGCGTATAATCTTCATTGACTCTATGGATGTTTATTAACTTTGTATCACAAAGTATAAGATGCTGTTTGTTCAAGTTCGTTCAAATTATTTTTACTTGGGTTTGTTTTGCTGAACAATTTGCTCCAGCAAATTGACGTAATTGGCAAACATCTTTTTGCCCGCGACAGTCAGCGAACAGGTTGTCAATGGCCGGTTTTTTTTATAGGATTTGCTTACGGAGACGTAACCCGCTTCCTGAAGAGTGCGAATATGTGTGGTGAGATTGCCGTCGGTCATTTCGAGTGCTTCACGCAATTCAGTGAACGACAACTCCGGCGAAGCGGCCAGCATCGACATAATTGCGAGCCGCCCTTTCTCGTGTATAACACGGTCGAGCTGTAGGAACGGTTCTGGATTCACGCCGCATTCTTTCCTTTTTCAGACAAATATAAATATGTCCCATAAGCCAGATGCAGCACACCAAAGAAAAAGCCCATTAGCCAATTTGCGTTTAGTTCACTTTTCACCCAACCAAGGGAAAAAACATAGAAAAGACAGCAAGAACTGATGATGAAGATCCAGCCAAAAAGCTTGATTCCTCGCGGCATGAAAAAACCGGCGGAATGGAGAGCGCAGCCATAAAACAAAATCCAGATGAAAGCCGCGGGCAGAGCCATATTATCGCCAACGCCTGTGAGAAGCACACCCAAGCACATTCCGGCTGCCAACGGAGGTGATAATGCCAGCGCCACGCGACGGGTTGGCGGCGACCAAAAAGGCTCTTGGTCTTTTAGTGCCTGGCGGCGGGCGATAAGAAAAGCACCTCCCATTGCTATGACCGCCGCCCCCAGCCAAAGTCCGCAGAATTTCCGCGTTGAATCCATTTGAAAAAATAATCCCAGTAACATCGTCAGCACTCCCACCGAACCGGCAAAGAGCATGATGGGCGTAAGTGCGCGTCGGTAAAGAGCCGAGCGCTCCATCAAATTGCGGATGGTTTGAAGTTGATCAGCGGCCCAATTTGATTCCATATTATACACTTTGCGTTACAAAGTTTATTTTGGCAAGTAAATAATTTTACAATATTCCAGAATTACGACCAGCAACTCGACCCGTTTTTATCCGACATGAACCAATTGAATAAATAAAGCGTTAAGAAAAAAGGTGGACGCGACACGTGGCTTACGTGCTCGCTGAAACGCGCGACCGTGCAGTATCCCAATCTGCGGCGGATTCTTAATAGCATCAATTATCAATGAAAGCACTTTTCACCAAATTCAACTCTTTTAGGAAGATTCGCAAATATTGAAGATCTAATGAGGGAAGGCCGGAATTTCTGATTCGGATTTTTGGGCATTGTCGCTTATGATTAGCTGGATGTCTGCCAGCACCAATGCGCGTTGCGGTTCGGGGTTGGCCATAAACCATTTCCACACATTGCCGGAACGCGCATTTTCGCACGAGAGCAGCGTGATGCCCACGTCAATGCCAAGAGCGACCGTACAAACCCACCCGTTGGTAGGATGAAAAGCATCCGCGAAACCATATCGCCCATAAATCTTGTCGCCGAATTTGTCCTTCATCGCACGGAGCGCGGGAAGGCAAATGTCCGGCGTGAACATCATTGAACCGGCTGCGGCGCACGGCACCACCGTGCCGTCAATGTTCCGGCGCGCGGGCGGCCCGCCCCATGCTTTGTATCCGTGCGCGCTTTCGGAACTCGTAATGCCCCAGATATTTTCGGAATAGCCGGGAAACTTTTTCGCCAGGTCCAGGCAGAACGCCTTGTGCGCGCGCGTGGCAATCGTCGAGTTCTCCCAATAGTTGATGCGAGAGCCATGACCCTCGCGGCGATTGCGAAGATCGAACCATGCAAACGGCCACTGATACGTCCAAAGCACCGACCTGCCAATATACTTATAGCCGTCATATTCGTTAGGCACGCGGTCCCACGCATACCACGTTTCCGGTTTCATGGCGTGCGTCGGCGAGCCGATGCCCAGCAGAACCATGCACGCCAACTGGCAGTAACGGTTGTAGTAATATTTTATGAATCCACCTTCCGGCGTCCATCCGTGCGAAAGCGTCATCCCGCCATTGCACATCCATGCGTAATCCATCCGCTCATAAATAAGCGTGGCCAGGCGGCGAATCTCCTCGTCCTCTTGAAAGTATTGCCGCACCGTAAGCGCGCCCGCCGAGAGCCATGTGGCGTCGCTCGTGGACATCTCGCTCTGTGGATTTCTTTCACCGGTTTGCACGTCGAGAAAATGATAGAACCAGCCATGCTCGTTCACTACCGGTCCGTTCGCAAAAGTTTTCAACGTGGTGCGTACCCGTTCGCGGGCTTGCGCGCGAGTGACCCATTGACGCTCCGCGCCAATGCACATCGCCGTCAGGCCAAAACCAGTCGCCCCCGTGCTGCCGAGCTTATGGCGGTCGCCGGGGCGGGTAGAGCCATCCGTTCGCGCGCGGTCGCGCGTGATGCCCGTCTGCGCGTCGGATTGCTCCCAAAAATACAGGAAGGAACGGCGCGATAAATCGTCGAGAAACTCATCGTCGGTGAGCTTTGAATCGGCCGCCAGACTCCAGAGGCTCCGATTCAACAGCACGCCCGCGGTGCAACCCGCCATCGTGCTGATGAATGAACGCCGCCGCATAGGAATGGATGTGCCCGGGTTCAATTTTCTGGTTCAGTCCATGAGTTAGTCCTGGTCAATGGTTGAGTTTATGTTTTTGTTTGTTTTTTGTCCATTCTCTGCGCAGGGAGGGCGAAGCCGACCGGAACCTGGGCCAGAAGCATGGCTGTGTCAACGGACTGAAAAACGCGGGAAAACAGCTGGCAGTCGGCTGCAAAAGCTCCTCGTACCATTTGTTGAATCAAGGTTAGCTTTCACAAAAAGGCAATGAATGAGGGTTCGTTGCTTTTGGCTGTTTTGGGCATTATTCCGGCAGTTTTTGAAACGAGTCATAGCCCAAATACTTGATGATCCGGGTATCCCACAACGGAAAAACCTCGTTTCCACTGGATGCCCCGCAACCACTGAATAACCAATGGTAGCGACAAAAAGGCATAAAAATAGCTCTATTGCGGGAGTGAATTCAGCTCAAGAAAAGAAAAGTGGCGCAAACAATGGCAGGATTGCCGTTTGGAAGACACTCGTTGGAGAACTATCCCAAAAATGGGCACGGCGATACTCTACAGAAAAAAACTTGTGGGTAGACAGTTTCGTTTTGGCGATCCTGAGTTTGGTAGCGGTCGTCGCCATTACGTGTCAATCTGGAAAGCAGCTCCAGGAGGCCACGCGAGCGGTTACGCATACCCGCGAAGTTTTAGAAAAACTGGCGGACATCACAGTCGGATTAAGCGAAGTGGAAAGTGCCGCACGCAGCTTTGTCATCTCTGACAAACAGTCGCACCTGAGTCCATTTTACACAGCAGCCGAAGCCGTGCCGCCTCAAGTGGATGAACTCAAGCTTCTCCTCCAGGATGACCCCGGTCAGCTTCGATCCATTACCGGGATTGAACCCGTGATTGCCAGGCACCTCAAGGTCATGAATGACATGGTGGATCTGGGTGATAAGAATCTGTTTCGAGGGTTCGGTCAACGTAGTCTAACTGACGAAGGGAATGATCTGATGGAGCAGATCCGGGCCGCCTTCAGCACGCTGGACAAGGAGCAACGTGCGCGGCTGGACCAGGAACAAACGACCATGGCGGCGAAGGCGGAACGCGTCACAATGATCAGCGTGGCCGGCAGTGTGCTGGCCAGCATGCTTGTTCTGGCGTGTGGCGCGTGCGCGCTGCGCGCCATGCACGACCGCAGAAAGGTGGAGGAAAAACTGGATCGATTGTTGGGCTCGATGCCGGACGCCCTGGTCATCGTCAACACGGAAGGTAAGATTGTCAGCAGCAACGCGCACACAGAAAAACTATTTGGTTATAGCGGCCGGGAACTACAAGGGGAAAGCATGGCCCTGTTGGTTCCCGAACGCTTTCGAAAAACTCAACGGCAATATTACGCCACGCACTTCTCCCAGCGCGGCGGTCGTGTTCCGGAAACGACGATGGAGCTTTGCGGCTTGCACAAGGATGGCCGGGAGTTTCCGATCGAGGTGAGTACCAAGACGTTGGCCGCCGAAAAAGGACTGGTTGTCACCAGCGCGATTCGCGACATCACCGAGCGCAAACAGGTCGAAAAACAAATCTCCTTGCTGAACAAAGAACTGGAACACCGCGCGATTGAATTGGAAAACGCCAATAAAGAATTGGAAGCATTCAGTTACTCGGTTTCGCATGATTTACGTTCGCCGCTTCAGAGCATTGATCGCTTCAGCCTCATCCTGATGGAAGATTATGCCAACCAGCTCGATCCAGAGGGCCTGGATTACGTTCAGCGACTGCGGGGAAGTTGCCAACACATGGAGGACATCATTGATGCTCTGCTGGCGTTGTCCAATATGATACGTAAAGAGTTGCTGGTGGACCATTTCGATCTTACAGCCCTGGCGAATGCCGTGGCCGCTGATTTGAAACAAAAAAATCCGGACCGTCTTGTGGACTGGGTCATTGCCGAGGGGCTTACCGCCGAGGGTGACGCACAGTTGTTGAGAGTCGTGCTGGAAAATTTGTTCGGCAATGCGTGGAAGTTCACAGCGAATCGACCGCGCGCGCGCATTGAATTTGGGGCATTGCCTCAATCCAACGGCACCCGAACCTATTTCGTGCGCGATGATGGCGCGGGTTTTGACATGGCGCGCGCGAGTAATTTGTTCACGCCATTCAAGCGTCTGCACGATCAGAGCGAGTTTCGTGGCACGGGCATCGGGTTGGCGACCGTGGAGCGGGTCATTCACCGCCATCAGGGTAAAATCTGGGCCGAGGGCGTCGTCAATCAAGGCGCAACATTTTGCTTCACGCTGACGGGTGAATCAGGAAAATTAAATGGAGAAAATTATCATGCCGCCAAACCAAAATAGTTCACCCGAAACGGGCGTCACGAACAAGGCGTTGCGGGCTTTGATCGCAGATGACTCGGAAAATGATGTTCTCCTTTTATTGCGCGTATTACGCAAGGCCGGTTATGAGCCGGTTTACGAACGCGTCTCTACCGCACCGGCTATGAAGGCGGCGCTCCAACGGCAGGCATGGGACATTGTCATTTCGGATTACGAGATGCCCCACTTCGGTGGGTTTGAGGCTTTGCAACTGTTGAAGGACAGCGGATACGACCTGCCATTTATTCTGGTATCAGCAGTGGTCAGCGAGGATATGGCCGTGGCGGCGATGAAGGCTGGCGCACATGACTACATCATGAAGCGTAACGTGGCGCGGCTCGTGCCCGCAATTGAACGTGAGTTGCATGAGGCCCAGACTCGCGTGGCACGCAAAGCTGCCGAAGAGGCTTTACGCCAAAGCGAGGAGCAACTGCGTCAGGCCCAAAAAATCGAGGCCGTGGGTCGACTGGCAGCTGGTGTTGCCCATGACTTCAACAATTTTCTGACCGCCATTGTGGGTCATAGTGAAATCTTGTTGGCACAAATGGACGCCGATGATCCGCGGCGTAAAAGCGCTCAACAAATCGAGCAGGTTGCGTGCATGGCCTCGGCCCTGACCAGGCAATTACTGACCTTCTGTCGCAAACAGGTGATTGAACCCCGCGTGCTGGAACTTAATACCGTCATCCTTAACATAGAAAGAATGTTGCGCCGGCTCATCGGGGAAGACATCGAGTTTATCACGTCACTCGATTCGGCAGCAGGGCGCATCAAGGCCGACCCTGGCCAAATCGAACAGGTTATCATGAACCTTGCGGTGAACGCCCGCGATGCCATGCCCAACGGCGGCAAACTGACTATCACGACGGCCAACGCCACCCTGGACAAAAACCATCTAAAAAATTTCCCCGATTTGTGTGCGGGTGACTACGTCATGATAGCAATTGCGGACACCGGTACAGGGATGAGTGAAGAAGTCAAAGCGCACCTGTTTGAACCCTTTTTTACCACCAAACCTCCGGGCAAAGGCACGGGCTTGGGTCTTGCGACTTGCTTCGGGATCGTCAAACAAAACGCCGCCTGCATCAAAGTGCATAGCGAGTTGGGAAGAGGCACGACATTTAAGATTTACTTCCCTCAGGTGCAATCGGCAGTTGAACCATCCCGCGTTTGCATCACGCCGACAGAGTCGGCAGGAGGTGGCGAAACGGTGCTTTTAGTCGAGGACGAACCAGCGGTGCGCGAATTAGCCGTTGCCATATTACGGGAGAAAGGCTACGCCGTTGTTGAAGCGGTCAACGGCGAGGAAGGCCTTCGCATGGCACGGCAGCACGATGGGAAGATCGACCTTGTGTTGACGGATGTCGTCATGCCAGTCATGGGCGGCAAAGAAATGGCAGATGCCCTCCGCACGTCTCATCCGGATTCGAAGGTTCTATTTACATCGGGATATACTGATAATGCCTTGATGTATCGCGGAGTGCTGCAGTCGAATGTCAGATTTCTTCAAAAACCTTACCTGACGGCCACTTTGACGCGCAAGGTACGCGAAGTCTTGGATGAAGGCTGATACGAATCCACCCTTACGGCCTTGATCACCAGATGGCAAAAAGGGTGTAAAAAACCACCCCTTCCGCCGAATTGTTTCCGTTCCTTTTTTGGTTGTATGACAGTCGGATTTATTGTTGGGGTCTCGTCTTTGACTGTCTTCGTCATATTCAATCTGAATTAGCAGGGGCGTAAACCAGCCGGAAAACCAACCTTTTCCAGCATTTCCACTCCCTTTCCTGGTTCGCTTTAGGGATAAAGCCTGGTTGATGTGTCAATCATTTCTACGACTCCACCTCCCCAGACCAGGTTTGGTATGATTCAGCTTCAAGCATTTATACCCGTTTTGAAACACGCAATCGAAATATGAGAATTCACTTTCTTTATCAAAGACGACATGGATTTACGCTCATTGAGTTGTTGGTAGTTATAGCCATTATTGCTATCTTGGCGGCGTTGTTGCTGCCGGCGCTGGCCGCCGCGAAAAATCGCGCGCAAATGGTGATTGATTTGAATAACAACAAGCAAATCCTGCTGGCGACTCAAATGTATTGCAACGACAACACCGATTATATGCCGCAGTCAGGGTGGAATGGACTCGGAGCGACTGCTTGGGCTGGGGGATCTTCAACTTTTTCCCCCGGACCCTGCCCTCCAGTGATGGCAATATTTAATACTATTTATCAAGAAGAAGTATATGAGTATGAAGGGCGTGGTCCTACTGGTAGTGGCACCTCTAAGAATGCACTGCTTTTCTCTTATCTTCCAACCGAGAAATCGCTTTTATGTCCTGCAGATGTGGTTAATGCCCTCTACTTCCAGCGCGGGCAATTTCTAACAAGTTATATTCAGAATGGAGCCGTGAATGGCTTTGGAGATAGTGGGGTTAAGCAAGTCAATGGTAGTTATGTCACGTTTAAAATGAGCGCGTTTAACCCAACTGATATTTTAATGTGGGAGAATGATGAAACAGCTGTCGG
The DNA here is from genome assembly GCA_050015635.1 of Verrucomicrobiota bacterium. Classification (GTDB taxonomy): domain Bacteria; phylum Verrucomicrobiota; class Verrucomicrobiia; order Limisphaerales; family UBA11358; genus UBA11358. The sequence goes on from JBEKBA010000069.1 coordinate 12,032, forward strand.
ATACGGCCAATGGAATGATTTTGCCAATTATCCGGATCAGGGCATTTCAAAACGTCATGGCAGGGGAGCAACAGTCGGTTTCTTTGGAAGTTCCAGTGAAAGGTTAAATCTCATGACATTTTGGGGGATTGCCGCAAACCAGCCCGCTGCCGTTGTTAACGGCCAGGGTAATTCATGGAAAAACTTTCATGGCGGTGTCGGCCTGCCGAACCAACTTTGGTGCAGTCCTTTTTCCAAACTGGGGAATTAATAAGATATGCATGGCTTTGTATGCTTGTGCTCGCGATTTTTACGTCGTATTAATTGGTAAAATTTATCTTATTTAAGAGATGCGATACGTCTCAAGTTCCATGCCATGAGTCCCCGCTTATCGTATCAAACATAAGCTTGTGAAGCGCTGATTTCGAGAGAATTGTATTGATTATTATCGTTCTTTTCTTTATATACAAAGCATTGTCCACCAATGCTGTCTGTTTTTAAAAAGTAAACAACAGTTGCGAGCTGTATTAATGGATAATCAAATATGATGCTTTACTTTCCAAGGCCATTGAATGCTTTTTTCGCGATGGGTCTTTGTTTTGCCTGCTGTTTAAAAACTGGCTTTTGCCTTCCAACAAGATCTCCACTGCCTGCCTACGCTATTCAAGTTTGGGGAACCGATGATGGATTGCCGGGAAATTATATAACTTCCATCCAACAGACACATGACGGTTATTTATGGGTTGGTACTGATGGCGGGTTGGCTCGTTTCAATGGCAGCCAATTCGCGGTTTTCAGCTTCAACAACACGCTTGGGTTCCCTCGCGGTGAGGTAGCGAGCCTTTTTGAAGACAAACAAGAAAATCTTTGGATTGGACATGAAATGGGGGAACTAACCCGTTATAAAGACGGGCTCTTTAACTCTGTTGAGGTTCACCCCCCCTGGAAAGATCGGCGAATCTGGCACATTGGAAGCGACCCGACAAATGATCTCTGGCTGATCAATCCACAAGGGATGTTTTTCCGGTTGAAAGATGACCTGCTGCTTGTGCCGGTCGCCGGCAACATTCTTGGCTTTCATTCATATCGAAGAAGTGACGACGGGACAATGTGGATCATGCGAAATGGCGTGTTGTCTGTGCTTGGGGATGACATATTCAGGGTCGTTCAATTTGATCAGCCCAATCTCACCAACGCATACATTCAAGCCGTGTGTCCGAGCCGCGATGGGGGGCTATGGGTGGCAAGCGACGGTCATTTACGAAAGTGGAACGACCATAAATGGGTGGATGATCTGGGAACCTCTCCATGGCAATTCGGTCCCGTTACGCAAATGATTGAAACTCGCGACGGATTTCTAGCGGTGGGCACTCCGGAACAGGGATTGTTTCTAATCGATCCTCATAGGGAGACCTTGCATTACAACCACACAAATGGATTTCCAAGTGATTCGGTGAGGCTCCTTTACGAGGATCGTGAGGGAGATTTGTGGGTTGGCACCCGTGGCAGCGGATTGGCGGTGTTGCGCCCCTGTGCATTTACGACCATTTATCCACCGGACAACTGGCAAGGGCGTGCAGTGACGAGCGTCACTATTGGAAAGGATGGTGGATTGTGGGCCGGAACAGATGGAGCGGGCGTCTATAATTATCGTGATGGACAATGGACAAATTATTTGGGGAATTGGCGGATAGGACCCAATGTTTCGACTCCGTATATATCTACCGTCGCCGAAGAAACAAATGGACGTGTTTGGATTGGCACTTGGGGCAGTGGTCTTTTCGTCAAGCACGGTAATAATTTTGAACCGGCGCCAGGCTGCAAAAACATACCGGTCGGCACCTCTATTACTGCATTGTTGAGCGGAAGCAACGGAAGCTGGTGGCTTGGTACCAGCTTGGGCCTGGCACGCTTGAGCAATGACAAAATCAGTTGGCCTGTTCCGAATGGCGATAATTCATTGTGGGATGTTCGAGCGGTTATAGAAGACAAAGATGGGACTATTTGGTTTGGTATGAATGGTCGCGGATTGGCCTGCCTCAAAAACGGTTTCGTACGCCAATTTCGCAAGACCGATGGATTGGCCAGCGATTTTGTCCGTTGTTTGCATCTGGACGAAGCTGGCGCACTTTGGATCGGCACTTCTTCAGGTTTAAGCCGGTTCAAAGCAGGCCGATTCGCCACTATCAAGGCCGAACAGGGTTTGCCCAACGAAATCATATCCTGCATCCAGGATGATGGCCTTGGTTACTTCTGGATAAGCTCTCAAGGTGGTGTGATTCGTGTTAGCAAAACAGAATTAAACCTTTGCGCTGACGGCGGATCATCATCAGCCACATTCTGGTGCTATGATAAGAGTGATGGCATGCCGACAAGGCAATGTTCGGGGGGATTTCAACCCGCCGGCTGTATGGACGCCAACGGTTTGCTGTATTTTCCAACGAGCAAAGGTTTGGTCAAGGTGGATCCGGGTAATATAAAAATAAACCCGCTGCCCCCACCAGTTGTGATTGAAAAGATCAGCGTGGACAACCAACAAATCCCTGTTTCGCGAGCCGCAACCTCCCCGCTAAAGATCCAACCCGGGAATCATCGGTTTGAATTTGATTATGTTGGATTGAGCTTTGTGGCGCCGCAGAAAGTTCACTATAAGTATCGACTCAATGGCTTGGATGCCGAATGGTTGGACG
>JBEKBA010000070.1:0-14480 GCA_050015635.1 Verrucomicrobiota bacterium
AGCAGTCAAGCGAGCCATTCGCCGGGCAAAAATCCGCGTTCCACAGCGATCAGTGATGGGTTTTACCATGAAGAAAAATGGTTCGGATAAAAAACACCCGTTTTGCATCAGTCTGTTAGGCACTTTGATAGTATCTGAATTACCAATCACGCGAACCATGGAGTAATCCAACCCAGCCCAAATAACCGCATCAGAAGATCGTAGCAGTTGCTTAATTGTTGCATCTTCGGCTGACGAGCCAAAACTGATGCCAAGTATTATAGTGATTATGAGGATTTTATTCATACTGATACTCGTCGGTAGAACGCGCATTGTGCTCAATCCGGCCTAATGACCAAAACTGAGCCACGCCGAAGCGGCGATGTCAACCTTGAATGCGGAAGTGAAAGGCCAACCGGCTCCAGTGTTAGGCGTTGGAACTTTTGATGTGAACTTTGTGCTGCTCATAAAGATGCTGGACAAAACCTATTGTTTTGGTGAGTGAGCCGAGTGCACCATTGATAGAAGATCTGGAAAGTCCGTGGACAACTTTGCAGAGGTCGCAGTAATGTTGATAAATTTGCTCGAAGCGATTACCAGCCACCAAACGAATGCGCTGCTTAGGCGAATACTTTCTGAACATGTCTTTCTCGACAGCCTTTTCTGGTATTTTACCAGTCCGAACCGCAATATCATTCACAGCGGCTTCGAGGATGGTTCGACTAAGCGACTGAACTGCGGAAAATTGGCCAAGTGCATAACACTGCCGCGCCTCATCGAGAAAACAACGAAGGTCGAACGGAATCTGGAACGGAGCAATCAGAACGTTCACCTCGGTATAGCGAGCACCATATTCTGCTGGACTAATCCAAGAATACAAAAGCTCTGAGCCAACTTTATCGAAGTCCTCCACCTCGGTAAGATCAATACCGCTGAGAATCTGTTTCACGGCAGGGTCGTCTGTAACAACTACCGAATGATTAAGAAGCCGGGTGCGGAGCTGCTCGACAAGGCGCAACCCTAGCGACAGCGCATCCACCCAAGCGTCAATGTCCCCGGACTCAAGCAGGCGCTTTGACTTTTCTTGGTGGCCAATCAAATCGCGGGCTAATGTCTCAATGCTCATAAAGGGGTCAGTCCTTGACTTGCCAAAAAATCCGAGTTCAATCCGTGACCGGATTTTTCGTTGCCGCCGGCAGCGTGAAGAAAAACGTCGCGCCTTTGCCGGGTTCGCTTTTGGCCCAGACTTCACCGCCGTGCGCCTGCACGATGTGTTTCACAATCGAAAGTCCCAGACCCGTGCCGCCCTGCTCGCGGGAGCGCGCCTTGTCCACGCGGTAAAACCGCTCGAACACGCGGTCGAGCGCTTCGGGCGGAATGCCCGGCCCGTCGTCCTGCACGAAAACTTCAATCTTGCTGTCGTCGGTTTTTTGTCCGCCGACAACCACGGTGCCATGCGCACGCCCGTATTTGATGGCGTTGTCCACAAGATTGGCGAGGACTTGATCAATCCGGTTCGCGTCCCCAATCGCGGCGAGTTCAGGCAACTGGTTGACGAGCGTAATATTTTTGTTGTCGGCGGGCGGCTTCAAATCATTGAAAATTTTTTCGACGAGCGGACGCAGCGTGAACGGCTGCAAATTCAATTTGACCCGCCCGGATTCGAGCGCGGAAATGGTGAGCAAATCCTGGATGAGCAGGTCGAGCCGTTGCGTGTTGCGCTCAATTATTTGGAGAAAACGTTCGGCTACTTCGGGATTGGCACACGCGCCATCAAGGAGTGTTTCGACGTAGCCTTTGATGAGCGAGAGCGGGGTGCGGAGTTCGTGGCTGACATTGGCGACAAATTCCTCGCGCGTGCGTTCAAGCTGTTTAAGTCGCGTCAGATCATGAAAGACGAGAATCGTGCCTTCGCGTTCGCCGGCGGAATTGAAAATGGCGGCGGCATTGACCTGCAACCAGCGCTCGCTCAACTCCGGCAGCTTTAGTTCGTAATCGAAAACCTGACCGTCGCCTTCGACGCGCTCGACGAGCGCCGCAAGTTCATGCACGCGCAAGGCTTCCATGACGGTCTTGCCGCGCAATTCGGTTTTCAGGCCGAAAAGATTTTTGAACGCGCGGTTGGCAAGGTAAATTTTCCGGTTGCGGTCGAGCAACAGCAGGCCTTCGAGCATGGAATTGAAGAGAACCTGCTGCTGCGCCTGCGCTTCAACGGTCGTTTGCCGCTGCCGTTTTTGAAAATTCTCGATGTCAGCCTGCAGTTGCCACTGTTGATGATGAAATTTTTGCCGCCACCAAAAATGGACGGCAACCGCCGCAACGAGTGCGAGAATGAAAAGGGCTGGCCACACGGCAATTCAATTACTCCACGAAGCGATAGCCGACGCCCCGAACGGTGTCCAGATGCTTCGACGCCAGACCGAGTTTTTCGCGCAGCCGCCGCATATGCGTATCCACCGTGCGCGTATCAATGAGGCTGTCGTATTCCCAAACGTCGCGCAGCAAATGATCGCGCGACTGCACCCGCCCGGCACGTTGCGCGAGGATGGTGAGCAGCTTGAATTCGGTTGCCGTCAACTCAATCGGCTTGCCTTTCCAACTCGCAAGATGGCGCGGCAAATCAATGAGCAAATCACCGAAACGCATTTGATCGCGTGGTTTTTCCACGGTCGCGCCGCGCAAAAGAATTTTTTTGATGCGGAGCAACAGTTCGCGCGGGCTGAACGGCTTGGTCAGATAATCGTCCGCGCCAAGTTCGAGGCCAAGCACCCGGTCAATTTCCGCAGCCTTTGCGGTGAGCATGATGATGGGAATTTTCGCAGTCGTGGGATCGAGCCGCAGCGATTTACAAATCTCGAAGCCATCCATCTCCGGCAGCATCACATCGAGCACGATCAAGTCGGGTGTCTGCGAGCGCGCCTTTTTAAGCGCCTCCGCGCCATCGGCGGCGGTGCTGACCGCGTAACCGGATTGCTTGAGATTGAACTCCACAAGCTCAACCGCTTCCGGCTCGTCATCCACGACCAAAATCTTCGGCTTCACGCCCGCAGCATGGCACGCACGAAATCGTCACACAATTTCAAACCGGCGACAAACAGGTGACGATTGGGTGACGACGCAATTTGCTTTTTGCCCGCGCGAAAAAAGTCTAACCTGCCGCCATGCCGATTCCGGTCATCAACATCACTCAAATGCGCGAATGGGAGAATGCCACCTGGGCGACCGGCCAGACCGAAGCCGAAGTCATCCGCCGCGTCGGCAAAAAAATCGCCAAACGCGCGCGGAAACTCACCGGCACTGACGACGTGATTCTAATTCTCGCCGGCAAGGGCCACAACGCCGACGATGCCCGTGCCGCACAGGAATTTCTGGACGACCGCCGCGTGGAAATTCTGGACGTCACCGCGCCCGAAAGCGATTTGCCCAATCTCGAGACGGCCTTACGGCACAAACCCGCGCTCGTCATTGACGGTTTGTTCGGCATCGGCTTGAACCGCGCGCTCGATGACGGTTGGAAAAAATTCATCGCGGCGGTCAACGAATCCAAAATCCCCATTCTGGCCGTGGACGTGCCATCCGGTTTGAACGCCGACACCGGCGAACCGCAAGGCGCGGCGATTGAAGCCGCCCTCACGTTGACCATCGGCGCGCCGAAAACAGGTTTGCTTGCGCAAAGCGCGTGGCCATTTGTCGGTCAGCTCGAAATCGCGGACGACGTCGGCCTGGTTTCGTGTCCGCATAGGACGGAATTGAATTGGACGCTGCGGGAGGATTTTTCCGACTATCCACCCTGCCGCCCCAGCGCCGGTCATAAAGGTTCGTTCGGTCATCTGGCGACGGTCGCGGGCAGTTTTGGTTTTCACGGGGCGGCGGTGCTCGTGGCCCGCGCGGCGCAACGCGCCCAGCCCGGCCTCGTCACGGTGTTTACGCTGGAAAATGTTTATCACGCCGTCGCGGCACAATTGCAGGCTGTCATGGTGAATTTGTGGACGCCGAAAATGAAATGGCCGGAATCGGTGAGCGCAATGTTGATCGGTCCCGGTCTGGCCGCGCCGGATTTGGCGGACGAAATAAAAAACGTCACCCGCCGCCTTTGGCGCGATTTGGAGTTGCCATTGATCGTAGATGCGAGCGCGCTGGACTGGCTCTCGCCGCATACCCTATACAAGAATTTAATCCGCGTCGTCACGCCGCATCCCGGCGAGGCCGCGCGAATGCTGAACACGACAGTGGAAAAAGTGCAGGGGAATCGGGCGCAGGCGTTGCGCGAAATTTCCAGGCACTACGGCAATTGTTGGGTCGTGTTGAAAGGACATCAAACGCTCGTTGGCCGGAATGAAGGTGAAATTTTTGTAAATCCATCCGGCAATCCGCACCTCGCACAGGGTGGCAGCGGCGACGCGCTCGGGGGATTTCTTGCGGGTTTGCTGGCTCAACCGGCGTTGCAAACTGACGCCGGCAAAACGATTCGATTCGCCGTCTGGCAGCACGGCGCGGCGGCGGATGCGCTGCAAGCCACGCGGTCAAACTGGGTCGTGGAGGATTTGATTGTGGAATTGGGAAATGCGCGCGGGAAATTTAACCGGCATTGATCAGTTCCGCCACCGTCGCGCACACTTCGTCCGGCGTGGCCGTCGGCGGCAGCGGCGGACCGAAGTACACGGTCACGGGATAAAAAATGTGGCGCGGTCATTTCCAGAAAAATTTGCCGCGCTCGAAATCGAAAATGCTCCCCCCAACGCCGACCAGTCCAATCGTCAACTTTCGGGTCATGCGAATTGATAAAATTCAGGACGCACGGCACGGCTCAAGTATAAGTTGGTTGCCCGCAATTTTCAAGACACCGGCGGCTTGGGTCGGGACAACGGCAATGATTCCAGCCGGTTTTTTGCGGCGAATGAGTTTGGCGCGGCGGTTGCTGGACAGGCGGAACATTAGTCGGAACATTTATGTGTTTTGGTAATGTGTCATTTTCAATGGTAGCGACGCCGCGCGGCGGCGTCCGGACAGCACAGCGCGCTGTTCCTACCTTCAATTGATACAACCGCCTGTGTTTTGCATGAATTGCTGCTTGCATCGAAAATTGTAACAAGTTAAGGAACACGCATGGCTTTGCCATTTTTGAACGGAGCCTCAAGAAAAAAAAGAAGCCAGGTATTGGCGGTGGATTTGGGAAGCCGCACGACCAAGGCCGTGCTTTTGGAACGGCGTGGCGAAACACTGGCGCTGCTGCGTTATGTGCTGCTGGACGCGCCGGTTTATGAAAAAACGCCTTCTCCCGAAATGCTGGCCGAGCACCTGAGAGTCGTGGTCAAAGCGCTGGACACCAAAGCCCGGCAGGTCACGCTGACCGTCGGCCTGGACGACGCAGTAGTGCGGCTGGTGGAATTGCCGCAGATTCCGATGCAGGAAATGCGGCTGGTGTTGAAAAACAACACGAAGGGGTATTTGCAGCAGGAATTACTGCGGCACGTTTTTGACTGCCATATTTTTCCACCCAGACAGTCAGCCAACAAATCGGCTGAAACACTCAAGCAGGGCAACATTCCCAAACTAAAAGTGCTCGCCGCCGGCGTAAAGCAGCAGTTGATTGGCGATTTTACCAAGGCGGTCAAGGATGCCGGGTTGATCGCCGACTGCATTGTTCCGGTATTGATTTGTCCGATGAACGCGATGGAATTGACGCTGCCGGAGGTGTTCGCGAACGAATCAATCGCCTTAGTGGACATTGGCTTCAAACACTCCTCGATTTGCGTGGTGGACCAGGGTGAACTGGTTTTGAACCGCGTGGTGAACATTGGCGGCGACAATTTTACGGCGGGACTCGCCCAGGTAATGAGCATCAGTTACGCCGAAGCCGAAGGCATCAAAGTGGGTTTGGCACCGGAAGCCCAATCCATGATTGAAGCACAGGTTTCCCCCCTGGGCCGTGAACTGCGCGCGTCGCTGGATTTCGTCGAGCACCAACAGGACCGGCCGGCGACACAGATTTATGTCAGCGGCGGTTCGGCACGGTCGGAATTGATTGTCCAAACGCTGCGCGCCGAACTGGGCGTGGAGTGCAAGACGTGGAATCCGACGGCGACGCTTCAACTGGCGCTGCCGGGTCAGCAGGCGGCGGAAGTTGAATATGTCGGCCCGCAACTGGCGGTGGCGATTGGTGCCGCATTGTCCGTTTTTTGATTGGGGTCAACCTATGCCCATACGCATCAATTTACTCGCCGAGACCCAAGCCGCCGAAAATTTGCGGCGGCGGGATCCGGTGAAGCGTTTTGCTTATGCCGGCGCGCTGGTGGCGATGGCGGCGCTGACGGTGAGCAGTTCGATTCAAGTGAAAGTCATGCTGTCAAAAAATGAACTCGCGCAAGTGACGGGGCAAATAGCCGGCCTTGCCAATGCTTCCAAGCGTGTGGTGTTGGAACTAAAGGAAATCAACGATGCAAAAATGAAATTGGCGGCGTTGCAAAAACTGACTGCCGGCCGCTTTCTCGAAGGCAACCTGCTCGACGCGCTCCAACATTCCGCAGTGGACGGAGTGGCACTGACCCGCTTGCAAGTGCAGCAATCTTACCAAACTTCAAAAGACGACACTTCCTCAAGCACCGACAGCCGCACTCATTTTAAGGGCGTCACTGAAGACATCGTGGTTTCTCTCGACGCCCAGGATTCCAGCGCAAACCCGGGTGATCAGGTTAATAAGTTCAAAGATGCCATCGCCAATCAGCCCTACTTTAAAACCATGTTGGATCCGACCAACGGCATCCTTTTAACCAGCCTGTCCGCTCCACAATCCGCTCCTGACGGGCGGCCGTTTGTCTCGTTCACCATCGAATGTCATTATTCCGAATCCACCCGGCAATGATTATGTCGAAAGAAAAGCGCAACCAATTGATTATCGTGGCCATCATCACCATTGCGGTGCTGGTGTTAATTGGTTTTACCCTCATTCGCCCCCAGCTTCAAACCCTTTCCCAACTCAAGGCGAACACAAAGAACGCTCGAGCCAAACTTGAGCTGATTAACGATACCATCAAGCACACCGACGCTGCGGAATCGGAATTGGCGTCTGTATCAGACACCTTGTCTCATGCGGAAGATGACATGGCTTCCGGCGACATTTTTGCGTGGACTTATGATACCATCCGAAGTTTCAAAACACCCTATCAGGTGGATATCCCGCAAGTCGGACAACCGGAAGCAGGTGATGTGGATATGCTGCCAAATTTTCCCTACAAACAAGTCATGTTCACCCTTAACGGCACGGCGTATTATCACGATCTTGGCAAATTCATCGCCGCCTTTGAAAACAAGTTTCCTCACATTCGCGTCATGAATCTGACAGTGGCTCCGTCAGACCCGGACGCAGGCACCGAAAAACTTTCCTTCAGAATGAACATTGTCGCTCTGATAAAGCCCGATTCCCCCTAACAAAATGAAACCACGCATTCTTTTGATTTCAAATGCCGCCGTTGTCTGGCTTCTGCTCGCCGACACGGGTGTGTGGCCGTCATTGGCAGACGTCAACACCAATCCCGCGCCAGCCGAAGCGCCGAAATCCTTGTTTGTCATGCCGGACAAGCCAGAAGAAGGCCGCGATCCTTTCTTTCCAAACTCAATGAGACCTTATGAGGCGGCAATAGCAGCCAACCGCCATTCAGCCGCCGTCGGTTCTCTCGAATTGAAGGGTTTTTCCGGCGACCCGTTGCACCGTCTTGTGATCATCAACAACCACACTTTCGCTGAAGGAGATGAGCAATATGTTCTCACCATTGCCGGGCGAATTCAGGTGCGTTGCATCAAAATCCAGTCGGATTCGGCAATCGTTGAAGCTGACGGCCAGCGTGTGGAACTGTCCCTGCCGCGCTAACCGCAGTCAATCTGCACAACTCGCCTTCGCAGTAGTATCAGTAAATTGGACAGTCTGCACCAATTTCACGATTTCACCACAAAACAAACGGCGCAACCGGCGTTTTTACGAAGAACAACCTTTTGGCATGATTTTTGCGCTCGAATGTCCAGATATGAAAATCGGTTCAAGCCGTTGAAGTTTGAACAAACTCAAATCGGATTAAAAAAGAGCAAATAACATGAATGCAAAAAAACTTGTCGTTGCGATACCTTTGGGGCTCGTGCTGGCTCACCTGGCCATTGCCCAAAACTCTAACTCACTTTTCCAGCCTTTGCCAGGGGCTCAAACAAACACCGCCGCCACGTCAAGCAATCAAATGGCCGGGACTGAACCCGCCACAACCGATCAGGTTGTTGAGGCCGTCAGCAACCAAACGGCCAACGTCGCCGTGACCAATCAACCCGTGACTTCGCCGGAGACTACTGACACGACGGTAACGACTGCCACCAGTAATGTCGTCACTACCGTTGTCAGCAACGAAGTGACCACAACCACCGCCACCAACGAACCGTCCGCCACTGCGGATACCAACGCCACAGCCGGCGCGGTCGCGGGCAGTGATACGGCCAACAGCACGCCGGCCGTCGTCCCGGTTGCGACCATCCCACTGATTCAATTCCAAGACGTGCCGATCACCACGGCCATCGAAAATCTGGCCCGGCAGGCAAACATTAATTATCTTCTGGATCCAAAAATCAACTATGGCCAGCCCGACGAACATGGTCAGATTATACCTGAACCCACCTTGTCCATTCGCTGGGAAAATGTGACCGCCGAGCAGGCGCTACTGGCCCTGCTCGACAATTACGGCCTTCAAATGGAGCAAGACACGAGGACCAAAATCGGCCGGATCACCATTAAAGACCCTACGGCTCCGGTGCCGCTGATTACGCGGGTTGTCCAATTGAAATACGCCAGCGTGGATAATATTCAAACGGCAATCGAAAGCACGTTCACTGACAAACGCAGCCGAGTGGTGTCGGACGTCCGCACCAGCCAGTTGGTCGTCGTGGCCACTGACAGGGAGCAGACGGCGGTGGACACACTCATTGACGAACTTGATAAACCCACCAAACAGGTTTTGATTGAAACCCGCTTGATTGAAGTTTCCAGCACGCCCAGCACTGCCAAGGGCATTGATTGGTCTGGTACACTTGCAGCGCAACATGTGGCTTTTGGTAATAACTTGTTAAACAATAGTGTACCACCAGTTGCTCCCGGCTTCAACCCCATTGCGGGTGCATCAAATGGTTTAAATGGAATCCTTGACTCTCCTGCAGTCATTGGGTCAACAATAGGACCTGGTTTCTTTGGCTCCATGGGCTTTTTGAATGCCGACGGTGTCAGCGCCGTACTCTCATTCCTCAACCAGGATGCTGATGCCCAAGTCATCGCCACGCCGCGTGTTGTGACACTCGACAATGAAAGTGCCCACATTGAAGTCACTCGTGCCTCCCCCATTTTCAATTCCACTGCCGGCACGCAAGGTTCACCCGGCGGCTCTTCAGTTTCATACACCAACCTCGGCACCATTTTGGATGTTACGCCGCACATCTCCGCCAATAATTACATCTGGCTCAAGGTTGCGCCGGAAGTCTCCGATATATTTGACACCGTGACCAAAGTAGTTGCCGGTGTGGAAAACCAGGCTGATGAGTTTGATTTTCGCAGGGTCACTACTCAAGTCTTAATCCCAAATTCGGACACCTTGGTCATGGGCGGTTTCATTAAGGACAACACCGCGAACTCCTACACCAAAGTGCCGTTCCTGGGTGATATCCCAATACTCGGATACGCCTTCCGGAGCGAAAGCAAAGAACTTGAAAAGGACAATCTGCTGATTTTCATCACGCCAACGATTGTCCAGGATACCGATTTCCAACCGTCAATCACGAGTTTCTTTAAATCCAGCCCCATGGGACCGGCACAACCAATGAATGCCCAGAAAGCCTGGAACAGCGCCAAGCCTCACGATTGGAGTAATCCCGGTAATACGGACACGTATTTGAAAGTAATCAACCAGCAGAATGCGACTGATTCGGAAGTGGAAACGAACAGTACTTTGGACAATTAAGTGCCAAAGGCATAGAAAATCACACGGCATCCCGACGGCGCGTTCACTGGAACGCGCCGTTACTTTTTAACCAACTGGATTCTCGCCGCTGATTCGGCGCAGATAATCAAAAGAATAAATTCCGGTCGCGTGGCCGTCCGCCCATACCGGCTGAATCGCATAACCGCCAACGCTGGCAATTCGAACCAACTCAAAAGACGATGGCGGGAATTTTTGTCCGGGGTTTTTATACACGTTCCCCAGGATGTCTGTCTCCCCTTTGCAACCGGCGCAGGGACAACAACGTCGTAATTTTTCCAACACGATGAAATTTTCGCTGCCGTCATCCCATTTGATGGCCAGTTCGCTGCCAATGGCTTGGATATCCAATGGTCTCATCAGCGCTGCTTCAGAAGCCGTTCAAACGCGGCCAGAGTTTCCGGGCTGACGTGATGTTCAATGCCCTCGGCATCCATTTCGGCTGCCTTTTCCGAAACACCGAGCTTGCGCAAAAAGGTCGCCACGATCCCGTGCCGCTGCTTGCACTCTTCCGCCAGCTTGTGTCCCGCACCAGTCAGAAAAATTGCGCGGTAAGGCTTTGTGTTCACAAACCCATTTTTTTGCAGCCGCGCCAGCGTGTGGTTGACCGTTACATGGGTCACGCCCAGCCGACGCGCCAAGTCCGTCACGCGCGCTTCGCCCATAGAGGCCGTCAGGTCGGCAATCGCCTCGACGTAATCCTGCGCCGTCTCCAGCGCGCGGTCACGGCGCGAACGGCGGAAATTCTCCGCCTGCTGTGCAGGTGAACGCCCGTCGGTGGCACGCGCAACGGCGGCTGATTTTTTGATGGCACGCGGCATAATTTTGAATAGTGAATCCCACCACCGTCCTGTCGTCCAGTCTTAATTTTGTAATCGAGGATACATTTCTGTTGACAGCTTGGATTTTAATTTGTATTTATAGCTACATAATCTTATTCATGATACAAAATAAGATGTTCAGGGCGGTGGCGCTTTTTCCTTCGCTGGCGGCCTTGAACGCGGTGGCACAGGAATCTTCCCTGCCCGGAAGCCCGACCAATGCCCCAATGCAGAACTGGAACTGGCATATGCAAAACACCGATATTGTGCAGGGCTATCCTTCCTTTCCGGCGAAGTATTCCGGGCCAAACAGCTTGCCGGATGGCGGTGAAACCCGCGAAATCGTTTCACTAGATTTGTATGCCGGAGTTCGGCTGTGGTCCGGCGCGGAGGCACACGTGGACGGCTTGATGTGGCAAGGATTCGGATTGGATGACACGCTTGGCATTGAGGGATTTCCCAACGGCGAGGCGTTCAAGGTGGGCACAGCCGTTCCGAATGTCAATTTTGCCCGTGTGTTCATCCGGCAGACCATTGGGTTCGGCGGCGAACAGGAGGATGTGCCCGACGACCAGCTCACACTTGCGGGCAAACAGGACATTTCGCGGCTGACCTTCACCATTGGCCGGTTCAGTGTCACGGATATTTTCGACAACAACGCTTACGCCGGTGATCCGCGCACACAGTTTATGAACTGGGCGTTCATGGCCAACGAAGCGTGGGATTATCCTGCCGATCCCCTCGGCTACATCACCGGCTTTGCCGCCGAATTGAACCAGCCGGTGTGGACACTCCGCTACGGTTTTTTCCAAATGCCGCGCGTTTCCAACGGCTCGGCCCTCGACCCGCATTTTTTAGAGGCGTGGGGGATGGTCACGGAACTGGAACGCCGTTACTCCATTGGCGATCATCCCGGAACCATTCGATTTCTGGCGTATCTCAATGAAGCTGATATGGGCAGCTACCAGGCTGCGGTCAATAACTTTAATCAGGGTGGAAGCATTGACATTACCCAGACGCGCGCCTACCGCTACAAATACGGTTTTGGCCTGAACTGGGAACAAGAAATTGTCAACAACGTCGGCATCTTTTCACGTTTGGGATGGAGCAACGGACAAACCGAAGCGTGGGTGTTCAGCGACGTGGACTACACGGCTTCGCTAGGGTTAAGCATCAAGGGCGAAGCCTGGCACCGACCCGACGACACGTTCGGTATGGCGGGCGTGGTCAATGGCCTTTCCAAAATTCATCAGGAATTTTTTGAAGATGGTGGCACCGGCATTCTCGCCGGCGACGGCAATTTGAATTATGGCTGGGAAAAAATCATCGAAACTTATTACGATTTCAAAATCTGGAAGAGCATTCACGGCGCGTTTGATTACCAGTTCGTTACTGACCCGGCGTTCAATCGTGACCGTGGCCCTGTATCCATTTTTGGGGCGAGACTCCATTGGGAATTTTAGCTGAACGCGACTTTATGAGCGAAGACAAGAACACACCCACGGACTTCCATAAACCTGCGGAGGCCAAAGTCGCTGTGGTTTCGCGCCCCGGTGCCGTGTCGTTGGAAGGAATGCATAGCAGCGTAAATGTGCCCCATCATAAAGCCGGATTCTGGAAGCAAATAGCCGCCTACTTCGGCCCGGCGGTTTTGGTCAGCGTGGCTTACATGGATCCGGGCAACTGGGGAACCGATCTGCAGGGCGGCGCCCAGTTCAAATACGGACTGCTGTGGGTGGTCGGTCTGGCCAGCCTGATGGCGATCTTCCTGCAGATTATCTGCGCGCAGCTCGGCATAGCGACCGGGCGCGACCTGGCCCAATGCTGCTACGATTGGTATCCCAAGTGGACACGCGTGCCCAACTGGCTCATGGCGGAATTGGCGATCATGGCGTGCGATCTGGCCGAAGTCCTGGGCGGCGCTGTGGCACTGCTCATGTTGTTCCATATCCCCATTTTTTGGGGAGTCATCATCACGGGCGGCGACGTGCTGCTGCTGCTGGCGCTGCAGCGGTTTGGAATGAGAACCATCGAAGCCATCGTCCTGCTGCTGGTCGCGACCATCGGCGTTTGCTACTACATCGAGATTTTCGTTCTGCCCCAGACGCATCCGAGCTTTCTGGAAATGGGCCGGGCGATGATTACGCCCACTTTGAGTTCGTCCGACATGGTTTACGTAGCTATCGGCATCATCGGCGCGACGGTCATGCCGCACGTGCTGTATCTGCACCCCGCCCTGGTGCAAAGCCGCAAATTCCAGAAGGACGACGAATCCATGCGAAAGGCGATCCGCTTCAACACCATTGACGTCACCGCCAACCTGTCGGTCGCCTTTCTGATCAACGCCGCCATCCTGGTGCTGGCCGCGATAGTCTTTTACGGCAAGACCAGTGTCACCGTCGCCGGCGGACAGGTGGTCCAGTTCAACGATTCAACGGACTGGATCCAGGCGGCCTACCTGACTTTGGCGCCGCTGCTGGGCACGGCTGCCGCAGGCACGCTTTTCGCCATCGCCCTGCTGGCCAGCGGGCAAAGCGCCACCATTGTCGGCACGATGGCCGGCCAGGTGGTAATGGAGGGCTTTATGCACTGGAAGATCGCGCCGTGGTTGCGGCGGCTGATTACCCGTTCGCTGGCCATTATCCCCACGGCTATCTATATTGGCATCCACGGGGCCAATAACATCAATGACCTGCTGGTCCTGAGTCAGGTGGTGCTGGCGCTGCAGCTTCCGTTTGCGATGTTTCCGCTGCTGCACTTCGCCAGTTCCCGCAAGAAGATGGGACAATGGCGGCTGGGCTGGTTTCTGCTCATCGCCGGATGGGGTTCGGCGTTGTTGATAACGGCCTTTGACATTTATGGTCTGCCTGATGCTGTCAAGCAGGCCTGGCAGGTTATCAAGGGCGGCGGATAAACTTAGAAAGGCTGACGCATGTATAAGACCATTCTCGTAACGTTGGACGGCACGCCAACCGACCGTGCCATAATCGAACACATCAAACAGCTTGCAAAATTCATGCAAAGCCAGGTGATGTTGCTTCATGTGGCCGACGGTTGGGCCGCGCGAACCTTTGGAGCGGATGCGGTCAGCCCCGAGATTACCGAAGATACCGCGTATTTGAAAAAGGTTCGGTCGGAGTTTCAATCCGTCCGCATTCCCACCGAAGCAGAACTGGCTTACGGCGAGCCGGCTAATGAAATTGTCAAATGGGTTCAGCAGAAAGGACAATGGAAAGGCTGCGATCTGGTGGCGATGAGTACGCACGGACACCGCCTTATCGCGGACCTCTTTCTGGGCACAACCGCCAGTCGCGTTCAGCACAACATCAGCGTGCCCGTTCTTCTTCTCCGGGCAAAGTGAATTATTCGCGCTGCTTTTGTTTTTTTCATAATGCATTCTGCATGCTGCATTTCACCCGGCCCCATGTATAAAAATATCACTTTTTGCCTGGCGGCGAATCCGCCGGACGTTCGACCAGATGCAGCAAATTCCCTTCGCCATCCTCAAAAAACAAAACGCGCCCGCCGCCGCCCGCGGGCCTGACGTTTTGAGTGAACAAAACCCCGCGTTTTTCCAATTCAGCTTTGGCTGCATCAAGCGAGTCCACGCGCAACGCGACGTGACGCCAGCCTGCAAGGTTGTTGTCACCGCGTTCGGCAAAAAATTTCTCTGCTTCGT
>JBEKBA010000071.1:0-14388 GCA_050015635.1 Verrucomicrobiota bacterium
GGCCAATCCATGTTCGCGTCTTGTGCGCGGCCAAGTCCACGTTCGCGGACTGCCGCAGTGTCCCGATCGAAAGCCCACCGGACGCAGCCTGTTTTCCGGAGTATTTGCCGGGGAACAAATACGCAGGAGTCATCGGGGCTGGTAGCTGGTTTGCCGGCGAACGTCCCGATGACGTTCCAATAATACAGTTTATTGCAACTTTTATATGATGTGGCTGGTCAGGCGGATACGGAGGAACGGCTTTTCGCGGGTGGCGAATTGTGATGCGACTCGCCGCCTGACTGACATTTTCACTGACAGCGGCCTGCCCGCCTGCAAGAAAACCCTTTACCTTGCAGGGTTTTACACACTTGATTAAGGATGGAATCGGGTCAAAAATACCAATGTTTACAGGCTTTGGCCGTCCGGATCAATGTTCACTCCTTCTGCTTGCGCTTGTCCTTGTAATCTTTCCACAAAATACCGATGATAAGCCACGCGCTCCCGCCCGTCGCGATCAAAAAACAAATCATGGCAATTCCAGGGTAACCAAAAATCTGGAATGAGGAGTTGATCCGCATCATCAGCGCAGCTCCAATAATCAGCGCCGCGAGAATAATGCCGGTCGTGACCCGATTGGCGATTTTTTCGAAGCCGTTGAGCAGATGACGCGCGTCGGGAGTTTTGACATTCACTTCCAACTCAGAATTGCCGACGGCGTCCAGGATCTTGTTCACGCGCTCCGGCAGGCCGCCGACAAAATCCTTCATCTCCATAATTGATCCGAATAAATGCCCCGGCGAAGCTGCTTTGCGCATTCGGGTCGTCATGAGTTCGGCAACATGCCGGCGCACCGAAGCGTTGGGATTGAATTTCGGACATAAAATTTTTCCGACCTCCTCGAGCTGCAGCAGGGTTTTTCCAAGCAGCGTCAATTCGGTTGGAACATAAAGTCCGGTTTCGGCAGCCGTTCTGCATACTTCCATCAACGCTTTGCCCACGTCCTGGTGATTCAAAGTCTGGTCCCGTTGTTCAGAAACAAACTCCGCCGCTGTTTTGGTGAACAGCGCCTCATCGAAGTCATCCGTCGTTTCACTGATGCGCAGAATAATTTTCACCGCTTCATCACCGTTGCCTTCGCTGATGGCCAGCAACAACCGCAATAAATTTTCCTGCATGTTTGAACTCACCCGTCCCGTCATGCCTAAATCCAGCAACGCCACGCGCCCGTCGTCCGTAAGAAAAATGTTGCCCGGATGCGGGTCGGCATGGAAAAAGCCGTCAATCAACACCTGCTTCAGATACGCTTTGAACAATTCCTCGGCCAAAACGTCGCCGTGGATGTCAAGTTGCGCGATGGGACTAAGCGCGGTGATTTTTGTGCCGCTGACATAATCCATCGTCAGCACGCTGCGCGAACTGTAATCGAGCACGGGCAGTGGAACGAGAATATGCGGAAATTCCTTCAGGTTATTTGCCAGCGTGGCCAGGTTTGAGGCTTCGCGTTGATAATCCAGTTCCTGCAAAATGGAACCTTTGAATTCCGCGAGGATTTTCCCAAAACGATAACGGCGGCCAATGTCTGTGTGTTCGTCCAAAAAGTCCGCGATTTTTTCGAGCACTTCAAAATCTTCCGCGATCTGTTTGCGGATATCCGGGCGTTGCACTTTCACGACGACGGGACGCCCGTCGCGCAAGGCTGCGCGATGCACTTGTCCAAGCGACGCCGCAGCCAGATGTTTTTCCTCAAAAAATGAAAATGCTTTTGAGATGCGGATGCCCAGTTCGCTGGCGATGATTTCTTCCACCTGTTCGTAGGGAAATGGCTTCACCTTGTCCTGCAATCGTGCGAGCGCCTTCAAATAGGGTTCCGGCAAAAGATCAGGCCGGCTGGAAAGCAACTGGCCGAATTTAATGAAGGTCGGTCCCATTTTTTCCAGGTCATCGGCCAATTCTTCCGGCGCGGGCTGGCCGGGTTTGGCGGCTGGAAGTGTTTTTTCATCGCCCGCTGCGTCATTGGCAAATTCCTTCGCCAGATCAGAAGTGCCATACTTCCAGAAAAGCATGGCGATGTCCTTGTAACGTTTCAGGTGATGCGGTTTTAATGACAATTTCATTTTTGTTTTACCTGGCGCTATTTCAGCAAATAAATCCTGTCTCCGCCCGCTACCCGGCGGAGATTTTCATGTCCGGCTGCTTCCAGAGTCTTCGCCGTAGGTTAGCGAACCAATAGAACTATGACAACGATGACCAGCAGGAGTCCAACTCCGCCTCCGCCAATCCAGATGGCGCTGGCAAAAGCTGGTAATAATAGGAGATGCATAGGTTTTCTTTCAATTTTTAATGACAGCTCATCTGCCATCAATTTCTGGAGAACGCTACGCGATGAGCCGGATTTTTTCCATGGGGTAAAACCCTAACCGATTTCAATACACGTTAAGAACAGCGCGAAAGCAACGATTAACGACCGCACATCGTTATGAATTTAACTGAACCGGGCGTCAAGGCAAACGCAGGACACGCTGGAGCGTGAGGTTAGGAGTTATCAGCCCGAAAACAGGCTTCGTCTTCCAGCAGGATTTTAACCATGCTGCGAATGAAATCCTTCGGGAGGGTAACACCCCATAGCGCCCTTCCGCTCTCCGGCTTATGTTGGGGTAGATAAATGGTTGTGGTTCGTTGAAGCTCATTCCCAGGCCACGAAATAAAATACAACCTCATTACACAAACCAAATTAAAAAATGAAACATATGAAAACCAAACTCACTCTGCTCGTAATCGGCAGTTCACTCATGCTGGCCGCGCCGGTATTGCCGGCGCAAAACGCAAACACCCCAATCTTGGAACCACAAGCCATGTCTGGAAATAACTGGTGTTTGGGCGAACAATGTCTCCTTCCACCCGATGTCAAAGACGAGTTGAACCTTACCGACGAGCAGAAAGGTGAATTGAAACCAATTGAGGCCGACTTTGCCAACACAAGCAGACAATACCAGTTGGCCAACCAGCCCCGCATTGATGCCGCTCAAGAGGCGAATCGCCAGGCGTGTGCAGCGAAGGACGCGGCACAAATTCAGGCTGCCCGCAAACAGATGCAAGCTGTCTGGGTCGGTCTCCAGTCATACCGGGTGGCAGCAGTCAATCAAATCAAGCCTCTATTGACGCCGGCTCAACTCATGATTTTGGAAGATCCGAAGAACCAATGGTGCGAAAATCATGCTGTTGAAGCGAATGATCCGTCTGCGAAGTGAAGCATCCTGGTCCGCTTACCGTTGAGCCGACCACCGAAGATTTCACCAGACTAATGAACTGAATACTCGACACCAAAATCACGGAATTTTATGATCAAATTTGAAATCAAAGGCGACCGGAAAATCACCAAAGGCAAGGTGAAACAGAAATGGGCCAGGCTCATGAACGACGATCTCCGATACGTCGAAGGCAAGTCCGAGGAACTGCTTGGCCGGATTCAAAAACATACCGGCAAAATCCGTGAAGCAATAAAAAAGGCGATCACGTAATCCTTTCCCGCCTCCGGTTGCCAGCAGGCGAATAGGGCATCGCCGGGGCGGAGCGTGAACATGCTCCCGGCCAGCCTGAAGCAGGACCTTTAAACCTGCATAATTTTTAAGTTGAAAACTACAAACCGCACGGCTCCATGAATTGGACTCCATTGAATATTGCCGTTCGCGTCGGCTGCCACCTCACCTACGAAACCTCTGTGGAGACCTCCGTGCTGTTCGTGCTCAAGCCGCGACTCGAAGGTCGGGTGCGCGTGATGCAGGAGCAACTTACCTTCGGCATCGGCCGGCCGTTGACTGAATTTCAGGACAGCCACGGCAATCTCGTGTATCGCTCGACGTTCATGCCGGGTCGCAATGAAGTTAAACATGACGCCGTCGTCGCCGTTTCTTCCCTGCCCGATAGCCGGGAGATTATGGGCAACCTCGTGCCCGTAGGCCAACTGCCGTTTGAGTTGTTGCGCTACACGTTGCCGAGCCGCTATTGCGATTCGGACAAGCTGATGCAGTTTGCGTGGAATCAATTCGGCCAGATCACCCATGGCCTGCCTCGCGTGCAAGCCATCTGCGATTGGGTGCATAATAATATTGAATACCGCTTCGGTTCCGGGCGGCCTGATCTTTCCGCATCGGAAGTGATCGCGCGCCGTCATGGCGTCTGCCGCGATTTTGCCCATGCGGTTATTGCGTTGTGTCGTGCCTTCAATCTGCCCGCCCGCTATGTGACCGGCCATTTACCAGACATCGGTTACATTGATCCCGGCACGCCGATGGATTTTCACGCCTACTGCGAAGTTTATCTCGGCCAGGAATGGCTCACGTTCGACGCACGCTACAACGTCCCACGCATCGGCCGTGTCAAAATGGCCCACGGTGCGGATGCGGTGGATGGCGCGTTTGCAACGATCTACGGCGAGGCCTATCTGACGCGTTTTCAAGTCTGGGCTTATCAGGTGAACCCGCAGGAGGTTTCTGTGGGCGATCCAATTGATTTATCCAGACGCCTTGATGGCAACCAGGCGGTGCGGTTTAACTGATAAAAATTACCCGGTGGCCGGAACGGTGCGACCCGGAAAACTTCCGGGCCTCGCATATTTTTAATGCAACGATATGAAGTGGGAAATTTTTCATAGCACCCGTTACGACTACGCGTCCGCGGTGCGTGACAGCGTTAACGACGTGTGCCTCCAGCCGATGCCCATCCCGGAGCAGACGGTTGAATCGTTTATTTTAAAGGTGCTCCCCGCGTCGCGGCTCACCCATTCCAGGGATTTTTTTTCCAACCGGATTAGTCGTTTTGAAATCTGCGAACCGCACAGTTACCTGTTGATTGAGGCGCAATCGCGTGTCAGCACGCATCCGCCAGCCCCGTTGTCAACCGCGGAGAAACTTTGCTCGTTTGAGGAAATGCGGGCGGTGCCGAACATCGAATATTGTTTTGATTATTTGCAAGCGAGCCGGTTTGTGGAGCTTTCGCCCGAAGCGTGGAAGCTGGCTGTGGACGCCACCCACGGACTTGATGACGCATGGCTGGCCGTGCTGGCGTTGATGAAATTCATCCGCGATTTTCTGAAATACAAATCCTGCTCCACGCATGTTCACACGCACATGGCCGAAGTGATGAAGAATCGCCGCGGCGTCTGCCAGGATTTTGCGCATCTGTTAATCGGTCTGTGCCGCGCGTTAAAAATTCCCGCGCGCTATGTCAGTGGTTATCTGGCCACCGAAAAGGCGCGCGCGACGCACGCGTGGGTGGAAGTGTTTATGCCCGGCCGGGGCTGGCGCGGACTGGATCCCACGCACAATTGCCAGATCGGTGAAACGTATGTGAAGATCGGCCATGGCCGGGATTACGCCGACGTGCCGCCCGTCAGCGGAAATTACCGTGGCACGCGAGAACATAAGATGACGGTAGCTGTACAAATCACGCCGGTGATTTGAAATAAGAATTAAGGGTGGATCGCGAAGATGTTTGCAGCCTGCAATCCTCCGACGCATGGGTTCAATTCTTACCGCCCCATCCTCTTTTTCCTTCCTAAGTCCTTGCAGTACACAATCATTCACTATCATTCACAATCATTCACCCTGGCGGTTCAAACCTCCTCCGTTAAAATGATCCGCCGGTTGGACAGGTTTTGTCTGTGTGGTTGTGTTAAAGTGTCGCCGTCGGTTGAAAAATAAATTGAAAGGAAAATCCATGCAAAAGGTGAACACGAATCAATTGGAAGAGTATTCCTGGTCGTCGCCCAAGGGAAAGTTCGCGGGCGCGGGCAGGGAAGTTTCGGAGGCATTGGGGCGCAAGCCGCAGTCCACGGATTTGATGGAGCGGCATCCGTTTGATGTGGAGATTTGCCGCCTCGCGCCGGGGCAGACGCCTTACCCGTATCATTCGCACAGCGCGCAATGGGAGTTTTACCATGTCATTTCCGGCCAGGGCATTGTCCGGCACAAGGATGGAACAACGGCGATTGAAGCCGGCGATGCCTTTATCTTCAAACCCGGCGAGCCGCACCAGATGACCAATAATGGCCCGGAGGATTTGATTCTCTACGTGGTGGCGGATAATCCGATGGGCGAGTCCTCCCATTATCCCGACAGCCGGAAATGGATTGTGCGTTCACCCGAGCGCCGGCTTATCCGTTCCGAACCGCTGGACTATTACGACGGTGAAGAATGAAACCGTGGACTTCGCGCCCCGGCGTCCAGGCGGTTACGTCAGGCTCACTGTTTTGCCGGTGCGTACTGATTCGTAGATGGCCATCATGATTTTTACGTCACGCAATCCTTCCTCGCCGGGTACCCGGGTCGGCTGATTGTTCATGATGCATTGCGCGAAGTCGTCCATCTCGGCGGCAAACTGGTAATAATCCCCGAGTGCGTCCACCTCGGGATACCGGATTTCCCGGCCATCGCTGCGCAGGCCGCGGTTGCCGCTATAGTAAAAGGCCGGATACATTTCAAACCAGCCCTTGTCCGCCTTGGCGGTGTAACGACCGAACAACCTGGAATTATAGCTCGCGCTGCAATAGGCGACCACCCCGCCGGGGAACTGCGCCTGCCAGATAATGGATTCTTCCACCTGCTTGAACTTCACCGGGTCGGTCCTGGTTTCCATCCCGGAAACAAGCACCGGTTCCTCGCCGGTGATGAACCGGGTGGCTTGCAACGCATAAATGCCCACGTCCATGAGACAGCCGCCCCCGGACAAGTCCTTGTGAAATCGCCACGCGCCCGGCGGCTGGTCAAGGTGGATGTCGAAACAGGCCTCGATGATCCGCAAATCGCCGAAGACCTTTTCCCGCGCCAGCCGGATGCACTCGATGTGGTGCGGGTCAAACCGGCAACGGTAGCCGATGGCGAGCTGGCGACCGGCCTTTTTGCAGGCATCAATCATCTGCCGGCATTTTTCCGGCGACGCCTCCATCGGCTTTTCGCAAAGCACGTGTTTGCCGGCATTGGCGGCCTTGATGGTGTGCTCGGCGTGGAGCGCGTTTGGGGTGACGACGTAAACGATGTCAATGTCCGGGTTGTCGGCCATTTTCTCCATCGTGTCGTAGTTGTAGATGTTCCGGTCGGGAATGTTGTATTGCGCCTTCCACTTTTCGGCCTTGGCGGGCGTGCCGGTGACGATGCCGGTGAGGCTGCAATATTTTGTCTTCTGCAACGCAGGCGCAATCTGGTTGGTGCTAAGGCCGCCCAGCCCGACCAGGGCCACGCCGAGCTTTTTGTCCGGCCCGGCGGCGAAAGCTCGCGGAGTCAAAACGCCGACAAACGGCACGGCTGCCGCAGCAATGGCGGCGGTTTTGATGAAATCACGTCGGTTCTGGAATCGGGCGTTCATGGCTTCCAAACCTATTGAGGTAATATTGACAATGCAATGCCGTAATCATTGGAAATAGCCGACATCTCCCAACCCTGGCGTCTGCCGTGCCGGAGCGCGGTGGCCACGCCACGCTGAATTACGGTAGGGTTACACCCCATAGCATAAGACCAACCGATGGCGTATCTACATGCTTGTAAATTAACAAATCAAATAACAATTATACTTATGACAAAATTCATTATCGCATGCATTGCCACCGCCGCCCTTGTGACACTAACCGGCTGCTCATCAACTCCGTCAACCACAACCAGCACGACCACCGCGACGCCCGCCGTGGCCGCCGTGCCCGCCACCTCAACTACCACCACGCAAACCCAGTAACAGTTAGAGCATTGATGGAAATTATGTAGCGGTGCGGAGCCGGGGTTTTTGGCTTTTGGCAAGGAAGCAAGGCCTCGTGCCTCTATGACCGGACTAATTGCAGCCTTCTTGCAGCACCTCTGCAGGCTTGCTGCAGCACAACGGCAGCGGGTGTTGGCACACGACCACTGCTTGCGAAGTGCCACCCATAGAATCTGGCGGAAGCGTTGTGTTGCTTTATTGGGTGCAGCGTCACGCTGCCCGTCCGCAAGAACCGTCACGCCGCCTTGCGACGGGTGGCTGGTTTGGACTGCAAAAATTCGCCGACTTAATCAGGCTGCAACCACTCCAAGAACGCGCGACAGGAGTTGGCGGGTAAAAAGGTCAATCCATCGCCCTTCCTTGTCCCGGTAGGCCATGCATTTGAAACCGTCGCACTGGACTTGCACCGGCACGCCCGCAATCGGGATCGTCCCGTAACGGGGTTTTGATTTTTCAAGCTCGTCTTGCACGTTCACAATCGAGATCAAGGATCGTTTCCGTCCGACATTTGGTTCTGCGTTTTGAAATTCGTCCTGCATCTTTAGAACCTACGCCAGAAACTCCAAAAGCCACCATCTTATTTCAATATATCGTCGCCCCCAATGATTTCAGACGAATTATTCGCTCGAATTTTCATTTAGGGCGGGCTAAAGTGATTTTCATGTTGCTGATAACATCGAACAGGTCGAAGGAGCTGCTGTATGTCACTTTCAGCGGGCGGGTGCGGGTGGAGGAGTTTCAGAACGCCCGGGAGGACTTGACGACTGAACTGGGTGTGATGCCGCCGGGTTTTCATTACCTGGTGGATTTCAGCCAGTTGGAGTCCATGGGGCTGGAGTGTGTGCCAGAACTGGGCCGGATAATGGATTTGCTTAGAGCGGCAGGCGTGGGGTTGGTGGTGCGGGTCATCCCTGATCCGGCCAAGGACATCGGGATGAATATCCTGACGATCTTTCATTACCCGAAACATCTCAAAGTTATTACCTGCCAGAATTTGACCGAGGCGGCCAGAGCGCTTGCGCTTTAGGGCATTGCCAGAAATCAGGTAGCGATGCGGAGCGAGGGTTTATGGCTGTTTCGGTGAAACGGCTGGGGGAACATCCGGGACGTCAAGGGTTTCACGGACTTTTCGGGCAAGCTTTGCCGGAGAGAACGGTTTCTCCAGGAAAAACAACCCTTCGTCAAGCACGCCGTGGTGAGCCAGTGCGTCGTCCGTGTAACCTGACATGAGCAGCACTTTGATTTGAGGGAGGTCGCTCTTGATTTGTTCGTAAAGTTCTTTGCCGCTCATTTGCGGCATGATTACGTCGGTGACCACCAGGTCAAATTGCGGATTTCTTTTGATCAATGCCAGCGCCTCAAACGCATTGTGGGATTCCTGGACCTGATAACCACAATTGCGCAGGATAATGACGGCGAGTTCCCGCACGGACGGATCGTCCTCCACGACGAGGATGGTTTCCGTGCCCGCAGGCAGATTTTCCAAATCCTCGGTTGCAACCGGCTCAAGGGTCGCATCCGTGCGCGGCAGGTAAATTCTGAAGGTAGTGCCGGAATTGGGTTCGCTGTACACCCGGATGTCTCCGCCGCTCTGGCAGATGATACCATGGCACGTCGCCAGACCAAGACCGGTGCCTTTGCCGAGACCTTTGGTGGTAAAGAACGGCTCGAATAAATGTGCCTTGACGTCATCCGTCATGCCCACGCCGTTATCACTGATGGCCAGCATGACATATTCACCGGTTTCCAATGTGCGATTACGAAATTTCGTCTTTTGATCAATGGTTGCATTGGCGGTGCTGATGGTCAGTTTGCCGCCGCGCGGCATGGCGTCGCGCGCATTGACTGCCAGATTCATGATGACTTGTTCGATTTGGCCGGGATCGGCTTTGACGTTCCCCAATGCTGAATCGAAAGTGGTGGAAAGTTCAACGTCCTCTCCGATCATGCGCCGCAGCATTTTTTCCATTCCGCGGACCACTTCGTTGAGTTGCAGCACGCGCGGCTGAAGCACCTGCTTCCGGCTAAAGGCCAGTAGTTGGTTCGTCAAGGAGGAGGCGCGGTCGGCTGCCTTCAGAATTTCTTCGATGTTCTTGCGAATCGGTTGCACTTCCTCCTTCTTTTGCAGGGCCATGCCGCAGTAACCGTTGATGACCGTGAGCATATTATTGAAATCATGTGCGACACCCCCTGCCAGCCGTCCGACTGCTTCCATCTTTTGCGATTGCCGCAATTGTTCTTCGCTAAGCCGAAGCGCTTCCTGCGTATGTTTCAGTCCCGTGATGTCCTTTGAAATTCCAATGGTGCCGATGATCTCGCCTTGAACATTGCGGAACGGTATCTTGCTGCTCAGCGCCCACGTTACATGACCATCCGGCCAGGTTTCTTTTTCCACCTTGCCAAGGATTGGCTCGCCGGTGCGCATGATCGTTTGCTCATCTTTAAATGCTTCTTTCGCATGTTCATCGCTGAAAAAATCGCCGTCATGTTTGCCGACCAATTCCCCTGCGCTTTGCAACCCGAACCGCCGCGCCATGGATTCGCTGGAACGGATGAACCGTGACTTCAAATCTTTGAAATAAATGCCGTCGTCCGTTTTATCCATGAGCGCGCGCAACAAATTACGCTCGAAATTCAATTCTGCCTCCGCGCGTTTCGCTTCCGTGACGTCCATAAGAATTCCCTGACTGCCAATGACTCTTCCGTCAGGGCCAAACACCGGCGATTTCATTACATGAAAATACAGTGTCTTCCCGTCCGCGCCGGGATATTGCTCTTCCATTACCATCGGCTGGCCTGTTCTCATGATTTGTTCATGATGTTTCGCGCCTTGTATCAGCAACCGGGCCGCGGCGTGCGTTTCTGTTTCCAGCGCCGCGAGTTCCGCCGGTTTTTTTCTCAACAGTTCATTCGGGGTTTTGCCGCGAAGATGGCAAAACCAGGAATTGACCAGAACATAACGGCCTTCGCTGTCCTTGCGAAAAACTCCCGCCGGTAATTGCTCGACCAGCGTATAGTAAAGCGCCTGCGATTCGCGCAACGCCTGCTCCGCCTTTTCACGTTCAGTGATTTCATTCGTCAACGCCGCCGTGCGCTCGGTCACGGTATACTCGATGGTTTCGTTCAAATTCTCCAATTTTGCCTGTCGCTCCGCCACCAGCAGCATTTCGCTCAGGCTTTTGCGGATGGCAATAATCAAAAACGTGACTTCAAACATCACCCACCCCGCGTGTTCAAACGACCTCCAGATTGAGGCATAGAGCACGCCATACACGGATTCCGGCCAGAAAATTCCCCGGATAATATGATCCAGGTAAACAACCGTCGTAGCCGAAATTAAAACCCGCCAATCACGATAAAACGCCAGGATCGCAAGCGAACCAAACACATGAAAATGCGTTTCAATTCTTCCGCCCGTCAAATGAATCAGCAGCCCCGACATCAGCATTTGCCCGACCGCAACGACATGGCGTGTCAGCGTTTTTCCCGGCTGCTTTCGCGCCAGAAAAACAGGAACGCTGGTGATGATTCCTCCAAGGAAAATTGCCAGCCAGACGTGCGGATGAATCCGGCTGTCCACGCCCGACCACGTTCGCGGCGAAATCCAAAGCGCCAGGCCGATGGCAAAGAACCATTGGCAAATCATCAGCCACGAAAAAAGCCGGTCGGTATGCCGGATGATATTTTGCTGCTGTTCTTTGAAAAGTTCGGTGACTCGCGCGGAAGTGGCATCAGCAACGGCAACCGTATTTGATACGGTTGGATTCATTTGGCAACTCCCGGTCGCAAACAAGCTTTACCAAGCAGGGAGCATCCATAGACCGGTGTTTGCCGCAGGTTTGTATTTTGTCCGGTTATCAGTGAAACGATGGCACTTTCACCGGCGTTATCACCGGCGTGGCCGCGACCGGCGGTGATGCCGCCCCGGAATAGCAATTGCCCGCGCGTGTCGTAAAGAAGCACATAGCCGGATGTCTCCGCCCCAAATTTTCGCGCCAGGGTATCGTCGATGTCTTCTTGCACCGTAACACCGGGAATGGACGCCGCACTTCGCCATAAACCCGTCTGCGTCCAATCATGGGGAAGATTGCCGGGCTTGAAAAAGAAAACGTGCGCCACGACCCGTCCGTTACATTGGGCCAGCAGGCGGTTCAATTCCTCCATGCTGGCCCGCGTGCACGGGCATTGGGGGTGTGCGAACATGAGTAATGTGTCACGGTTATGATCAAATGTTAGTTGAGTTCCCAAAGGCCAATGTTCCGGCGTTACGCCGACAGAACCACTGGTATTTTGATAGTCCAAAATCACAACGGTTCCTGCCCCGACTGCAAACAGCCAAAGTGCGCAAATACAGATTCGTAGGGGTAAAGCGATTGTCATCAGGCTTGTTAAGCACTGGCTATGCCATTCCAACCCGTTATTGACTCGCGGATTGCGCATTAAGACCGCCCGCCAGAGGACTGCAAAATCGCAAAACGTACGCTTAATTGCGGGATTCAAAACGCAACAGCGATTCACGCAAATCCACAACGTTGCTGATATCCGATGGTTTGATGGCCGGAACCTCGGGCCCGGAGTTTTCCCTGGGCCACACCGGCAGCCGCAAGGTGAAGGTTGAACCAAAACCGGACGGGCTGTGACACTGGATGGAGCCCGACATCGACATCGCCTCCGGGGCCTTCGTCGCGGATTTTCACCAAAACGTGTAACCTGCCGTGGTCAGTTTTGGTCTATGAACCGGCAATCTGTGAAATCGTAGAGTGAGAAAATACAACAAATCATGCATTTTATAAAAAAAATCACGTTTCTGGCGTTGGCGGCCGTTTGTTCTTTGCTGTTCGCGTCACAAGCGCAGGCATCGCAGGGCAATGGCCATAAGGGGCATCATCATCATCATCATCATCACGGGAAACACCACAAGTACGCTTGAATCGGGAAAAGTTTAAGTGGGGATCCATCAAGAGCCGGGCCAATCTCTGGCCCGGCTCTTTGCTTCACGCCTTGGCGTCTTGGCGGTTAATTTATGTTTTTATAATCTTGGCCCACTATAAGTGGTGGCCGTCTGCAAAGATCGTCACGCTGCCCGTCCGCAAGTGGTGGCCGCACCGCAAGGTGCTCACGCTGCTTTACATCTTCGGCTTCAAAATTCCAAATGTCGCGCCCTGCGGGTCAACCAGAACGGCGATGCGCCCCACGTCCGGCACATCAAACGGCTCCGCCACGACTTTGCCGCGAAGCTTGCTGGTTTTTTTGGCTGTGACGTCCACGTCGTCAACAAACACATAGGGAATCCATTGTGCAGGGTTGCCGGGCTGCGGACATTTCATCATGCCACCGACCATGTCCCTGCCTTTTTTGAAGAGCGTATATTCCACGCCCTTGCCGAAAGGCTGGGTCTTCCAGCCGAGCAATTGGTTGTAGAATTTTTTGGCCGCAGGCACGTTGTTGGTAACCAGTTCGTTCCAGCCGAATTTGCCGGGTTTGGGGCAGTCTTTGTCTTTGCTCATAATTTATTGATGGTTGTTTTAAGCTTCGCAAAATATCGCGGGGACGCAACCGGATTTTTGCAACGATTTTGTTTATTTTTTCAGTGTTTTAATGGCGCGCTCAATCTTGCGAAGTTCGCAAAACCGTGTTTAATCCTCCGGGATTCTGATGAACACGAACAATCTGCCAACGTCCTCGTCGTTGATTGGAACGAATGCAACGGTGCTGAATACCACCAATCTGCCGCCATCCTCATCGTTGAATGAAACGAATGCAACGGTGATGGAGCGCCTTTACCGGCATTTCTCCAGCCACGAGTCGTCCACCGGAACACGGCTCGTGCTCATCGTGGTTTTGGTCGTCCTGTTGCATCTGACGGTCAAGGCCATCCGTAACATCAGCGAATGGCTCATCCACAAAGACCACGCGCAGAAAAGTCCGTTCGGCTTTGTCACCCAGCAACCGAAATTTGTCACGCTCATCCAACTCATCGCCAACGGCGCGACGTTCGTCCTGTATTTTCTGGCCATCGGACTGGCGCTGCAGGAATTGGGTGTGAAGCTGACGGGTTATCTGGCCAGCGCGTCCATCATCGCGCTGGCCATCAGCTTCGGCTCGCAGGGGCTGGTGCAGGATGTCGTCATCAGCCTCACGTTGATTTTTTCGGACACGATGGACGTGGGCGACATGGTGGAGATTGCGGGCACCGTCGTCGTCATCGGCCGCGTTGAGGAAATCGGCCTGCGTTTCACCACGCTCCGCAATTTTTTCAACCAGATTGTGTTCATTCCCAACCGCACGATTGCCAACGTCAGCCGGTTTCCCCACGGCGGCGTGTTTGCGTATGCGGACATCCAGATTCCTATGGATGCGGACCAGTCCAAAGCTGTCCAAACCGTCGGGGACATCGCCAGAGGCGTCTGGACGCAGTTCGGCGCGATCATTTTGGCCGAGCCGTTGGTTGGCCTGGTGGAAACGGCGCCCGGCGGCTGGCAATTTATCCGCGTCCATTTCAAAATCTGGCCGGGACAGGGGAATTTGATTGAAACGACTTTTCGCCAGCAAATCATCAGCGCCATGAAAACTTTCAGTCCCAATTACTCCGAGTGGCAGGTGCCCGTGACCTATCGCGCCATGACGACCGCCAAAACTGTAAAGCCGCCTTTGGAATCAAGC
>JBEKBA010000072.1:0-13865 GCA_050015635.1 Verrucomicrobiota bacterium
GTTTGTATTAGCCCAGGTGGCGACCCACCGGCCATTGGCATCAAGCACCAGCAGGCCGCCGTCGCCCTTGATGCGGGTGGTGCCGTCGGTGCTTGGGGTGCTGCCGACAATCACCCAACCGCTCTTGAGCATCGTCATTGCCGTGCTCAACCCCACGCCGCCCGGACATTGCGCCAGATGCTGCGGCAATTCGGCAAACAAAGTTGTGTTTTTCGTGACGGGGTTGTAATCAATGATGGTGGTGCCCGTTCCCTGCAAATTCGACACCTTGTTGAAATTGTCCACGAGGACATCGCCCTGCTGAATTTTTCCGGCGGAGACGGGAGCCACGATGATGGCATACGGATTCAGGTCGCCATTGTCCGCCACGGTGGAAGCCAGGGTGCTGTGCCGATGGATGGTTTCCAGGAAACCTTTCGGCTCGCCCGCTTGCACGCGATTGATCGTCAGCGAAAATAACGCGGCCAGGACCACGGCTGATATTCGGGAATTTATAGCGAGCATGGTCATCGAATCTTTCAAAAAAGCACATTCATCCGGAGGCCAATGACGGCTTCGTCCTTTACGCGTTGTCCCGGAGAATCCGGATTGGGAATTCCGCCGCCGGGATTAAAGACGTATTGAAAATCCGGCTGCAACTGGCACCAGGGCGTAAGTTGATATTGATAAGTTGCCTCCACAAACGTTTCCCCGCTTTGAACCGGGTAGGCGGACCCGGTGTAGAAGCCGGTGTCCCGGTCCAAATCAGCAAGGCGGTCGCTCACCCTGGCGTAACCCATGCCCACGCCGCAAGTGTCGTCACCCCGGTGAGGAATCGGTTCATGAAAGGTGAACCCCGCGTTCATGCTGAAGTCAATTGGATTGCGATCCTCCTCCGGCGTTCCCATGGCCCGGGCGAAGAAGTTTATTGTCCGGTCGCCGTCCGGATCGTCGGGATCACTCCAGAGCATTTGATCCATTACCGCATAGATGGTATAATCACCTTGATGTTCCAATGGCATGCCGGTGCTGGCGGGATTGGCGAGGGACAAGCCGGTATTATCATATTCCTGATCCGCAAAATTTTCGCTGTCATACCAGAAACCGAGTTTGTAAACGCCCGAAAAATCCTGTGATTGGCCGGCAGAGACCATCGTGCCCAGCGAAGGGTAGGCGTATTGCAATTCCGCAATGACGAGCGCGCCGCCATTCACCGGAAAACTGATTCCGGATGGATTTTGTTTCTGCGGGTCCCCGCTGTTGTTCGATACCGGGCTGCCATTAAACACCCCTGCCAGAAAGGTCAGGGAATCAATCGGACGCACCCGCACGCGAACGCCCAGCGCGGAAAGAGGATACGCCGGGCCGCCACCGGGCATATCCGCCGAAGGCAACATCGGCCAGCCAAACATGGTGTTTACAAAAAGCAAGGCGTTCTGGCTGACCATGAACTCCTGATCGAGACTCTGCTGGCCGATTTTCACGTCGAGCCGGTCTTCTTCGAGAAACTTCTGCTGATACCAAAGTTCCCACAGACGGGTTGCGCGATCCGCCTCAATCCCGCTGGCGGTCTGCAAGGTATCAAGGTTGTCGGCACTCAGATTGTTGCCGTGGATTTGGAGACCACTGACATTGAAGGTGCCCCCATACCAGTTAAATGCCCGTTGGGTATCCAATTGCAAAATCATCTGGGTCAGGCCGTCGTAATCGAAGCCTTGATGGACGCCCCCGGACACGTTGCCCAGCACTTCGCTGGTTTCCAGAATGGAAAGCGATACGCCGTATCTACTGAGCCACGGACGCAATCCCCACATGTCGCCCAGCAGATAGCCGCTGCGGGAGATGCCCGTTAAAAACCCCAGCGATGTGGTTGCTGCGTTGGTTGTGGATTGAACTTCCACCGGCACTGCAAACGCCGGTGGCGTGGCCGGAACCGGACTGACGGAAAACAGGATAAAAACCAAGCCTCCCGGCAGGCTGACAAAAACAGACGCCCGCCCGCACAGGCGACTGACAAAGGAAATGCCTCTCATCCACCCGGAAAATATGTGAAATCATAAATCTCTGCTGCCGCGGGCTTGCTATTTTTTGTCGGCGAATTGCACTCACCGATTGAGCTAATGCCATGCGCCTGCCGACGCAGGGATGGGGAAAAAGAAAAAGTTGACGCGAATTGCGCGAATTAGCGCGAAACGGGATTTAGCCGCCAAGGCAGCGTGACTTTTCTGCACCCGATTACTTCAAATTGATACCCTACCGAAATTCCGGTTGATTGAATCACCAAAAGTTCATTTGGAACGTGAACAGAATGGAATGCGTCCGGACACCATCAAAGCCCACGTCGAAATTCGGTGACGGCGGATAGCTGAACGTCGGATTGCCCGTGGCAAAGTATTTGTAACCGATGCCGATTGATATTTGAGGGTTCAACTGGAAACGCAGCCCCGCAAAAGCCTGCCACGCGAACACCACATCGTTTTGACTGCCGGAGACTTCGCCGCCGAAGTTGTTGCCGGCGTCGAAGACATCATTGGCGCCGCCAACACCGACGCCGATGTAGGGGGTCACGATGCTTTGGGGAATGGGATAGGACAAAATGACATTGGCGAGAAACGGAAAGTTGTAGAGGTATGAGTTGTGCGTATTAAATCCCGACGCGTCCACGTTGTTGATTTCCGCGCCGTTGAATCCGAGTTCAAAATCGGTGGCCACATATTGATTGAAGGCATAGCCAACCGCCACGTCCGAAGCCAATCCCTCGTTGTATTCCACCCGGGCGGAGAACGGTCCGCCAAAGCCGGTAAGCCGCCCGTTTTGGTAAAAGGACGGACCAATTCCAACGCGGAAATACGGACCGGCCCCTTCGGGCAAATAAGAATAGGTTTGAACCTGGGTCACGGGTTGAGCCTGTGCGATTTGAGCCTGTGCGATGTTTGCGCCGAAACAAAAGGCCAGCGCAGCCATGCCTGCGAGATAGAATTTTTTTATTTTCATAGGCCGGAATCTCACATCGAAGTCGCGCCGCGTCAAGCGAAGGTCGGTCGCAATGGAACGGTTTCTTCTTGCAGATAACAAGTCCGGGTGTTGCCCCGTTATTGCCGGTCCCGGTTGAGACCCTTACGCTTAAGCCGGTCAAATCAAACGAAGCCGTCGTCGGGCAATTTGCAAATAAAATCAGAAGTTGATCTGCTTAAAGCATGAACCCAATTTCATCTTAAGTTCCGTTTCTGCACTTTTAGTCACTAAAAGCAGGGAAACGTGAGTGAAATGGCTCTGGCAGCCATCATGCTTAAACAAATGCATGTCGTTTTGTTGTAAATGTCGTAAAGCGGTTTCCAAAAGTCGGGGGTGGGTGGCGGTTTTAATTTTTCTGGTCTTTTCTTTTCCCAGAATCATTTGCGCTCAAAGCGTGCTTCTCAGTTGGGCCGCTTCAACAGACAGCAATGTTGCCGGTTACAATGTTTATTATGGCTCCGCCAGCGGAGTTTACACGAATGAAACCAACGTGGGCACCAATACAGAGGCAACTATCTCCGGATTGGTGGCAGGGCAAACCTACTATTTTGCCCTCACTGCTTACAATGCGGCCCAAGCGGAAAGCGCGTTTTCAACCGCAGTCCCATTCCTTATTCCGGGCATCCTGCTGCTAACCAAGGGCACGGACTCCGGCTCGATGAACATTACGTTCCCCGTGGCTCCAGCCCATTGGTATGAGGTTCAAGCTTCCGCCAATTTGGTTTCCTGGACGAACATCTGGCAGACCGCAACCATGACCTCAAATGTCTGGGTTCAGTACTCTGATTCGCAATCCAGCCTTTTTTCAAAGCGGTTCTATCGGCTGGTTCTCCACTAAAGTCTCCATCGGGGCAAGATCGTGGTTGAATGTCCCGCGCCAAAACAAGCGGGTTGCATTTCGCGTGGCAGGGTTCAAATTGCCCGCGTGGAGGGAGGCAAACAGTTTCATATCGTCGTGCTTGGCGCAGGCTTTGGCGGCCTGACGTTCTGCAAACATTTCCGGATGGCCAACGCGCGCATCACGCTGGTTGACCGCACGAATCATCATTTGTTTCAGCCATTGCTTTATCAGGTCGCCGCCTGCGGCCTGTCCGCGCCGGACATCGCCCAGCCGATTCGTTCCATTCTTTCCGACCGTCCGGACATCACCGTGCTGCTGGACAAGGTTGTAAGTTTCGATTTTGCGCGGAAGAAGGTGCTTCTCGAAAAAAATGCGCTCACCTACGATTATCTCGTGCTGGCGATGGGCGGCCAGACGGGTTACTTCGGCCATACGGAATGGGAACAATTCGCGCCCGGCCTGAAAACGCTCGATGATGCGCTGCGCATCCGCAGCCATGTTTTGCTGGCGTTTGAAAAGGCGGAAAATGAAGCGAGCACAGCCGAACACGACAGGCTCATGAGCATCGTGATTGTCGGCGGCGGGCCGACGGGCGTGGAACTGGCCGGTTCGTTTGCCGAATTGACGCGGACAGTTTTGAACCGCGATTTCCGCAACATAGATCCCGCACAGGCACGCATCATTTTGCTCGAGGGAGCGCCCTGCATCCTTTCGCATCTTCCGCCGGACTTGTCCGCCAGTGCCAAACGCCAGCTCGAAGCCCTCGGCGTGCATGTCCGCACCTCGACCCATGTGAAAAATATCCGCGACGGCGAAGTGGAACTCGATACCGGTGAAATCATCCGGGCCCGAAACATTCTCTGGGCGGCGGGCGTTTCCGCCACACCGCTTACGAAAAAGCTGGGTGTGCCCATTGACCGGGGCGGACGCGTGAAAGTGAATCCTGATTTAAGCCTGCCCGGCCATCCGGAAATTTTCGCGGTCGGCGACATGGCACTCGTGCTCAAGGCCGACGGCAAACCCGTGCCCGGCGTTTCACCCGCCGCGATGCAGATGGGCAAACACGTTGCGAAAATCCTCAAGGACGAACTCCGTTCCGGCGCGCAGCCGGCGGCGCGACCGGCATTCCGGTATTTTGACAAAGGCACGATGGCGACCATCGGCCGTTCGGCGGCGGTGGCGATGATCGGCAAAATCAAACTGTCCGGCATGGCGGCGTGGATGGCGTGGCTGTTCATCCACCTGATTTTTCTGGTCGGCTTCCGCAACCGCACCGCCGTGTTGTTCCAATGGGCGTATTCCTACTTCTCCTACCGCCGCAGCGCCCGCATCATTACCTACCTGCCGCAGGAATCGGCTGAAGAAAATCGTGACGGGCCGCATGGAATTTAGCCGGGGCGGCAAACAAAAACAATTTCGTCCCGCGCCCGTCGCGCCGAAGCAATGCGATGGCGGATAAAATTTACGCGGGTGAAGACCTGAACACCAGCCACGCCCAGCCGACGAGGAAACTCACACCACCCAACGGTGTCACCGCGCCGAGCCAATGCGCATTCGTCACCGCCAGCAGATAAAGCGAGCCGGAGAAAAAGAAAATTCCCGTTAGAAAACTCCACCAGGCGACCGCCGGAAACGGTTTTCGTTCCGCCAGCACAAACAGCATCACGGCGTGGATGAAATGATATAACACCGCTTTTTCCCAAATGGCGGTCGTGCCGTTTTGCGCGAGCAACCCCTTAAGCGCGTGCGCGCCGAATGCGCCGAGCGCCACGGCGAGCAGCCCCGCCGCCGCCGCGATGCGGGTGGCAAGGGTTGAGTTCATATTTTCGGCAGCCTTTCTCGACGGATTTCTTCCGTCACCAAATCCATCGGAAATTAAATGAGTCCCTTGGTGTCGTCTCCTACAAAATGGACGTGTGCAAATCTTTCCCAAGCGGGTAAACGCGCATTCAAAGGCATCATGGTTCTTCCAGAGAGAAATCGGGTGGTTGTTCGGCGAAAAATCTCAGATTAGCGCTCGCTGAATTCGTTTGATGCAAAGTTCTGGTCGCTTTGCCAGCGCACATTCCCAAATCCGAACAACTCTCCATCCGGCCGTGTGTAACTTACATATGACTCGGAAATCACGATTCCGATTGCCTTGGATTTTTTCTCGCCACTTCGCCGCATTACGTTTCGGTTTCAGATTGCGACCGCAATCGTGACCATGCCAAAAACAACCATCAACAAATATGGCCAGCTTTGACTTTGGAAAAACGAAATCCGGATTCCCCAACAATGGGAATCCGCGCCGCCATCCACGTAGACGGTTCAGACGAAGGAGTAATAGCAATTTCAATTCTGTCGTCGCATTTTGCCTGCTTCGAATTCGAGCCATTAGCTCGGAGCGGAACAGTCCGCCAAAAGTCGTCTTTGTATACTTGCTTCGCCCTGGCCAATGACTCATGAAAAAAATCTAGCAAGAGACGAAAAAAAGTCGAGGGGTGTAACCCTCTGTCCATAATTTCTATTCCGGTGAAGAAGGGGAACCAGTGAATACTTTAGTCTGTTTATCAAAATTGGCAACTCTTGGTAAGGTTGGCCATGATTCACAGGCGACGATTTGCCGAAACGCTCCGTGCGGCAAGGGAGAAAGCCGAAGTCAGCCAAGAAGAACTTGCCGAACGGGCTGGCCTGCACCGAACTTATATCAGCCAGTTGGAGCGTGGACTGAAAAGTCCCAGCTTGGATATCATCGTTTCACTCGCAAAAGGACTTCGCTTATCAGGTTTGGTCATTTTCTTTTTGGCAAGGTCTTCCGGCGTGGGAACGCTGCCAACTGTCGCTTTGATTTCAATTCCGCCAGTTGCGAAAGGACTGAACGGTTTTTTCTCACGCAGGCGGGACGCCAGCGATTCCCACAGTGGTTTTCCAAACTTGTCCAGCAAGAGCAAATCAGGATAGCCGTCGGTTTCGAAAGTCAAGCGATGGCTTCCGTCCTTCACGAATGCCCTGCAAAAGTTTTCCGCGACCGTTTTTCGACATTCCCTGACAAGGCGGCGTGGCAAAGAGAATGTCTAGCTCATCTCCGCGCAAAAGCTCTTTCGTTTTTTTTATGATGTCATTTTTCAACTGCCAGATGTCCCCGGTAACTGGAAAAGTTTTTGGAAAATTGTGGAGGTAAACTTGATGCCGATCTCGAAGCATCTCACAGGAAAGCAAGATCTCAACCGGTAATTTTTGAAACGCCAAATCACCAATTCCTGCCGAGGAAAAAAGGCTGATTGCTGTTAAGCAACTGCTTTTCATGTCACAAAAATAATTCTATTTGCACACGGGTCAAAGTTAATTTACTTCGGCATTTCCAGTTTCACCTTGTCCGCGACCTGCGCCACGTCCTTGTCGCCGCGACCAGAGAGGTTCACGATGACGAGCGCGTCCCGGGACATTTTCGGCGCGCGTTGAATGATTTCGGCAATGGCGTGGGCGCTTTCGAGCGCGGGAATGATGCCTTCCAGCCGCGCAAGTTTCATGAATGCTTCAAGTGCCTTCCCGTCGGTGGCGTAGGTGTATTCGGCGCGGCTGGCGTCACGCAGCCACGCGTGTTCCGGGCCGACGGCGGCGTAATCGAGTCCGGCGCTGACGCTGTGGGTGGATTGAATCTGGCCGAATTCGTCCTGTAAAATGTAGCTGCGCGTGCCCTGCAATACGCCGAGCGAGCCGCCCTGAAACCGCGCCGCGTGCTGTTCCGGTTTGATGCCGAGGCCGCCCGCCTCCACGCCGACGAGTTTCACGGATTTGTCATCGAGGAACGGATAAAACAGTCCGATGGCGTTCGAGCCGCCGCCGACGCACGCGAGGAGCAGGTCGGGCAGGCGCTTTTCCTTTTCCAATATCTGCGCGCGCGCCTCGTCGCCGATGACGCGCTGGAAATTCCGCACCATCACCGGATAGGGATGGGCGCCGTAAGCCGTGCCGAGAATGTAATGCGTGCCGCGGACGTTCGTGACCCAGTCGCGCATGGCCTCGTTGACGGCCTCCTTCAAGGTTTTTTGCCCCGCGTGAACCGGCACGACTTCCGCGCCGAGCATATTCATGCGATAGACGTTGAGCGCCTGCCGTTGGCAATCCACCGCGCCCATGTAGATGACACATTTCAAACCAAACATCGCGGCGACGGTGGCCGTGGCGACGCCATGCTGGCCCGCGCCGGTCTCGGCGATGACACGGGTCTTGCCCATGCGCCGGGCAAGGAGAATCTGGCCGATGGCGTTGTTGATCTTGTGCGCGCCGGTGTGGAGCAAATCCTCGCGCTTGAGATAAATCTTTGCGCCGCCCAGTTCGCGCGTGAGGCTTTCGGCAAAGTAAAGCGGCGTGGGGCGTCCGCAAAATTCCGCGAGGTAATACGAAAGTTCACGCTGAAATTCCGGGTCGTGCTGCGCGCGGAAATATTCGGCCTCCAGCTCCTGCAACGGATGCATCAGCGTCTCCGGCACATAACGTCCGCCGTAAAGGCCGAAATGGCCTTTGGCATCGGGTAATTTTTTCTTGGCAACCGCGCTCATGCCTTCATTTTCACACAAAGGGACAAAGGGTGCAAAGATTTTGGCAGGGTCCCAATCTCGGCTGAAACAAGCTCATGCGCGCCGGGTGCAGCCAGCCTGCATCATCGCGTTGCCGGGCTATGACCCGTTCTAAAAACTGTCAAAGGCAACGAAACCCGACGAACCCTTATTCGTTGCCCTTTTGTGAAAGGCGGTCATCCGGGTGATCGAGGAATTTGCGCAAGCGGTGGGAAAGTTCGATAAAATTGATGGGTTTTTGAAAAACAAACCGCAAGGGGGCGTGACGGGAGGCAGCCAGATCCGGCGGCTGGTTCAGACCGGTCATTAAAATGACAGGCAGATCGGGACGAATGTCGCCCATTTCCTCGGCCAGATCGGCCCCCTGCATACCCTGCATCGTGTGGTCGGTGATGACCAAATCAAAATTATCTGAATTGGCGCGGAAAGTTTTCATGGCTTCCTGGCTGTCGGCCCGGGTGGTGACGCGGTATCCCATTTTGCGCAGGTGTTGCTGCATCATGCCGAGAACGGGAATTTCGTCGTCCACCACGAGGATTTGTTCGCGTCGTCCGTACAGGAGCTGGTTTTTATCCGCCAGAGCCGAGGCCGGCGGCTCTTGAGATCGGGGAAGATAAACGTGGAAGGTGGTGCCCTGGCCTTCCTGACTGCTCACTTGAATGTAACCACCGCTGCGGTTGACGATTTTTTGGACCAGGGTCAGTCCCAAACCCGTGCCCTGTCCGGGGGCTTTGGTGGTAAAGAAGGGTTCGAAAACCCTTTCGATGACTTCGGAACTCATCCCACGGCCGGTATCGCGGACAATCAAGTGAACATACGGGCCGGCGGGGATTGAGAGGGCGCCCGCCGGGCCGGGTTCGAGATTAAGGGATTCCAATTCGTATTCCAACCGGCCGCCTTTCGACTTCATGGCGTGTCCGGCATTGGTACCGAGATTCATAATAACCTGATGCATTTCCGTGCCATCCGCCACCACCACGTCCGCGTCGGTCCGAATGTCAACCTGGATGGTAATGGACGAAGGCAGTGTAGCGTGGAGCATTTTCACGCCTTCCTTAAGGGCGTCGCCAAGTTTGAGCGGAAGACGCCGGACGTCCGCCGGCCGGCTAAAGGTGAGAATCCGTTTGACGAGGTCCCGTGCCCGATCAGCGGACTTGAGCACCATTTCCAGATTGTTCCGGGTCAAGCCTTTGATTTGCGGGTCACCCAAAGCCAGTTCCGTATAGCCGAAGATGGCGCAGAGAATGTTATTGAAATCGTGAGCCATACCGCCCGCCAGGGTGCCGATGGCGTCCATTTTTTGCGCGTGCAGCATTTGCTTTTCGAGCTTGCCCCGTTCAGCTTCGGCTTCCTTGCGATCGGTGATGTTGTCAATAAATCCCTCGTAGTGATGGATCACGCCGGTGGCGTCCCGGACGGCGCGCGCACTTTCCGAAATCCAGATGATGCTGCCATCGCGCCGCCGCACCTGATATTCCAGTCCGCGGACAAAACCGGTCTGCTCGATTTGCTGTTTGAATCGTTCCCGAAACGAGGCATCCACATAAATCTGGTTTTGGATGTCGGACACCTGATTCATCAATTCCCGGGGGTGTTCATAACCATACATCCTTGCCAAAGCGGCATTGACCACCAGATAACGGCCACCGGGCGTACTTTGATAAATACCTTCAATGGCATTCTCGAACATGCCACGGTATTTGGACTCGTCCTCTTTCAGTCGCAGAATAGTTGTTTGGTCACTCATGTTACGCACGTCAGTGCAAGCAGTTCATTTGCCAATATTTACAACTAAAAACGGGTTCGTCCCGGGCATGAACGCGAACGGGTGATTGCCCGGGTATGGGTTTGGCCAGAGACAATCTGAAGCGGCTCAAATTTTGCGGGATAACTCGAGCTCAAGAGACGCGAATGCCCCTTGCGGGGCGGCCATTGCGCCTGACGGCGCGGGGAAGAAAATCAAGCTTCGCGCACGGCTTTGATGAACGCTTTGACTTTCGCGTGATCTTTTTTACCGGGCGAAATTTCCACGCCGCTGGAAACGTCCACGCCAAAGGGCCGGACTTTGCGCACGGCGTCGGCGACGTTTTCCGGCGTCAAACCGCCGGCGAGAAAAACCGGCTTGCGGAACTTTTGCGCTTCGATCGCCAAATCCCAATTAAATTTTTCGCCCGTGCCGCCAAGCGTCGCTGAAGAAAA
Organism: Verrucomicrobiota bacterium; assembly: GCA_050015635.1. Taxonomy (GTDB): domain Bacteria; phylum Verrucomicrobiota; class Verrucomicrobiia; order Limisphaerales; family UBA11358; genus UBA11358. Next base: position 10,597 of record JBEKBA010000072.1, read on the forward strand.
TGCGTCGAGCAGAACCGCGTCGGTCTGGTAATCCGGAATTCCCTTCAGCGATTCCGCGTCGCGGATGCGAAACGCCTTCATGCTCATCAATCCGAACTGCCTGCAAAATTCCGGCGGCTCGTCGCCGTGAAACTGGAGCAGGTTCAAACCGCATTCCCCAATCGCGCGCAAAATAAAATCCGCCGGCGCGTTCACAAAAACCCCGACGCGCATCACGAACGGCGGCAGTTGTTTTGAAATTTCCGCCGCCGTTTTAAGCAAGACGTGGCGCGGGCTATTCTCGTAAAAAATGAAGCCCAGCGCGTCCGCGCCCGCCGCAACGGCGGCTTGCGCGTCGGCGGGATTCGTGATGCCGCAAATTTTGACCCGTGTGCTCATGTCCCATTTCTGTAACCCAAAACCGGCCGGGCCGCGAACTTTTTGTCTCGTCGGCGCGGATTAAAATCTTAAAACTGTGCCGATGCCGCGAACGATTTATTTTGATTACAACGCCACAACCCCGCTCGATCCGGCGGTGCGCAACGCGATGCTGCCGGTTCTGGGCGATGTTTGGGGCAATCCTTCGAGCGTGCATCACGTCGGCCGGCGCGCGCGGGTTCTGCTGGACGACGCGCGCGACCGCGCGGCAAAATTTCTCGGCGCGAAACCGGGCGAAATCATTTTCACCAGCGGCGGCACGGAGAGCATTAACCTGGCTGTTTTGGGAACGGCGCGGTTGCTCAAGCCAAAAGGCCGGCATTTGATCACGTCCGCCGTCGAGCACGACGCGGTTTTGCAATCGTTTGATTATCTTGAACAAAAAGAGGGTTTTGAAGTCACGCGCCTGCCGGTGAATCCGGAGGGGCGCGTTTCGCCGGACGATTTGAATAGGGCGATTCGCGCCGACACGGTTTTGGTTTCAATCATGGCGGCGAACAATGAAATCGGAACGATTCAGCCCATCGCAGAACTCGGCGCTGTCTGTCGCGGGCGCGGAATTTTTTTTCATTCGGACGCGGTCCAGTGGTTCGGCAAGGAGCCGTTTGAAAACGTCGGGCAATTCAACGCGGATCTGGTTTCCGTCTGCGCCCACAAATTTCACGGGCCGAAGGGCGCGGGTTTGCTTTACATCAAATCACCCCTGCATCCCGATCCGATTCTGTTTGGCGGCGGACATGAAAACGAGCGGCGCGCCGGAACAGAAAATTCCGCGGGCGTGATCGGTTTGATCGAGGCCATGGAACGTTTTGTAAAGCCGCCGGTGTTTCCGGCGGCGAAACTGAAGGAGCAATCCGCGAAACTGGCGGCGGCGATAAAGAAAATTGAAGGATGTGAATTGGTCAGTCCGGATGAGAATTGTCTGGCCAACACCATTTCCCTTGTCGTTCACGGCGCGGACAGCATCGCGCTGCTCGCCGGATTGGATCTGGAAGGTATTTGCGCCTCAAGCGGTTCAGCGTGCTCGGCGGGTTCGCTGGAGCCTTCGCACGTCGTGGTGGCGCTGGGAAAACCGGATGCGGCGAATTCGCTCGTCCGTTTTTCGCTTGGCCGCGAAACCACGGAGATGGAAGTTGATTTTGCCTGCGGTGTGCTGCCTGAAATTGTCCGGCGCGCACAACTACGAAAATAAGTGACGGACAACAGGTGAATGGATTGTTGAATTTAGGAATAAGTGGATAATCCGTTCACTTTTTCACTGGCGTCCAAAATGAATTGGTCGTTTCATTCGGGCGGGAACGATTGCGGCAACTTGACACAACAGGTTGTTTGCCTTATTCACAGCCCTTAATAATAAGAATATTTTTAAGAAAGAATTTAATATTAACCGAGCATGAACCTCACCATCACCAAAGAACAAATCATTACGGGACTGCAAGCGGTGCAAAATGTCGTCGGCTCGCGCACGACACTGCCGATTCTTTCCAACGTGCTGCTGCGCGCCGGGGACGGGCACGTGGAATTCACCGCGACCGACCTGGACGTGACGGTCGCGTGCAAAGTCGAGGCGAAGGTGAAAAAGCCCGGAGCAACGACCGTTCCCGTGAAGAAATTTTTCGGGATCGTCCGTGAACTGGGCGGAACGGAAATTGACATTGAAGTGGACGAAAAAAACATCTGCACGATTCGCTGCGGCTCATCGTTCTATAAAATTCACGGGTTGAGCGCGGATGAATTTCCGCCGCTGCCGAAATTCAAGGACGATAAAAAAGTATCGCTCCAGCAGGAAACCGTGAAGAATATGATGCGGAAAACGTCCTTTGCCGTGTCCACGGACGAATCACGCTACGTCCTCAACGGAATTTTCATCAGTCTCAAGGATCATAAAATGACCATGGTGGCGACGGACGGCCGCCGCCTCGCGCTCGTGGACGAGGAAGTGGAAATCTCGGAAAAAAGCAGCGGTGAATTCATCGTTCCCGCAAAGGCCGCGACGGAATTGAACCGTCTGCTTCAGGAGAAAGGGGACATGGAAATGAAGTTTGGCGAGAACCAGGCATCGTTTGCGCTGAAAGGGGACAATGGATTTTCCGTGCTGCTCGTCACAAAATTAATCGAAGGCAATTATCCGAATTACCGGCAGGTGATTCCCGGCGAGGCCAAGGAACGCGTGCCGCTCATGCGCGAGGAATTTCTCCAGGCCCTGCGCCGCGCCGAAATCATGACCAGTGAAAAGGCCAACTCGGTAAAACTCGCGTTCGGGAAAAACAATCTCGCCATCACCGCCAACTCACCCGAAGTCGGTGAGGCGCGCGAAACGCTCGCGGTGAATTACAAGGGGAAGGAAGTGGCCATTGCCTTCAATCCGCGCTATCTCATAGACGCGCTCAACGCGCTGACCGAGGACGAAGTGTTCTTTGAGCTGATTGACGAATTAAGTCCGGGCGTTTTGAAGATCAACGGCCCGTTCCTTTACGTCGTCATGCCGATGCGGTTGAGTTAAAAAAATCCCACCGGAAAACAACACCGATGGGCGCCTGGCAGCGCTAATGCAGCGTCGCTGCAGCCGGGCTGCAATGCCCCAATTTACAACCGCAACGCCGCCACGATTTGGTTCCCCACAAGAGTCGTTCGCTTCCGTGAATTGTGGTCACGGCTTGACATCAGGTGGCCGTCTGCAAAGACTCCGGCGTGGCCCGGTCTTGATCGTTAACCATCACATCTGCTCCACGACTTCAATTCCGAGAACGTCGAGGCCCTGTTTCAAAACGCGCGCGGTCAAATCACACAGCGCCAGACGCGAGTCGCGCGTTGCGTCATCCGCCTTGAGCACCGGACAATTTTCGTAGAAC
>JBEKBA010000073.1:0-13849 GCA_050015635.1 Verrucomicrobiota bacterium
CCATAATCTGTGAGAAGCCACTAACTTGAAAGTGCATCTTTCCATCACCAGCATTACCAGTCAATGTTACATAATTGACACCAGCTAAGAATTGACCTTGACCACCTGGACCTGAGAATTTAGCAGTTCCATCATGCAAAGAATCTTGGCCGATTTGATAAGTAATATTGGCAGAAGAGTTTCCCCCGGCTGGCGACCATGTGCCACTTAACGAATAGGTCTGTGATGAACCGCTTGGCCCCCCGGATATATAAACGATGTCGCCTGCGGTAACACCAGAGATGTCGGAGAGGTTCTGCCAGGCAGTCAACCAGGTAGTGCCGTTGCCCGATATCAAAACTGAACTGTCCACATACCAAGTGGCTGCGTTGGCTGAAAACATCATCGAAAAAAGCACGATAACCAAAAATCTAATTTGTGCAGGAATTGTCCTCATTGCATTACGCCCGACAAGGCTGAAAGTTACAACGCTTTGCCACCTTAAAATCGGCCAAACGCGCGAAAAACAGCTTTTCATAAACTAGTTCGATGTATCGAGCAGGTTTCTTGCCAAGTCAAATTCGCCCCCCCCGTTGTGAAGTGCAATGTAATCACCTAAATTTGGTCTTTTTTCATTCACTAGCTAAAATTGTAGTTTTTCGAGCGTAAATCACAATGGGGTGTATTCCCCATAGGCACAAAGGGAATTCAAAATGACACAATACCCAAAGTCCGGATCAGTTCATGTGAAAGTTATTCGTTCCGGTTGTCTGTCCTCTAACACGACAACACTTACGGCAGGCACACCATTAACGTCTTCAACTGCCTGCGGCATCAAGTTTTCAACAGATTTTTTAGTGGCCCACATTGGAACGGTGGCAATCATGGCCAACAACCAAAACCAAAATACTTGAATCTGATCAAAATACGATACTGAAATGAACGCCATGCAATGCGAGGCCAGACATACTCCTAGCGCCCACAATAACTTCCTATCAACGGGTGGCTCGGCAGCGCCCCGTACGAATTGGCCAATTATCTTAAAGCAACCTGTAATGATGGCGAGGAACAGTACCAGCATCAATACACCTCCATTGATACCTTGAATGATGTAGTGGTTGGTGATGTCCATGTTGGCCGAGTCAGCACCACCCAGCACCAAACCTGCGTATGACCAATTAGCAGTGGACGAAGTGCCTATCAACCACCATTGGCTGAAATGCTTAACTGCCGTATCAATTACGTATGACCGGTGCCATCCCCCTCCTCCAACCAAGTCACTTACCTTTGCGAGCAAATACCACACTGGCGCCTTCATCACCAGCGCAAACCCAATAAATACACTCACGATTCCCCAACGGAATAAATACATTCGCTCCCGCATAGGCCAAAGGCAAAACCCGATGACCGCAGCTATAAAAGTAAGCAATGGACCACTTGACGCTGAAGCAATGGTTGTTACAATGGAACCAATCATCCCGATGAACATGAGCCACCGTCCCCGCCCCCCCTTGCGCCAGAGACAGAACAATAGTGGAAAAAGTGTAGCGCCAAACGTGCCTGCCAAGATAGGTTGGAGGAACGGGCCTTGAGCACGAAATCGGTCGCCGCGTTGTATCGGAACCTCCGGAACACCACCAAAGACGTAAAACGGATTTCGATGCTTTATCGCCTCCCAAGCCATGCAAGCTCCAATGATAATTCCCACGAAAGCAAGCACCCGGATGCAAACCAAGAAGTCTTCCGTATTCCGGATCAAAATCCGGATCAGGAAGTAAACGCCCATCGAGTCATAAACAACTCCAAATGTTTCTGGGCTGGGTCCGCGCAAAAGTCCGCAAACAAATCCAACTAGCACCCAAGCGATGAACAATTTATCCAGTCCCGTCAAACTAAACCCGACCGCCTCTTGTCGCATTAACAACCGGCAAAGGCCGGCCAGTATCAAAATGCGCAGAAAATAGAGGTGCAAGCCAAAGAGATAGATTTCCTGGCCGAGAGGTATGATGGCTGCGGTCACCAGCAGTGCTCCTACCGCATTTTGGCGACTACAGCGTAAGATAACAAAACACATCGCCAACAGAAATAATAGCGCCAGAGGATTTACCATTTTAACACTTCCATCCTAACCACACTCTTTGGATTGTTGGCCCACACAACCGTCCGGGACACCACCGTCCTCCCACGGAATAATAAATGGGGAATTTTATCCGAAGGTGATGAACTAATATCGTGCATTGTCGGCGTGAAACACTATTAAATGCCTCTCGGATCCAGAGATCTTCCTGTCTTGAATGACTTTAAAATCCTTCCGAATCATTGCCAATATGCTCGCATATCGTTTTGCTTGAGCAATGGTTACCAATATGCAGCCTGCGGGCTTCAGGTTATCACATAATCGTTTTAAAAACGCGCGACGCTTAAAAAATGGGACATAATTCAACGACTCGGAAAAGAGGATAAGATCAAATTGCTTTGCGGATCTAAAGCCAACCATGTCAGCTTGTTGAAAACTCACGTTTGAAGCCGCGTGGCGGTTGGCCAGCCGGATTGCTTCGTTCGAAATATCTATGCCCAATATGGAAGAAAACGCATCCAGTTTTAATTCTTTCAAAATCGCCGCACCACCGCATCCCATGATCAAAACATCACCACCCCTGGCATATTCAGTAACAAGCGCTTCCAACCTGCCCGACCCATCGTCGGAAAATTTCCAATCTCCGTTCCTGAACTTCTCGTCGAAGCTTCGACTGCGCAACTCTTCCCAGCCAAGTCGTGTTGCCATCCAATGAACTCCGCGAAAGCATAATATCTTTTGTAAGATCTTAGTGCTGCGTTTCATAAATCCATTAAAATAACGGGCATAAATATGTATGAAGCCTTTTTCCATATGGCCTGTCTCATCATCACCCGCCGTTACTTTCGAAACCGCTTTTAGTCTCAGTTTTTTTGAGCGTCTTTCTAAAATAAAAAATACATTCATTCCCAAGCCACCACATACGATTGGAAGCCGCCTTTCCGTGGACGGCACATATCATCTGATAATGAAACCCCTGGCTGAACAATTTTCGCATGACGCGAATGGGCGCACAATATCGATATTCCGCTTCAAGTTGAAAACCCGCGCCACGGAACATGGCGACAATCGCATTGGCGGAATGAGCAGCCGGGCGGAATTTGGGTTTGGCGAATATATTTCTCGCCCGGTCATAACCGCGCGCCAGCCGGCTCATAAAATGACTGCGATCGCTGCACTCCACAATCAACTTGCCGCCGGGTTTCAATATGGAAAGAAGTTTTTCAATTAGCGGTTTCGGAGAATCAACATAGGCAAGCACTCCAAGACAAATCACCAAGTCATAAGAATGGGTGTCAAATCCGGCCTGCATGAAATCTCCGCTTGCAGTTTTTACAGCGGCGGACAATTCGGATGGAACCCGGGAACGGGCGATGTCCAGCATCGCGTCCGACATATCCAGCAGCGTAAGCCTTCTGGCTGGTGTCAGAAGAGGCAGCGAAATGGATCCATCACCACAACCAATGTCCAGAATACTGTTGAATTCGGTGTCTTTCAGAAAATCCCTGACGACATCCATGCGCACCCGCACATGGTAAGTCCTGCCGCTCAAATACCACTCCGGCTTTTCGAAAAGTCGTTTTACCTCTGCGAGTCTCGCGTCCATAGCCATTGATTCACTCAATAATGAAAATAATTTTGTTTATTCGCAATCTTGCACCCAAGATTCCAGCCCAAAGCCCCATCGCAAAATGGAAAACCATTTTTGCAGCGAACCGCTTCCATGCCGCACCAACTTGCCGCGTGAAATTGGAAGCAGGACAAGAATCAGCGGCAGGCGGACGACGGACAGAACGGACATTGCGACACGGTAAACGGCGGCTGTGGTTTTTCCGTGGTTAAGTTTGAAAAAACGGTGGACGGATTCCCGCGTCATGACGTTGGAAAAATTGTTCTGGGCCTGGCGCGAACTGCCACCACCATGATGAATAATGGCGGTCTGTGGTGTGTAATATATGCGGTGCCCGGCACGGGCGATTTTGAAACAAAGATCCGCATCCTCACCATACATAAAATACTGTTCGGTGAATCCGCCAACGGCTTCAAAAACATTGCGCCGCGTCAGGATGCACGCTCCTGATATGACTTGAACCACCGCTGGTCGCGGAGGGCTGGCGAACAGTGCCGAGATGCCCCACATTTTCCAGTTTGGAAATTGCCGCCTTAAAAATTCCGAGTTCAGGACCTGGTTGCATACCGTCGGGAATGCCTGCACGCAACTGGCCTGCAACGAGCGGTCGGAATTCAGCAGCTTACACCCGACTGCACTGGCATACGGCAACGTCAAGAGGTGCCTCATCAGGACACGAATTGAGTCTTCAAAAAATTCCGTGTCCGGGTTCAGGAAAAGCAGGCAACGGCCACTGGCGTGACGAGCTCCCAAATTATTCGCCTTTGCGAAACCAATATTTTTATCGCTCTGGACGAAAATGACCAAAGGAAATTCGCGCGCGAGCATTGCGCCGCAGCCATCAAATGAACCTCCGTCCACAACGACAATCTCCAATGAAACGTCGCGACAATGCGCGTTCAGTGAGGTGAGGCATTGCCGGAGAAAATTCCTGGAGTTCCAGTTGACGATGATGACGGAAAGTTCAGGCATGATGAAAAATTATTGTTCGTAAGCTTTCCAGAGGCATTTTCTTCCCAGCAAGGCGCGCAGTTGCTCACTGCGTAAATATCGTATTACATCACGATCCGTGACACGCTGCGGCACACGCAAAAAATATCCCGTCATAAATCCGCACCACAATGCCAACGAAGCCACGCCATAAGGCCGCCGGAATGCGCGTTTGACGCATTTGCCCAGCATAAACAATGGGTGATAACCGACGATGTAATTGGCCCGGCCGTTTTTAAACCAGTTGCGCCAACAGCCGTCGCACCCCCCTGTTTCACGGTGATGAATCAAGGGCAACTCCGGAAATGTGTATGTCTTCCACCCCAACATATTGGCCTTAAGCTCATCCATGGTGTCCCAACCGGTGGTTTGAATCAGTTCGCCGATGGCGTTCCAGCACGCCCGCCGGTAAATCTTGGTCGCGCCGCGCACATGGAACTTCGGGTCTTCCTTTGAATCCAAAACCCGTTGGCCGGCAATTTCGTTGCAGATCAAGCCGCCGCCAATGCCGAGTTTTGAATTCGTTTCAAAACGTTTTAAACATCTCTCGAAGTAATCCGGATCGAAGGTCAAATCGCCGTCCAGCTTGACCAGAAAATCCCAGTTGCGGACCTGAAGTTTCCGGTAGCCGTCGTAAAATGCTTCCATCACGCCGCCGCCGGCTTTCCGGAAGCCGCGATCCGCCCGATGGAGAACGCGAATCCAGCCATGCCGCGCGGCGGCAGCATCGGCAATCTCGCCGGTCTTGTCGGTCGAACCGTCGTCGACGATGATCCACTCCGCTGGTGGGATGGTTTGAGAAACAACCGAATCAATAGTTTTGCCCAAATAGACCTCCTCGTTGCGGACCGGCGTGACGATGACGTAACGGACGGGATTCATAATCGGGAATTTGATGAAGCAGTCAGCGGAGCAGCGGGCAAGTTGGACTCTCTGCGACCCGTGTGACCCAACCGATGACGAACCGACTTGAACCAGCTTTGCGGATGGGACAGCCAGTCGTAAGCACCGTCCAACTTTGCAGCAAACAATTCCACGTCATCGCCACTGTTGACCGGCAGCCGTTTCAAGCGCAACAAATCATCGTCCGGACGAACACGACCAATCATGGTGGTAACAGAATTTTGATAACCTTGCCGACACAATAGCTGGATAAATTTTTCCGTGAATTGCCGGTCGTGCTGCGGAAAGGCAAAAGGATAGGCGAAGCTTGTGATTTCTTCTCCCAATACCTGTTCGATTTGTTGCTTTGAAATAGACAGTTCGTTTTCGATGTCGTTCCAGGAAAGGCCGTAAAGAACTGAGTGATTCACCGTGTGCGACCCGATTCGGATACCGTGAGCGCGTAATTCGCGTACTTCCCGCCAAGTCAGACATTCCTTTCCTTTGAACGACCGGCGATTTTCACCAATGAACCCGGTCAGAAGATAAACGGTTGCAACGTGGCCATATTTTTTCAGGAGTGGAAACGCAACGTCATAGAAATTGCGAAAGCCATCATCGAACGTGATGGCGACAAATTTCTCTTCTTTCGGCCAACTTTGCTGCAAAAGCCGACCAGCTTTATCTAAATCCACCGACCGAAAACCTTTGCCATTTAAGCAACGCAGGTGTTGTTCGAACAAAGCCGGACTGGTGTTCGTTTTGTAGTAAGCCGAGACTCCAGGTTCAGGATCATCCGATATGCCGTGATACATGAGAATCGGCAACGCCACCTTGTCGGAAGAAGCGCCCACTCTCATCAGTGGATGAACGAGGTGAAGCGACAGTGTACGATCCAATCGCATGAAAATATTTGCCGGCGATCTTTTCCAAAATCCGAAGGGTTTGCGTCACCGGTAGATCATGGACTTCTCAACTAAAGCGCTGGAACAGAATTCCATCGGAGAAAGTAAGGTATCCACAAGATTCAGGTACTCGTGCTTTTTGAGATTCCAATTGTTCCGCGCAACATACTCACTGGAGTTGTGAACCATGGTTCGGCGGAGTTCCGGGTTTCGCATCAAGTCCAGCATTGCCGCAGCCAGATCATTTTCGTTGCCGGATTCAAAGAACCGGACGATAGAATCGTTGAAATAAAAACTGTCGATCTTCGTTTTGGAAACGATGACCGGCACGCGAGACGCCATGAACTCCATGATTTTGGTGCTGTAAGCTTCGTTGCCGAACGAATCGGCGCGCTTGGCCACGATTCCCAAATCCGCGTTCGCAACAATTCCCGCAATCTGCCGCAGGGTCACACTCTCGAAGAAAATCACCCTATCGCTTAATCCCAATTCCTTCACCAGCGTCTGTAATTCTGGCTTCATGTTTCCGCCGCCGTAAATATGAAATTCCGCTTTAGGGGCTTGTGGAGCGATTCTGGCGAAGGCCCGGATGGCGATGTCCAATCCTTGATGCCGTTGCAATCCGCCATGATAGAGCATAATGAACTTCCCGTTATTCCGCGTCCGTTTGCATCCAAAAATGTCTGAGTCAACGTAATTGATGAAGACCGAACACTTTCCCTGTGGCAGGGAACGCGCGGTGATTTTATCAAACCAAAGATGGTTCGAGATGATGACATGGTCGGCAAACCGCGCAGAAATAAATTCAACCCATTTCAGCATCCGAACATAAATGCTGCCCTTAGATTTGCGAAATTTATTAGCGAAAAATTCCGGCAAAATGTCGTGGATGTCCAAAATAATTTTCGCCCCGCCCAGCCTAGGCAACCAGGCGCTGAACACCAGAAAATCGGGGACATTGTGAACGTGCACCAAATCGTAAGCGCTCTTTAAATGCCGTCGACCCAGAACGAACGAGGATTTCGAGCAAAACCGGATTAACCGGAGCAGGTATGAAAACTTATTCTTTTCGTTTCGCTGCCGACGCTGAATGCGATGTACATTCACACCATCAATTTTTTCGAATATCTCTTGTTCTGCGTCAGCACCCAGTGCAACCACATCCACTTCATCTCCGCGCTCCACCAATGTCCGGGCATAACGCATGACACGATTGTCATGCTCGTAAAACGCATAAACCAGCATGCAAATTCTTTTGCCTGCTTGCCGGGGCGAGGTTGTAACCTGCTGAGTTGTCATACTAAAACCAGCCGTTTCAGGTATCGTTGAGGAACTCTTGATGCAAACGGGCTGGAACATAGGTCCGCGTTTTATTGAGCACAGTGCTGACTTTTGCCTTGGATTCCGCCAACAATTGATTGACACGCTTGACCACGTCTTGATTCGTTTTCTCCGACTCGATCACCAGCAAAACCATGTCCATGAGTCCGGCAAGCCGCGCAGTCACGCTGGTCTGGCTGACCGGCGGCATGTCGAAAATGATGTAGTCATACTCGCTGGCCTTGAATTTGGGCATCAACGTCGAGATCTTTTTGGGCAAGTTGGCTGGCAGCATGTCCCCGTCCGTTTGTTCCATAGTTGTGTAGAGGTTTGCTTTGACGAGCACGCCCTGCTTTTTGTCGGGTGCCAAGGCTTCGTCTAGGCTACAACCGGGTTTGCCCTTGTAAAATTGCTGCGCTGCGCCTTGCTCGCCGCTGATGTTGACCAACAGCACGTTGCCGTCACCGGTTTCGGAAAGCGAAGCGGCCAATCCAGCGGCGATGCTGCTGACGCCAGCACCTTTGCCACAGCTTGTCACCGCCACAAGCTTCGGTTTGTGGGTAAGATTTCTGGTTTCAAAATACACAATCAACCGGTCCCGCAAACCTTCATGAAACCGGCGGAGAGGATGCTGACGATTCTTTGAATCTACGCCAGCCGCTTGATGGGGTACAACTCTCCCAGCAGTTGCACGCTCGTCGTCTCCGCCATTCTTTGGGCGAAAATGGTTCCCACTCGTTATTAGATGACGATGACCATTCGTAGCTATGGCCGGGATTGAAATAAACAAAGGCAATCGCAATTTCGTCTCGATATCTTTCGGACGCTTTACGGAACGATCCAAAAACAACTCGATAAGAAATGCAAATGCCAGCCCGCCAAAGACGCCTCCGGTGGCCACCATTGCCACCTTCTTTTCGAAGGGCTTTGACCATCCTTTGCTTGGAGGTGACGCAGCTTGAATTATACTGATATTCGCGGGTTTATCTCCTCCCAAAGCTGCATCTATCCAAGACTCTTCCAAATTGCTCATAAAATATTTGAGATCGGTCTCCTCAACCTGCTTTTTTTGTTCCAATTCTGAAATGGTCGTCTCCACCTTCTCGAAATTCGTCTCCTCGGCCCAAACCTGATTTAATTGCGAATTCAGTGCCTGGATTTTTGCCTTCAGTCCTGTTACTTGCTCAGATTCAGTTTTGAAATTAATCGAGTCGCCTGCTTGCAGTCCGATGGTAGGGCTTGATAAAGGAACGCTCAAGGCCGTGATCTGAGGATTTTTTTCTTCAAGATCCTTTTTGAGCGCTTGGTTTTGCTCAATTTGTTCGTGAACCTGTTTGACCAGCACATTTTCTTCAGTGAATCCCTGCTGAGTCAGATAATCCTGCTCTTTTCCCTCAAGAAAAGTGAGTTTCGCGCAAACCCTCTCGTAGTTGTCAAGCGCTTCAGGGGACACCTCCGTTGCCAAGTCAACATTTGTTGTTTCTGGTTTTGTTCCCATGGACTTTGTCAGTTCTTCCAGCATGGCCTGGTGTCCTGACAATTCAACCTCGGCACTAAAGAGATCCTGGCGAATTTTTGAGAGCTGTTCGGCATATGCCTCTTGAGTATTTCCAACGGAAATCACCCCGGCTGTATGCTTGAGATTCCTGAGTTGATCATCAGTCTGGGCAAGTTCGGCGCGTAACCGGACTGTCTCATTAGTCAGAAAATTATCAGACACTCCCATGCCTTGATGCATCTTTACGTGTTTTGTGAAATAGGCGTCAATAATTTCACTCAAGACTGGTTGAACGAGTTTGGGATCCGGATTTTGATAGAGGATTCTAATTACGCTACTATCGGGAATCTGTTCCACAGTCAATCCGTTTCTTACCAGAAAGGCAGCTCGATTTGTGTCTGCCCCTCCACCTGCCTTTGCCAAAATCTTTTCCGGGGTCATGGCTTGAACCACTTGTCCGGCTAAATCCAAGCTGAGGAGCGTAGATAATTCTGTATTAATGATACTGTCACTCTGGTCATTCAGCGGTATGGCACCCTGCTCATCTCCGGGGGGGTTCAGTGATTTTTCTTCCATCATATAACGAATAGAAAGTAAGGCTTCAGATTGATATTGCGGTGGTTTTACCACAAAAAGAAGTATAATCGCCCCCAATATTCCTGAAAAAGAGAAGAGAAGAATCATCCATTTATGTCGGAACAGGATAAAATAAATGTCGCCCAACGACATTGCCGCAGAGGGCGGGTCTTGGCTTTTATCGCTCATACAAAACTAAAGATTACGATATTATCCGGTCAAGTCCATTCAAACTTTGGACTGAGATGACCGAATCACTCTTGCAGGGTTGCCTGCCACAACCGCGCCTGGCGGCACGTCTTTGGTCACCACGCTGCCGGCACCGATCAGCGCGTTTTCCCCGACCGTGATCCCGCAAAGCAGCGTCGAGCCGGAACCGATGGAAGCACCACGTTTGACCAAGGTTGGAATACAACTCCAATCCGTTTCCGTTTTTAGCTGGCCACTATTGTTTGTGGCTCGGGGAAAACGGTCGTTGGTGAAAAGGACACTGTGGCCGACAAAAACCTCGTCTTCCAGAGTCACGCCCTCACAGATGAAAGTGTGGCTCGAAATCTTGCAACGATTCCCGATTTTGACCCCTTTTTGAATTTCCACAAACGCGCCAATCTTCACGTCGTCCCCAATCTCGCATCCATAAAGGTTGACGAAGGCGAATACGCGGGTGTTTTTGCCCAATCTGACATCTGGAGCAATCCGTTGAAACATCGGTTGCGAAGAACTCATAAAACGCCGGACTCACCGCGCCCGCGAGCGAAGTTTCAACCGGGGTTTTCGGCTGACTCGAGGAGCGATTTTTTTCTTCTGCATTCCCACCACTGAAATGCGGATGGCGCACTCGGAGGCTGGCGGATTGCCGTTGCTGCCATTCAGGTGGGCATAAAGTTGGACGGGAGCACCACCCTTTTTCAATGACTCAGAAGATGTTTCTAGAATGCGGACCAGTTCCAAACCCTGCTGACCATCCGTCAATGGCGTTTTCCCCAATTTGATACAATCCAGAAAGTGCTGACACTCGGTCTTAAGTGGTTCTTCCTGTTTGATGTAGGGAGAATAAACATCTCCGTAGTGGTAAGCGTATTGAAATTCCGCAAACGTGTCGTAATGCGGCGGGCGTTCAACCCGGGCGTCAAAAATGCGGATTTTTTCCAGCGGCGCGACGTCATCATAAACAATCATCCGCTTGCTGCCGACAATGGTCATCTCCCGGACTTTTCTCGGATCCAGCCAACTGCTTTGAATGATGGCCGTCCGCTGTTTTTGAAAACTCAGGCACATCGTGGTTCGGTCTTCAATTCCGGGCGTGATGTGCGCACTGCCTTGACAATTCACGGTGACCGGTTGTTCGCCGATAATAGACAAAACGATCGCGATGTCGTGCGGAGCAAGGTCCCACGCCACGTTGATGTCTTCCTGGAAAAGACCCAAATTCAGGCGGCGCGCGTTGATGTAGCGAATTTCCCCAATATCGCCGGAATCCACGATCTCCTTGATCTTTCTGACTGCGGGGGAATAAAGAAACGTGTGTCCAATCATCAACACCAATCCCTTTTTCCGGGCAATTTTAATCAACTCTTCGCATTCTTGAGACGAACTGGCCATCGGTTTTTCAATGAAGGTGTGTTTGCCCGCCAGCAAACTCGCCCTGGCCATCGGATAATGTAACCTGACCGCTGTGGCGATGATCACCGCGTCAAGTCCGACCCCATTGAGCATATAATTGTAATCGGTCGCCGCTTCAACTTCAGGATACAACGATTTGAGATGCGCGAGGCGTTGTTCATTGGTGTCACACATGATTTTCAGATTGCAATCGGAAAGCGACCTGAAATTGCGAACTAGATTCGGCCCCCAATATCCACAACCCACCACGCCAACGTTTATTTGTTTTGTCATATTACAACTCCATTTTTATTTTCTTCTGCATTCAAATGTTTTTGCCATCCGCACGAGATGTTGCAGCGAAAGTACTTTTCGGAAAGGAATGGGATTCGGCAGCGCGATCTGCGAAATTAATTTCCATATGGTCAGAATGCGAGATTGTTTTTTTTGTCCTGTGCGTCTCCAGAATTTGAATTATCAAAGCTGGAATGGTTTGCAAAATTATTTTTAAATCCAGCCACAAGTTCTTGCTTCTGGCATACGAGATATCCAACTGAATCATTTCAACAAAGGTAGTCCGGTTCTTGCCATTGACTTGCCAGAGGCCTGTAAGTCCGGGCACGGTTGTGAACCTTTCCTTTTGCCATGGAAGATATTTTTCGTATTCGTAGGAAAGACACGGGCGAGGACCGACCAGGCTCATTTCCCCGCGAAGCACATTGATGAGTTGAGGCAGCTCATCCAATCCAGAGGAGCGGAGCAGCAAGCCAAAGGGAATGATTCTGGGGTCACCTTTCGAGTCCATTTTGGTCATCGGTGCGTTGGAAGTCATTAAATTGTAAAGATGCCCTTGGTGTTTCGCCGCATCAACTCCCACAAACATAGTTCGGAATTTAAAGCACATGAATCGCTTGCCAAAATAGCCTATACGCTCCTGTCTGAATAAAACCGGCCCGGCAGAAACAGATCGAATCAACACAGCTATTACTAATGCCAGCGGAATGACCAATGGCAGGGCTATCAAAACAACAAAAATATCCAATGCACGCTTCCAGTATGGGACTGGGGGCAAGTAATTGGTAGAGGTTTTTTTCATTTTTGGAAATTTCAAATCAGAAAAAAAGAGTTAAAATTAGAGAAAGCTCCGCACTTGTTGGCGAGAAGTAATTCTCGCCAAACCGCAACGTACCTTCTGCCCCTGATAACCATTATCAGGAACAATTAACCCGATTTTCCTCACACAACGGCTGGCGCACTTCTCTTATGAGAAGGCGCAGCCAAAAATGGCACCAAGTCTGCAATGGCATTCCTTTCGACGATGGCGGAACTTTCATCAATTTCCGCTGGCGTCGGACGACCTAAAACATCTAACAATACTTGGATCCGTCTTTTTGCCGGCATGATTCGCAAAACAAAAGCACGCATGCCCGCAAAAACTCCCTCAGCCAGCAACACCTCATCCCCCGGTGCAATTCGATCTTCGATATTCATCGTCTCTTGCCCTTCGAAACATTCCCTCAATTCTTCAATCACTGAATCCGCTATGCTGGGAATCCGGCGGGCAAAATGGACTACTGCGCCAACCCCGCTCGTTCGTTGAATTTCGTTCAATTTTTCCTCAATTACACAATGAATAAAAATGTAACAAGGGAATAGCGGCTCACAAACCCGCACCACACCGCGCTTTGTGGCACGTTCAAAGCGCAAACGAGGATGAAACACTTCAAGATTTAGATTTTTTTGCAAATTTGCGGCGGCAATATGCTCGTGTTTTGGCTTTGTCCGCGCGCAGTACCAAATCGGTGATTCGTTTTGAGTTGTAAAAGCAGTTGTCATGAAAATGCTCGATTTTGGTTCTGTCTTTATTTGCCAGCCGCCTTAACAATTTTCATATCAGAGTCACATTCAAAAGTGACAACCTCCAAAGATATTTTGCAATCCAACCGTGAAGATGGACTTTGAAATTGAATTTCTTTTGCAGCACCTGACTTCATATCGCCTCCGTTGTTGCTCAAATAACAAAAAACACGTTCTGTCAACATACCACAATTCGAAAGCCCATCCATAATGGTTTTCGTTATTTTGTTGTAGTTAATTTCTTGATTCTACATACATCTATGCTGTTAGCAATTAGTCAGTATATTGTTAACAAGGGGCATTTACAATAAATTTCTTCAATTTTTTACAGCAAGTCCACACAATATCGTTGTCCGTTTGCGTTGCTGCGAGGACACTTTGTTGTTCGCTTCTTCAAACCGCCGGACCTGATGCGATTCCGCCGCAAAACCTTTCACCGTCTGCATCCCGCGCACGCTTTCGCTGAACAACAAAATCATGTTGTCCGTCAACTCGCGGTTGAGCAGATAACCCGGACGCAGCCGCGCCGAATA
>JBEKBA010000074.1:0-13770 GCA_050015635.1 Verrucomicrobiota bacterium
TACAAACCCGTTCTAATTGAGAAGCAGTTGAGCGCATTTAAAAATCAGGTTATACAATTTAATTAGCAGATAAAATTAATTCCTCATCCTAAATTTACCGGATCAATGTCCACGGCCAGCATGACATCCTCGGGCAGCGCCAGCGATTGAATGCTGTGCGCTAATTCGCGGCTTAATTTGCTCATCGTGCGCGTCCGCAACATGATTTGGTAGCGGTAAAATTGTTCCGCGCGCAACAATGGCGCGGGCGCAGGCCCGGCGAGAATCAAATCTTTGAAGCCATTCAGATTTTTTTCCAATTCGCGTTTCAGATACTCAGCGGAGAATTTCACTTTGTCCTCGTTGCGGCCTTTGAGCGTCAGCAACGCAACGCGGCTTGTGGGTGGATATTTCAATTGTTCGCGGAATTCCATTTCCTGTTCGTAAAAGCCGTTGAAGTCGTGGCGGCGCGCGTATTGAATCGCCGGATGAAATGGCGCGAACGCCTGCACGAACACCTCGCCCTCCACGTCGCCGCGACCAGCGCGACCGGCGACCTGTGTAAGAAGCTGGAAGGTACGCTCGCCCGCGCGGAAATCCGGCTGATGCAACGCAAGGTCGGCGTAAATGATGCCGACGAGCGTGACGTTGGGAAAATGCAGTCCCTTCGCGATCATCTGCGTGCCGACGAGAATGTCAGTCTTGCCTGCGCGAAAATCGCCGAGAACTTTTCTATAGTCGTCCTTGCGCTTCATCGTGTCGGCGTCCATGCGTTTGATGCGAGCTTTGGGGAATAATTTGACGAGCGTCTCTTCGACCTTTTGCGTGCCCATGCCGGCAAAGCGAATTGCCGGATTTTTACATTTTGAATTGGGGCAAACTGACGGCACTTTTTCAACAAAACCGCAGATGTGGCAGCAAAGTTTTTGTTCCTGCCGGTGAAATGTGAGCGCGAGGCTGCAATTCGGACATTCTGCAACGTAACCGCATTTTGGGCATTGAAGCGAAGTTGAATAACCGCGCCGGTTCAAAAATAAAATTGTCTGCTCGCGCTTTTCGAGCCGTTGTGTGATGGCTTCCTTGAGTTGGGGTGAGAAAATCGGGGTGCCTTTTTCCTTGTGCGCGGCCTGTCGCATATCCACGACGCGGACGTGCGGCATTTTTTGATTGTCCACGCGCTCCGGCAATTCGAGCAGTGTGTACTTTCCGCGTTTGCAATTGTAAAAACTTTCGAGCGACGGCGTGGCCGAGCCGAGCACGACGGCGGCATCTTCCATTTGTCCGCGCATGATGGCCACATCGCGCGCGTGATAGCGCGGCGCTTCCTCCTGCTTGTAAGTGTGTTCGTGCTCTTCGTCCACGATGATAAGACCGAGCGGTTCGACGGGCGCAAAAATCGCCGAGCGCGCGCCGATAACAATACGAGCGCGACCCTGACGAATCTTGTGCCATTCGTCGTGGCGTTCGCCAGCAGACAAATGCGAATGTAAAACCGCGACGAGTGTTTGGAGTTTACCGGAACTAAATCGCGCCTTGAACCGATCGACTGTTTGCGGCGTGAGCGAAATTTCCGGCACGAGCACGATCGCGCCTTTGTCTTGCTCAAGTGCGTGTGCGAGCGCTTGCAAGTAGATTTCTGTTTTTCCTGACCCGGTCACTCCATGAAGAAGAAAAGTGTGCGAAGAATTTTCGAAGTTCATCGCCTTTGTAATTTTGTCCAATGCATTCGCTTGGGCTGGATTCAACGCGATTGATTGCGTCGGCAAAATATGCTCGCGAGCGTATGGGTCGCGCTCGGAGATTTGCGCGGTGATTTCGACGAGGTTGCGGTCTTCGAGTTTGCGGGCAGTGGCTGCGGTGGTATTGGTGAGTTCGAGCAGTTCGGACAACGGCAATTCGCGTCGTTCTTCGATAACGTTCCAAATTTCCTGCTGACGTTTGGACAGTTTTGGAAACTCTCTGCTCACGGACAGCGCGCGGACAAACAACCGTTCGCGCCAGCCAGCTTCTTCCTTGCGCACGGCTTCGGGCAAAACGCTTTTCAGCGCAGTCTCCGGCGCGCAGCAATAGTATTCGCCGATCCATTGTGCGAGTTTCAAAACCTTTGGCGTGACGAGCGTTTGTGCGCCGATGATTTTGAGAATCGGTTTGAGATTCGTGTGCGCCGACTCTTCTGCCAGCGCAGTGACACAGCCGAGAATTTTACGCGTGCCAAACGGCACTTGCACACGGCTGCCGACTTTGATTTGTCCGGCGAGTTCAGGCGGAATCAAATAATCGAACTCTTTGCGCAGCGCAATTTCGAGACTGACACGGGCGATCATGGTTTTTAATCGCTGGAAATCGCGAGCAGTTCTGCTTCCAGTTCCTTGCGCAATTCTTCACGTTCGGCGTCCGTTGCTTCGCGCGGTGCGTGAAACACGCGTCCTCCAAAAATTTCACAGCGCGAGAATGGCAGCGGGATTTGAAAACCGTCCCAACTTTTCAACTGGATTTTCCACTGCAAGCGATACGACGCCGGAACGATGGGCAGGCCGGTGATTTGCGCCAGCGACATCGTGCCTTCCTGCACGACGTAACGCGGCCCGCGCGGGCCGTCGGGCGTGATGGCGAGATCATAGCCGCGTTCCGCCCAGGTCGTCAATTCGCGCAGCGCCTGCGCGCCGCGCCGACTGCTCGAACCGCGCACCGGCTGAACGCCGAAACGTTCTAAAATTGCCGCAAGCAATGCTCCATCCTTGCTGGCGCTGACGAGGCCGGCCATTCCCGCTTTTGAACGATACTTTCCGAATGCGAAATACAACTTCATGCACAGCGCGAGCCGATTATGCCATATGCAATAAATCGCCTGCGAAATATCTTTGCGCTCGAGAAAACCGTGTGGATCGTGAATGCGGTAACGCAACGTGGCCGCAACCGAACTTAATGCCGCCCAGACGATCCACGCGCCGACCCGTTGAAAAAATGTCGGCGAATTCGGAATGACGACACCGGATTTTTTTCTCTTTGAAGTCACGGTGGAAATGTCGGAGGTTAATTTTTCGTCGGGCATCAATTTCCCTTTTTCAAACACGCGCGCACCAAATCTTCGACGGTCGCCTTTACGCCAAGCATGGCTTGCACCGACCGAACCGAATCATGCGCTTCAATTTGCTTGAAGCCCAGCGCCATGAGCGCGAGTACGGCGTCATTGATCTTTTGGTCGTCGGGCGAAAGCGTATGTTTCGCGCTCGAAGCCTCCCACGCGCCCGCCGCGCCAATTTTGTCGCGCAATTCAACGACAATGCGCTCGGCGGTTTTTTTGCCGACGCCGGAAATTTGCGAGAGTGATTTCACGTCGCCATTGGCGACCGCGCCACGAAATGCCGTCACGGAAATTCCGCTCAAAATATTCAGCGCTGTTTTCGGTCCAATGCCGCTTACGCTGTTGATGAGCAATCGGAACAAATCCCGCTCCGCCGCGCTCGCGAATCCGTAAAGTATATGGGCGTCTTCGCGGATAACAAGTTGCGTGAGCAGTTTCACCGGCTGACCGGGCGGCGGCAATTTGTCGAACGATGAGAGCGGGATGAAAACTTCGTAACCAACGCCATTCACGTCCACGACGACTTGCGTGGGTAGAGCTTCGACAAGTTTGCCGTGGAGAAAAGCGATCATGCGTAACTCAAATTTTTTTCGGCACCGTAAGACTGTAACGCGAATTTTCATGCGCGTGCGTCAATGCGAGTGCCAGCGCGTCCGCTGCGTCGGGCGCGGGCGGCTTGGGCAAATTTAACAACCGTTGGACCATTTTAGCGACGGCCGATTTTTGCGCCGCGCCATACCCGACAATGGCTTGCTTCACTTTGCGCGGCGCGATTTCAAAAATTTCCAGACCGGCTGCGGCAATCGTCGTGAGCGACGCACCGCGCGCCTCACCCATAATGAGTGCGGTCTGCAAATTTTGCGCGTAAAAAAGTCCTTCTATGACACAAACGGTCGGGCGATATTCTTGAATCACGTCACGGAGTTTTTCGGAAATTTTTGCTAGGCAACGGGAACGTTCCCAATCTTGCGGACAGGAAATCACGCCGTGCGCCAAAGTTTCTGGAAATGGTTTTGCCAATCGAATGACGCCAAAACCGGTGCCGCGCAGTGACGGGTCAACACCGAGAATCACGCGATGAGAATTGGCTGTGGCGCGCAGCAGCGGTTCAAAGACCGGCGTCGCCTTGCGCGCCGTCGCACCCCCGACGCGCTGTTGCATTTGCTCAAATTGCCGCCGCGTGATGGTCACGAAACGATTTTGCCAGCGATGGGGAAGTTGCAAAGGCAAAAACGCCGCTCGGGAATTTGGGTCGCGGCGTTTTGCAGTTTGAATAAATGTAAAATCAATATCCAGCGCCGTTCTGATTTTGTTTTTATTGGTTTTTTTGCACTCCAGACGCCGCGGACGGACTCTGGCCGGGCTGCGGATTTTGTTTCACGACCGGCTGCGAAAAATCGTTTAGGTTAATCGCCGTCGTGCATCCGATTTACAAAACAGTGGACGACGAGCAGTTACGACGCGCCATCGCTAAAGCAAGTGAACCCAGACCAATAAGTGCGAATGTCGAAGGTTCGGGGACAGGTTCTAATCCAAGTTCCAATCCAGATAATAGTTGTATCGATTCATTCTCAAGATCGTTGTTTGCGTTTGAACCCGTCAACATGCTTAATTCATACGTGTCCGATGCACTCAAGTCTGTATCAAGCATTAGGGTGTCTGTCCCTGTAGATAAATCCGAACCAAACGATAATGTTGTTCCATAATTTATGTCTGATGGTGCTCCAACTACGTTCATAAATGACCCAAACCCATAACTCCACAACTCATTCCCTGATGTAACATCAAGCAGACTTACTCCCCCCCCCTCGAAACTGCTGGCTAGTGCTGAAATTTGTATACTGATAGTTGTTGTTTGGCTTGTTAAAGGCGAGAACCAGAGGTCGCTTTCCGCAAACGCAGAAGAATGAGAAATTGAAGTGCTTCCGGTCTCAGGGAAACTAGCAGGAAACGCATAAGTAAACCCCGATACTCCGAATAGACCTGCATTAGCATTTGCCACCGAATTGCCAGCAACGGGATCATACAGCGAGTCGCTGATTGGAACGGCTGAAGAAACTTGCGTTCTAGAGAATGTTCCGTTGGGGTTTGGGACTCCGGCCTCATCCCACACAGTAGTTGTATATTGAGTGGCGAGAATGTTAATCGGCTGGGGATAACCTGTCGACGCGAATGCGAGTGTTAGGAACAGCGACACCCAAACGATTGAACTTAAACTTGTTCTGGGCTTCGTTATAGCCAATTTTTTTAATTCAAATCTTTTAATCTCGAGTAGTGAGGACAGTAACGCGATCATATTTTTCATAGTTCTACAATTACCTTCTTTTTCTGCTATTTCAGTATCAACATAATAACGGTTTAACTTCCAATATCAGCAATCCCGCTCCGCACACTTTCCAACTGATTTGTTAACATACACCACTTCCGCTTTCCTGTCCAATTTTTTGACACTCGACAGCATTACCGTGTTCCAATATCGCAATAATATGAGTTTTTAAGAGGTTTTTAGGGAGGCGGCACGGCCATATATACTTTCTTATATCAGCATAAGCGGTATCGGATTTCAGGATCGGAATTTGAGGGAAAATGAAGGGGGAAATTGTGCTCCTGCCCGGAATTGAACTGGGATACGCGGTTTAGAAAATCATCCAAGCAATTTCTACCAAGCCCTCGATTTTGCACAAGTATCTCTCGCTCTTTTTTAATGCGGAATATCATTCAACCGCTTTGGCAAGTGTATCCGATTCAATATCGCCTCTGTGGAAGCGGCAATGAAGGCGAGCGAGGTAAAAAGCATCGGCAGCTTTTTGTAATTCGCGGACGGTAACAAGATCGGTTCGTTTAATGGTGTCCCCGTCCAGAATTGAACTGGAATAACACGTTTAGGAAACGCGGGCTCTATCCATTTGAGCTACGGGGACAACAAACCCGCCTAATTTGTAGCAGTGACGTTAAATTTTGGCAGGCAAATCGTCAAGTCTCACTCTTAAAACTCTCACGGGGCTTTTACAGTGCTAAGCGTAATTGCCTTATGTGTGTCTAAAAATCATGCAAAATTTGCACTAAAGTAGGGTTTAGCAGTTCGAAAATGGCTGCAAACCTTTGTATTCAAGCATAAATTTTAAATGGCACTTTTGATGCTGCGAAAAGGCTATGACTAAATCGTGGGCGCATGTCACTGTATTGAATCTGTGGCTTATCGGTGTCATAACCAAATTACGCGCCATGATTGACAATCATGTGCCGCTGGGTTATCAGGACGAAGCTGGATTTCGTTTCGGGATCAAACCAAGTGACCAAAAGCCGCTGTTTTGACGACCGGTTGCATGGTTTTGCGAGGAAATTGCTGTTAAACCCAAACGGCGGGGCGAATTTTTTCTGCGAAATTCGTTTCATTTTGACGCATCCTTTGATTGTATTCCGATTTACCAATCACAAACGTTCTCGTGTGGCTGGTGATTATTGCTTGTAACTTCACAACGGATTTTATACCTGTGGCGGCGTTAAACTGAAATTAGTTTGACGCAAAAAACTTGCGGTCAGACTTTCACAAAAAAGCGTACAACAAATGCTTTTGGATCAAAGCGAATTTTTTGGGTAATCGTCGGCAAAAACCGCAATACGATGTTTCAACAAATAAAAATGAAAAACGTCAATCAGTTTTCCGACAACGGAAAAACACGCATTCTTCTGGTTGAGGATCACCCTGTGGTGCGTGAGTCGTTGAAACGGATCATCCAGCAGGAGGCGTGCTTGAGCGTGTGTGGCGAGGCGGACGATTGCAGACAGGCTTTGGTAATGGTGGAGGCGACTAAAGCGCATTTGGTTATACTTGATCTGACGTTAAAGGATTCTCACGGTTTGGAACTTATCAAAAATCTGCGTGATCAGCATCCGAAAGTATTAAGCCTGGTTTTTTCAATGCACGAGGAGATGTTGCACGCGGAGAGGGCGATACGCGCGGGTGCGCGCGGATACATTACAAAACAGGAAAGCCCGGCGAAAATTTTACTGGCCATCCGCCAAGTTTTGAACGGAGAAATTTACTGGAGTGAAAAGGCGGCTGCGCGAATTGCCTCCCAAATGGCCCTTCGTTCCGGTTCGTCCGGTAACTTTTCGATGGAACTTTTGACCGATCGGGAATTGCAGGTTTTTGAACTCATGGGTCTTGGACAAAGCACTCGGGAGATGGCCAATTCGTTGAGCATTGACGCAAGTACTGTGGATACTTATGCGGCTAGAATCAAAGAAAAGTTGAATTTGAAAAGTCGATTAGAGTTGCTTCAATACGCGATTCGCTTTCAAATGCTGCCAAAAAACGAGGAATAGTGATCGACGCGGGCTTGTTTTTCTTCATTCGGAGTCACAATTTCCAAGTTAATTGTTCGGAAATTCGGTGATGCGGCGAAAAAAACTGACCACGCTCGGAAAAAAAGCAAAACGGAGCTGCGTTAATGCCAGCTTTTTATGCAGATGGTTATGAACGTAAACCATGCTCGGAATCAAGTCTTCTGCGCTCCATTTTCGCGAACCTGTCCTTTCAAACGGCAGATAAGCGGGCTGAAGCGATCCCGCCCTTCAGTCAAGATCCGTCGGGTGTGAGACCATATTCTTAATTTGGGCAGGCGGACTGAACTTGGATCAATCCGGTTCTGTGAAAAGGAGGTGATTTCCAAATCTGCCCCAGGTTGAGCGGAAAACGGTTCGCCAAGGTATTGTGAAAAAACCTGGTCGGGTTGGTCCATTCTGCGGATGCATATTCCCTCTTGCACCACCTCATCCATCTTCGGTCTTTGGATGGAAACCTGCGTCACACCCGGAGGAACCCTCAGATTAAAAACTCTGGCAAAGGACTGCACTTGGAGCAGGCTTCCCTCCCTTCTGGTCTTATAGTTTGAACGGGCGATGCACTTCATATCCATCCAACGCACATCACCCAGAGAGTTGATGAAAGCCGCCAAGTCCTTCAGCATGTCGAGTCCGGAGGCAACATCCTGGTGATGGCCCACCGGGATGATGGGCTGGTCGAGATAGGCAGCCAGAAGTACGGAGTTTTGACACTTATAGCTGATTCTGAATCTTGGAATGACCGGTAATCCAGCCACGAGTTCGGAAATTCCGAAGCCGATATTCTTGGCCCAGGGTTTGTCGGAATTATAATTGTGCAGAGACCCGTGTGAGATGCATGCGGCTTCAAATCCCAACCGCGCCATAACACGCAATGTTTCCTCGGAACACGCCCCATGCGGGGCAGCCATGACCTTGGAAACCTCAACCGAGGTTTTCGCTTCCAGCCGGGAAATCCTGTTCAAGGCTTGAGCCAACGAACCCAGTCGTTGTTGGTCTGATGAAAAGCTCGCCAATTCCTTGTAGAGATGATCGTTGCCGTGGATCAGAAGCGAAAGTCGGGTCTGATTATCCGCAAACAAGCGAACCGCCTTTTTGCATGCAAACCATGCGTCCAGCGGAACGGTGGCCATGGCAGCGTGGTAATTGTGCAGCCTGGCGTTTTGTGCAAGTTCACGATAATTGATCCATCCGTAGTGGGTGCTGTGCAGGTTTGGATCGTCGAACATGAAGCAAGCCCGCAAACCTGGACTGCTCCACTCGGGTTCGCCGGTCAGGCGGCGCAGAAAATCAACCAAGGGCAGGAGCCGGCAAAAATTGGGACCGATTAAGGATTCAAACAAACTCCGAAGTTTCTTCGTTGAAGGCAACGACATCGCGGAAAAATCTGTGCGCCCATGTCCATCTCCGCGCACGATCCACAATGGATGTCCTTCAAAGGTGGCGATGGTTTGATCACCCGTGTTTAAGTTTAGAAAGCCATCACAGGTCAGATTTTCCTGCCTGACAACGCGACCGCGAAAGACACTGGGCACGGCAGCGCTTTGGCCGAATTGAACTATAGCAGGAGAAGCAGGAATCTCCGGCGTCATTGCGCCGGGAATTTGCAGGCTTGGCAGGCCGGGACAGGAGGGTTCAAGGCCCAAAAAGATCGCTGCATCCAAACCGTCCCAGCAGCCGGGCTGGACGCTTTGGAAGCGAACAGGAAGGAGCGCAGCGATCCACTCGAACAACTTCATGTCCGGTGGCACGCTGGAAGAACTGACTAAACCGATGACTTTCATCTGCAACATGGTAGTGAGCGAGGACTTATAGTCTCCGGAAGGTCGATCAACGGATTGGCGACAATTGGCTCTGGAATTCCTTCAACGTCTTCTCATCACCCACCAGCGAAATGCCATTCTTGGCCACCGGACGGGCGGGATTGCCCTGCACCACGGTGAAAGGTGGAACGTTGGAGGTGACAATGCTACCGGCCGTGACCACACAACCTTTGCCCAATCGGACGTTGGGCAGTATGCAAGCACACGGCCCGACAAAAACACCATCCTCAATCCATACGCCACGTTGCTCGCGGAAATGAGCAAGGATGGTGACCCGCATGGAGATAAATACATTATCGCCGATATGAATCAGATTTGGATAGGCGGTCTCCAACATCGCCTCGTAACCAATCCAGACATTTTGGCCAATCTCGACACCCCGGCAGCGATGCAGTTTGACCCGCACCGAAGCGCCGCCTGGCGCGCGCATCGCCAGTTCTTGTAACAGGCGAATGCGCAGCCCAGCAAAAAATTTAGGTTCAGACATAGTCAGCGCCTGAACTAAGAAGGTGTTGTGATAACAGCGACATAAGTAACTCCCGGTGGGTTAAAGGTTGCCAGCCGCTTGCATCACGCGCAACAAATCACAGATTTCGCTGGCATTCTTCGGGCTGTTAATTTTATCGGTCGGAAAATGGACGGAAAACTCCTTCTCCACTTCCATCATCAACGTCAGATGGCCGAAAGAATCCCAGCCCGGCAATTGGCCTAACGAGGCCTGCGGGGTCACCATTTCGGGACTGACTTTGAAGGTCCGAGCCACCACATTTCTGAGCCTTTCAAACGAATCATTTTGGTTGGTATTCATATGGACGAATTAACTCAATTTTAATTGGATCCAGGCGGGACAGCCCGTTTGTCCGTTGTCCAAGGGACGCCGCCAGCCGAGTTCGGTGAATTGAAAACCGTGGTTAGGAAGAAATTCGCGGGCCACGCCATTCTTCTCGCTCGGAAGGTACTCCGCCAGCAAGGTTGCAAGGCCGCTGGCTTGAAGGTTCGAACAGACACCCGCCAGAAAAGCGGATTCAATCCCGCGGCCTAGAACGCGGCAACTGACCAAGAACGTGTCCAAGCGCGCAGTGGCAGCGGCAGGGTCCACCTGAACAAACGCCGCGCCGCTGATTCCTGAATCGCCAATCCGGTCGCTGGCTAGAACGCCGTACAACCGCCAATTCTGATTCTCCAGCAGGGCCATGAGATCACTTTCGGTGTACCGGCGAGTGGTCAGATTGAACTGATTGGTACGCTGGCTGAGTTGGGCCAAACGGGGAACCAACTGGCGATCCGACCGTCGCACAACGACCTGAATGTTCAATCCCAGCAGGAAATCCTCCAAGGAATCAGAGGTTTGCGCCAAGGTGCGGCGCTCGCGATCTTCGACATACATTTGACTACGGTGCCGGTCATCTTCCGTAGTGCTCAGGGCGTCAAAATACGGCAATTGCGCGACAAAAGCTGGATAATCCGAGGGGTCCGCTGGCAATTCGGGAGTCGTCACGGCGGGAACCAGACGCCGGACTTCCGCGCGTTCCAATTCCGAATCATCCAGAAAGACAAAGGAGTCAAGACCCAAATTGAGTTCCGCCGCGATTTGGCGAAGGTTGTCGGCCTTGCTCTGCCAGTTGATGCGCATGGCGGCAAAATGATTGGGACGTAGCAACATCCCCGGATGTTCTCGGATGGCAGACAGGGCAAGCAATTCGTCATTTTTGCTGCAAATTGCCAGTAATGTTCCGGTTTCGTAGTAATCGAGCAAAATTCGTTGCATGTCGTGAAAGGCTTTACCGGGACCATCATCGCTCAATTGGAGATGGTCAGATCCGTCCTCGCCCAGAATGCCGCCCCACAGTGTGTTGTCCAAGTCCAAGACAATGCACTTTTTTCGCAAGCCGACGAAAGCCCGCAATAGGCGGCAGTAGTGCTCCGCGAGTGCTTCCAAAGCCTGCCGCCCAAGCCGCATCTTGGCAAGGTAAAAGAATCGCGGGTCACATAGAGAGGCGTGCGGCAAGGCGTGGAATGCTTCAGTGAGTGAGACAACACGCACATTGGGGAACCCAGACACAAGCTTTTCCAGCAAATCATTTGCCTCCAAAGCCAGTTGGCGCGAGCTCACTCCGGATTGGCCCGCCAGAATGAGGTTTCCCTGCGGCGCTAGCGGCAGAAAGTCGTGGACAAAAATCGCCGCAGAGGGCAGTCGCCCAGCCAACTTGCTGACCAATGAAAGGAAATCGGCGATCCGCCTTTCCGCCTCCGCCTTTCGCTCCGCCGCGTTCGTCCATGGGGAAGGTAGTTTTTCCAGCAGATCTTCGATCGCCACTGCTAGGATCACCACCTGCGGTCGGGTCGCCACCAACTCGGAATTGTCCGCCAGAATGAGTTGCGGGTATTGTTTAAACGGGCTGACAAACCACTGGCACACCACCCCCAAGGATTCTAGGCGCGTGCTGACCAAACTTCCCACCGGATCGAGGGTGAACGAACTGAGCAAGGCACAATTCAGGGATTTCGCGCTCATATATTGTTCATTCGAGGATTTCGATGAGGCCAATCCCAGCAACGTTGTAAAAGGAAACCTTCCGTCCCCCGAACAGAATTGCCGGTTTGGGAGGAGAAGCGCAGATGACACGCGTTCCCGCTTTTTCCAATCCGGCCAGCGCGGAGCCAAGATTATCTGTGGTATAACACACATGATAAATCACGCCGGACGGGTGGCGTTCCGTCAGGGCGTGAACGGGACCTTCGGTCTCATCCGGCCAAATGATCTCCACCGCCGGTTCGGTTTGATGGCAGCACATCGCCAAATGAACGTTCTGCCCCGGATCGAAGACGGTTTCACCCACTCGGTAGCCTAGGATCGAGAGAAAAGCCATCGCCTCGTCCGGACGTCGCACGGTCAGCCCAAGATGATGAAAGGTGAGATGTGGACTTGTCATAACAGTATGATGGGGCATACCCACTGGACCCTTTCCAATCTGGCCCTACCAACCTTGCCCCTTGCGCTGGTGAACGACGGCTCTAACGTGGCAACGACCAAATGCGCAACTTGGATTCGAATGAGAATCAGGTTTCCAAATGTCAGGGTAGATTCAACATCTGGTCGCAGGATCTTTGTTTCGTTTCCAAGCAACATGGCGATGAGGTTGGCCAGAATGATGTAAACGCCGAGCGAACTAACCAAAAGGACAGCCACAGGTGCTAGTTTTATGTCGAGCGGACAATAGACCACGATCTCAACCGGCACGCCAATGAGAACAACGCTGGCCAAAGCGAGTCCGACTGACAGAAACAATGGAACTATGAGAAGAACGAAAGAACAGTACAGCGCGCAGGCAGCGAAGGTATATATTGCCCCGTGTACGATATGAAAGATACCGGTCGCTGTGTAAATTAAACCAAAACCCGTGGCGACAAGCGCGCAACCTGCACCTGTGCATAATCCGTTGGCTATGAACTGCAACATCTTGAGATTAAGATTGTTCGATATGAAAGCCGCAAGCGTGCCATTCGATTAAATCGAATGACGAATTCGACTTCAAGTGATTGAATTTAAGCATCTTGCATCTGAAGTAAAGTTTCCATTTAAGTCTATTTCAAAATAAACCGTCCCGAATATCCCCCCGCCACAAGTATTACCCTTGGGTAACGATATGCCAAGGAAAAAAACAATCGACCCAACAGAATGTCAGCATGGCTTTTTTAGGACATCTTGCGTCATCCGTAGTTCACGATTTTTGATTCGATTGCGGATTCTGACTGCGGCATTTTGGATGTTCTGAAAACATCCGGAACATCCAACGACAGCACGGCCGACGAACGGTATTCCACGGGAAAACTGGTTCGGCGTTTGCTGACGCTGGTGTGGAGGTTCCGCGCGGATTGTGTCTGGTCAATCGTATTGAGTCTGGTGCTGCTGCTGCTGGGCATCGCAGGACTCAAGTTGTTGGGTCTGGTCATTGACGTCATCCGGCGGGCGCTGAATCCGTCCCTGCCGCCGCCCGCGTATCCATTTGGCTGGAATCCGCCGCCAACGTGGTCGGCGTTGCAGATTGTCACCGCGCTCGCGCTAACGATTGTCGCGCTGGCGTTGCTCCGCGCGGTGCTCACCTACGTTTACAACATGATCACCGCGCGGCTGACACAGGGGGAAATCGTGCCGGCGTTGCGCGCCCAACTTTATGCGAAGTTGCAACGGTTGAGTTTCAGCTTTTTCGATGTTCACGGTTCCAATTCCATTTTCAATCGGGTGACGGCTGACGTCCAGAACATGCGGCTGTTCGTGGACGGCGTGTTGTTGCAGGGGGTGAACATGATCCTGACCCTGGCGGCCTACGCGTTTTTCATGTGGCGGATTCAACCGGCGCTCACGCTCGGGTGCTTGTCGGTGTCGTTGCCGCTGTGGTGGCTGGCGCATTTTTATTCGGCGCGGCTGCGTCCGGGTTATCTGCTCAACCGCGAGTTGACGGACAACATGATTTTGTTGTTCAGCGAAAGCGTGCGCGGGATGCAGACGGTGAAAGGTTTTGCGGCGGAATCGCA